>JBDQOY010000241.1:0-19203 GCA_040260935.1 Pirellulales bacterium
ACCCGCAGGCTGGCCGTCGCGCACCGGCGGGCATCGGCCGGCACGTGGTCGCCGGCCTCGAGTTCAATCCGATCACCCGGCACGAGCTCACCAGCAGGCACCAGCCGGGTCTCACCCCCGCGGGTTACCCGAGCCACCGGCGCCGACAGCCGCTTGAGTGCCGCCAGAGCCTGTCGGGCCCGCTCTTCCTGCAGAAAGCCGATAACGCCGTTAACGAGCACGATCGCCACAATTGCCGCAGCGTCGGCCCACTCGCCGATGGCCACTGAAATCACCGCCGCGGCCAGCAAAATCCAGATCACCAACTCCTGAAACTGCCGTAACAGTTTCCACCACCACGCCGGTGGTTCGGCCTCCTGCAACTGATTGGGGCCCAGGGCCTCCAGCCGCTCGGCCGCTCCTGCCTCGGACAGCCCCACTGTCAGATCGGTATCGAGCCGCGTCACCACCTCCTCAACTGGCAGGGCATGCCAGGCGGCTGATTGCAGTGCCGCAGCCGGTGTGGTCATTGGCTGATCAGACTCAGGCATAACACCATTGGCAGTTAGGGGTGGCTCAAGACAGCGTATAGACCAGCAGCAGCCCACCGAGGAGGACCAGCAGCATCAGGCAGGCATCCGGCTCAATCAGCGGCAGCCGTCGCTCCCCATGATACAACTGCCCGAGAATGGCGATGGCTGTGGCAAGCACGACCGCGAAGGCCGTCACCGCATGGGTTGGCGACACCTCAGTGAACAAGGGGCCGGCGTGAACGGCGTCGAGGGGGACGAACAACACCATATTCAAGGCATTACTCCCGAACGCATTCCCAATCGCCAAATCGATCGCACCAAGCCGGACGGCCGTGATGGTGGCGGCTAGTTCAGGCAACGAGGTGCTGAGAGCGACCAGCGTCGTGCCGACAAAGGTGCCGCCGAGCCCAGTCGCTTCGGCCAGTGCCCCAGCCGTATGAGCCAGCCGCGGCCCGGTGACAAGCAGGGCCACAGCCGCCGCTCCAAAAATGACGCCTGCCCGCCACACCGGTGGGCTCCGGCCAATTTTTCCTGCGGACTTCACCGGCGTGTCGCCCCGGGCCTCAGCCGCTAGTCGCACCGCGATCCGCTGGTTGATAAAAAGCATGCGCCCACCAAGGAGGTAGGCCAGTAGAATGGCCCAGGACCAGCCGCCGACACCCAGCACCGTGACCGCCGGGAGGCGACCAGCAGTCAAAACCGCCAGTCCAGCCAGAGCAGTCAGGGCAATCCCCAGGGTGGCCGCCAGGGCATGCGAGGCGGCCTCCCGCGAGAGCATCCGCCGCCCCGAACGAATACTCAGGTCAATCACGGCAAGGATGAGCAGATTCATCAAGCTACTGCCGAAGAGATCCCCAGCGGCCAGATCAACAAATCCGGCCCGAACAGCAGCGATATCGACCGAGAGTTCGGGTAACGAGGTAACCGCTGCCAACAGCAGACTGCCGATCAAGAGTCGCCCAAGACCGGTGGCCTCGGCGATCTGATCAGCCGATCGGGCCAGCAGCCAACCAGCCACGGCAACGGCCAGGGCAAGCACCAGAAATTGACCGGCAAGAAAATACATACTGCTGGACTCTGGGGTGATGGACAGCATCCGCTGACCAGATTGCACAAGTCACCGCCCGCGGCGGCGGCGGAACGCCACCAACTGATCCGCCTGACGACGGATGTCACGGTCACTCAGCGGCTTGGCCAGGATCAGACCGGCAATGAAGCCGGCAACGTGTGCCGAATAGGCCACACCACCACCGATGTCGGAAACACCGAGAACAATCTGCATCAGAAAATAAATGCCGACGGCGACATAGCCAGGAACATCCATGATGATCCGCAGCAGAATCACACTCACCCGGCGATTGGGGTGCAGTACCAGGTAGCCACCGAGCACGCCTGAGATCGCCCCCGACGCACCGAGGCAGGGCGTCAGGGCCGCTTCCCCGGTTGCATTGAGAAACACGAAGGCCAACGACGCGAGCACACCGCTGGCCAGATAGAAGAGGAGATAGCGGCCGTGCCCCATGTCGTCTTCGACATTGTCACCGAAGATGAACAGAAACCACATGTTCCCCAGCAGGTGCATCCAGCCCCCATGCAGGAAGATGCCCGTGATGAGTGTCAGCCAAACCGGAATCGGCGTTGGCCGCAGACCGGGAATCGGCACCTGAACATGCTGCCCTTCGTAGACCACCTCGCGGACCGAGTCGTCCGTCACGATATCCCGACCTGAGATGATCTCAGCTGGCACCTGACAGAAGGCGAGCGTCACGTTGTCATTCTGCCCTCCCTGCTGAAAGAGCACGAAGACCAGCACATTGGCCGCAATCAGCGACCAAGTCACCAGCGGAATCCGCTGCCGATCAGAATTATCATCCGCCAGAGGAAAGACCATTGACCAGCCACACACAAGGGAGACGGTGGCCAGCCTTCACCGCGACGACTGAGCCGTCATCAAATGTACGGTCTCCGTCAAACGGCGTCGAATACTCAGGCGGCCTTGGACCGCTGCGAGCCCTTGCCAGAGGACGCCGGTGTGGTGTCGGCTTCTTCCAGCTTCCGTTCGATCCAGCCGTCAACACTCCAGGGGCCACCCCCGGCATAGATCAGTGCCAAGAGGCCACCCCCGATCGCCATGTTCTTCATGAACTGGATCACCTGCAGCTGCCGCTGGGCCGGATCGCTGATCATCCAGAAGTCGTGGAAGTAGAAGGTGGCAGCCGCGAGAAAGACAAACAGGAAAGCCGACCCGATCCGCGTCCAGGCACCGGCGAGCAGGGAGAGGCCACCGAGCAGAATCAGGCCGATCGCGCCGAACAGGGCCAGCCTGGGGTTAGGAATGCCCTCAGTCCGCATGTATTCCGCCGTCTGCGAGAAGTGCCTGATTTTGCTGTCGAAGGCACTGAACAAAAAGATGGCGACGATCATCAGCCGGGCCAAGAGCGAGACGCAGCCCTGCACAATATTGGCAACCTGTTCCATGATCGATTGGTTCCTCTCGCAGAAGCTGACATGACGCTGCCAGTCACAACGCGGTACCCAGCCGGTTCACCAGCCGACCGTCGCGTCCCAGCAATGCGACGGATAGTCGCGTCCCTGCTCCGATGCTGCAAGCCCGGCTGCCGCCGTCACACAGGGCAGATTCGGCAAGACGGGAAGTGTCGCGGGCAGGGCCGCCGAACCGCCTCACGGGGCTGACCAGGTCAGAAGCGTCTGGCCGGTTCTTGGCAGGTGACGCAGTGCACCGCCCCACGGCCCCGAATCAACTCCAACGCTGGAAACGAGTGGACCACGCGATCAGGGAACAGTTCCGTCAGTGTCGCCACCGCCGCCGTATCGGCCGGGTGTTCGAAGGTCGGCACAATAACTCCACCATTGACCACGACGAAGTTGAGGTAACTTGCCGGCAGTTGCACCCCGTCGTAGCCCAGCCGAGATGGCAGGTCGAGCGGAATCACCTCAAGCGGGCAGCCCCGAGCATCGACGAGTGTCCGCAACCGCTGCAGGTTCGCCTCCAGCGGCTCATGGTTGGGGTCCGCCCGATCAGGCTGACGAGCCGCCACCACTCGCCCCGGAGCGACAAAACGCGCCAGCTGATCGATGTGTCCGTCGGTGTCATCACCGGCCAGTTCCCCGCCGACCCAGAGCACCTTGTCGACAGCCAACGATCGCTGCAGCACGGCAGTCAGGTCAGCCCGGCTGCGACCGGGGTTCCGCCGCGGATCCTCAATGCAACGAGGGTTCACCAGCAGCGTGCCGGCACCATCGGTTTCCAGCCCGCCCCCCTCAAGCACGATTCCTGGACGCAGCACGTCAAGGCCCAACCGTGCAGCCAGACCGGCCGCGACGGCTGCATCGGCATCCCAGGGCGGATACTTCCCGCCCCAGGCATTGAACTCAAAGGCTACGGCCAGCGGCGGGGCTGGCCCCTGCAGGGGTGTGAGGAAAACCGGTCCCGTGTCCCGCAGCCACGAGTCACTCGTGGGGATTTCGACGAGTTCGACATTGGTCGCGTTCGTCAGGTGAACCGCCGCATCAGCAAGCACGGTCTCACTGCCAATCACCCGCACTGGCTCATGGTCGGCCAGAAGCCGCACTAGGCGGGCAAAGGCCGGTGGAATCTCCGCAAAGTCGCCGAGGAAGGTCGCCCGGCGATGGGGCCAGGCCAGCCAGATGGCTGCATGCGGCTCCCACTCAGCCGGCAGCCGATAGCCGGCTGGCGGCGTGGTTGTCGGTTCGGCTGCTGCCATCACTCCTCTCCCCACCGCTGCAGCAGCCCACCGTAGGCATCGATCCGCCGATCCCGAAAGAACGGCCAGCGGGTTCGCGACCATTCCAGCCGGCTCACGTCACAGTCAACAACGAATGTGGCGGCGTCCTCGTGGCTGGCGACAGCCAGCCGTTGCCCCGAGGGTGCATAGACAACACTGCCACCCCAGAATCGCAACGCCCCCTCCCGGCCGGTGCGGTTGACCGCCACCACATAGACACCGTTGGCGATGGCATGACTCTTGAGCATCGCATCCCAGGCCTCGTACTGCTCCTGGTGCCAGGCCTCTTCCCCATCGAGCCAGCCGATGGCGGTCGGGTAGAAGAGCACCTCAGCTCCTGCCAGCGTGGTCAGCCGGGCCGCCTCGGGATACCACTGGTCCCAGCAGACCAGCGGCCCCACCTGAAGCCGGCTGGTCGGCACACTGATAAAGCCGGTATCGCCAGGCGCGAAATAAAACTTTTCGTAGTAGTGCGGATCATCGGGGATGTGCATCTTCCGATAGATGCCCGCCAGGGACCCATCGGCGTCGAAGACGACGGCCGTGTTATGGAAGAGCCCATGGCTCCGCCGCTCAAAGACGCTGCCGACAACGACAACCTGATGCTCGCGGGCGGCCGCCGCCAGGCGATCGGTAAGCGGGCCGGGAACCTGTTCCGCCTCGTCGAACCGGGCGTGCTCTTCCGTCTGGCAGGGATATTCGCCCGCGAAGAGTTCCTGCAGACAGACGACCTCCGCCCCCTGGGCTTTTCCCGTCGCGATGCCAGCAAGGGCCTGAACGATATTTGCCTCCCGATCGGCGGTGCAGGCCGACTGGACCAGACCGATCCGCACCGTCCGGCCGGTGTCGCGAGGCATCAGGCCACCACTTCCTGCCGATCGATCAGGCGGGCCGCCGGCGCGGGGAACTGCTCAGCTAGGTCGGCGACCTCGTGCCGCGTGGTGGCGATCACTTGCTCATCCTCAGGTGCCTTGAGCACCCGCAAGATCCAGGCAGCAACCCGGTGCATCTCATCTGCCCCCATCCCCCGCGTGGTCAACGCCGGCGTTCCTAGGCGGATACCCGAAGGGTCGACCGGCTTCCGCTCATCGTAGGGGATCATGTTCTTGTTGCAGGTAATGCCACAGCGATCGAGCGCGGCCTCCGCCAGTTTGCCACCCAATCCCAGCGGGGTTACATCGACCAGCATCAGGTGGTTGTCCGTTCCGCCGCTAACCAGCTTCACGCCTCCGGCAGCGAGTGCCTCGGCGAGGGTGCGGGCATTGTCGACCACCTGCTGGGCGTAGGCCTTGAAATCTGGCCGCAGCGCCTCCGCAAAGGCGACCGCCTTGCCCGCCACGACGTGCATCAATGGCCCGCCCTGGGTGCCGGGGAATACCGCCCGGTCCAGATCCTTGGCGTGCTCGGCACGGCACATGGCAATACCACCGCGGGGTCCCCGCAGCGTCTTGTGGGTGGTGCTGGTGACAAAATCCGCGTACGGCACCGGGCTGTTGTGGATGCCAGCAGCAACAAGGCCGGCATAGTGGGCCATATCGACGAGCAGTTTCGCCCCGACCTCGCGGGCGATCTCGGCAAAGCGGTCGTGGGGAATCTCCCGCGGGTAGGCACTGGCCCCGGCAACGATCAGCTTTGGCTTGTGTTCCCGGGCAAGGCGGGCGATCTGATCGAAGTCGAGCAGGTGGTCGTCCTGCCGCACTCCGTAATGGACAAACCGATAGAGAATGCCCGAACTGTTCAGTCGCATGCCGTGGGTGAGGTGTCCGCCGTGGGCGAGATCGAACGCCAGCACGGTGTCACCCGGCTGAATCGCCGCCAGGTAGACTGCTGAATTGGCTTGGCTTCCGGCATGCGGCTGCACATTGGCGTGCTCCGCCCCAAAAAGTTGCTTGGCACGATCACGGGCAAGGTCTTCGACCGTGTCGACGAACTCACACCCGCCGTAGTACCGCCGGCCCGGATAGCCTTCCGCATACTTGTTGGTCAGCACACTGCCGACCGCCTGCATCACTGCCGGGCTCGTGAAGTTTTCGCTGGCGATCATCTCAAGCCCCTCGGCCTGACGGGTCTGCTCAGCGGCAATTGCGGCCCAGACCGCCGGATCTTCCTGCTTAATAAAATTCACGAGACACCTCTTCGAGGGTTGCTGCGGAGCAAAACCGATTGCCTGCCGCTGGCCCTATTGTGAGAGTCCACGCGGGGGGCGTCAACGAACCGACCTGAACTACGGCAGCCTGAGCGGCTCTGGCATGAATGTCAGCACGGGAATGGCGAGGGAGAGCAGCCCCAGCAGTCGGCGGGCAGGGTCGAGCGGCCGCTGCTCAGCCCGGATTGGCGGGTGATCGACCCCCATGAACGTGATGATCACCACCATCGCCACCCACTGATAGCCGCCAGCAATCACAATGGCCGCAATCGCGGCAAGCAGAACTCCGCGAGTGACCAGATAGGAGCGGCTTCCGAACAGGGCATGGCAGACATGCCCGCCATCGAGTTGGCTCAGCGGCAGCATGTTGAGGCCTGTCACCAGCATGCCGACCCAGCCTGCCATCACAAGCGGATTGGGGGCGATGGTCAGGCCACTTCCCAGATCGGGACGCAGCACGTCGAGCAACCAGGTGCCCAGCAGCGGCAGGGCGAATGGGCTGGTCGCGACCGGCTCGCCGGTGAGCATGCCGGCGGCCAAGATCGGAACCGCCACCAGCAGGCCTGCCACCGGTCCGGCCAAAGCGATATCAAACAGCTGCCGTCGATCTGCCCGCGAACCCTCCATGCCGATCACCGCACCGAACGTGCCGGTGAGCATGACCGGCACCGGCAGGAAGTAGGGCAGCGTCGCTGGAATTCGATGCTTCCAGGCGGCCACAAAGTGCCCCGCCTCGTGTGCGGTGAGAATGGCCATGACCGCCAGCATGTAGGTCAGCCCGCGTGACCAGTGGGTGCCGACATCAGCCCAGAAGGTATCGTCCAGCCCGAGGATTGCCGGCTGCCAGCCAATGGTTCCAGCAGCAAAGGTCGTCAGGCAGGTTCCAAGGTAGAGGTAGGCCTGCAGCCGCAGCCGACCAGCAGTCCGCTGCCGGCGGTGGTCGCGGCTCGGCACGGCAGGGTCGTTCGGCAGCGGCCACGGGCCACCCTCCGCAGAGGCAGCCGCATTGGGCGTGCCGGTATACTCAGTCGGAATTGGCATCGTGCGTCTTCAGCGCCTCCGGAAAACGAATCGGCCACGGGATGCGGCGGCAGCGAACCTCACCCTCACACCTGGCGGGAGTTCGTCCGAGCGGAGGCTGCGGGCCCCGGCTGGCTTTTTCCTCCACCACCCTAAGGATAGCCGGTGGCCTCCTCTGCCGACTGCTACACTCGACCTGACCGAATTCAGAATCGACCCGTTCCCTCTTGAACATGTTTCTGTGTCATGACCAGTTCCACCCCCTCTCACACCCTGGCTCCCAGTGAATCTTCCGGCATCCGCCGGCAGTTTGCTGGCGTCGACATCCGTGAGCTTGCCACACGCTACGGCACACCGCTGTATGTCTATGACGCGGCCGTGATTCGCCAGCGGTGTGCCGATCTGGCTGCCTGGGACACCGTGCGGTTTGCCCAAAAGGCCTGCTCGAATCTGGCGGTTCTCGACCTCGTCCGGCGGGAGGGCGTGCTCGTCGATGCCGTCAGTCATGGCGAAATCGCCCGGGCCATCGCGGCGGGCTACCCGACGACCACGCGGCAGGCCGCCACGCTGGCAGACGACCTGCCCCCGGCTGATCCAATTGTCTACACCGCCGACATTTTCGACCGCGACAGCCTCGAGGCTGTGGTCCAGCACGGCATTCACGTCAACTGTGGCTCCGCCGACATGCTCGACCAACTCGCCGAGCGGGTGCCGGGGGCGAATGTCACCCTGCGGATCAATCCCGGCTTCGGCCACGGCCACAGTCAGAAAACCAACACGGGCGGTGAGGGCTCGAAGCACGGCATCTGGCATGAGGAGGTGCCTGACGTCCTCCGCCGGGCAGAATGGTCCGGGCTGGGCGTGACCGGGCTCCACATGCACATCGGCAGTGGCACCGACCTGGAACACCTGGCCACCGTCGCCGACGCACTGGAGAAGACCGCCCGCGAGATCGGCCGCTCGCTGACAACCATCAGTGCCGGTGGCGGGCTGCCGGTGCCCTATCGTTCCACTGAGGCGCGGCCCGACCTGTCGGGCTATTTCACGCTGTGGGATGCCACCCGCAAGCGGCTGGAGGATGCCTTCGGTCACCGCATCCGGCTGGAGATTGAACCGGGGCGGTTTCTCACGGCCGAAGCGGGCGGCCTGATCACTGAGGTACGAGCGATCAAACGGCAGGGCAGTAAGAAATACCTGCTGGTCGATGCTGGTTTCCACACGCTGGCACGCCCGGTGCTCTATGGCTCATATCACCCCATGAGCCTTTGCCCTGCTGGCGATCCGTCACCAGGCCACGAGCCGGTGGCGATCGGGGGCCCGCTGTGTGAGTCAGGGGATATCTTCACGCAGGAAGAAGGTGGGTTTGTCACCACCCGTGAACTACCCCCGGCCCGGGTTGGCGATCTCGTGGTGATTGAGGTGGCGGGTGCCTACGGCTTTGTGATGGCCAGCAATTACAACTCCAAGCCGTTTCCAGCCGAGGTGTTGCTCGACGGAGGCCAGGCCCGGCTCGTCCGGGCCCGACAGACGGCCGCCGACCTGATTCGCGGAGAATCTGTCAGCGGCCTGCCGGAAGGCGACGCCGCCAGCTGAACCGGCCAATTCTGCACCGGGCAGCCCGGTCTGCACCCGGGCTTCTGCGACCGGCGGCGATTCGGTTTGGTCGTGCCGATGGTCGCGGCTATAGTGGGCTGAGGTGAATTTCCGTCCCATTTCAACCGATTTGCACTGGTATGGCGAAGCAAGGCCCCCGCAAAAAACTGCCGAAAGAACTGGCAGTCATCAATGCTGACAACTGCACTGGCTGCGAAAGCTGCCTGGAGGTCTGTCCTGTTGATTGCATCATTAAGGTGCAGCAGTACGACCAGTTCCACAACCTGCAGAGTTGGTGCCAGATCGACCTCGAGCGGTGCGTCGGCTGCGAAGTCTGCGTGCATATTCCGGGCAAAAAGACGAATCCCTACGATCTCAAGGTCTGCCCTTGGGATGCGATCGAAATGATCCCGACAGAAGAGGTCGCGGTGGCCGTTGCAGAAATGGGTGGCCCGCCGGAGTATGTCGAGGCCAACTGGGATCGTCTGGTCGATACCGCCCAACACCTCGCTGAACTCAAGGCCGGCAACTAAAGGCCTCCTTGAGTCATTTTGTGGAGCCTCGGCTGCACGGCGGCCGACTTCCGAGCATCTCGGCTGATCGGCTCATTCCCTCCGAACCGAACGCTGGCTTTTTTTGCAGCCTCACGCTATGGTGAACAAAAGGCCACCACCCGTTTGGTCGCAGGTTCAGCCACCGGCTCCGTTTGTGCTGCTGAGGTTTCCCTATGCCAGCATCCCCTGTCATCGCTCCCTCCGGAACTCGTGACACGCAGATCCTCGGCCGCCTTCAGCTTGCTGCCGTCCCGGGACTGGGGCCGCAGTTGCGGCGACGACTTCTCGACCACTTCGAGACGGCCACCTCCGTCCTTGCGGCGAACGAGGCCGCCCTGCAAGAAGTACCTGGTGTTGGGCGGCAACTGGCGGCGGTGATCACGAGGCATCGGCAGAGCGGGGCGGCCGAACAGATCCTCCGCGACTGTGACCGGCACGGGATCGGCATCGTCCTCGAGTCAGACCCCGACTATCCCCGGCTGCTCGCGCAGATTGCCGACCCACCAGACCTGCTCTTTCTCCGCGGGCAGTTCCAGCCCTGCGACGGGCTGGCGATTGCCGTCGTTGGAGCCCGGCATGCCACCGCCGCCGGCCGCCGGGTGGCAGAACAGTTTGCCGGAGGGCTGGCCCGGGCCGGCTGCACCGTTGTCAGCGGTTTGGCGCGGGGTATTGATGCGGCTGCCCACCGGGCTGCCCTCGCCGCCGGCGGCCGCACCCTGGCAGTGCTTGGGAGCGGACTGCTTGAGATCTATCCGCCGGAGCACCGCAGCCTGGCCCACGAGGTCGCTGACGGCGGGGCAGTCATCAGTGAACTGCCCCCGTTCACCCCGCCTCAGGCCGCAGCCTTTCCGCGGCGGAACCGTATCGTCTCGGGGCTCTCACTGGGCACCGTCGTGGTGCAGGCATCCGAACGGTCAGGCGGGCTCATCACGGCCCGGCTCGCCGGTGAGCAGGGGCGTGACGTGTTTGCGGTTCCGGGGCCGATCGACTGCCGGATGAGCACCGGCTGCCATCGGCTGATTCGTGATGGGGCCACGCTGGTAACGAATGTCGATGAGATTCTCGAAGACCTCGGCCCACTCTTTGCGTCGGTCACGGACTCAGCGGGCCGGGCTGTTCGGCACCCGGCTGAACTGCAACTCGACGCCCTGCAGCGGCAGGTGATCACCGCCATCGACACCACCAGCGAGGACAACCGCAGCAGCGACATCGATGCCATTACCGTCGCAACCGGGCTGGAGTCTTCCCAAGTGCTGGCGACCCTCGCCGCCCTCGAAATCCGTCGGCTCATCCGTCGCATTCCAGGCAACCGTGTTGAGCGCGTCTAGTTGTCCGCAGAAAAAGCCATCCATGATCCTTGCCCGCGGGTGCGGGCAAACAACAGCCCACGTGGGCAACACCAGGAAACGCTGAAGGTTTTCCGGGGTGCCAGTCGCCGCATCCGAGCGGTGGCAGGCTGTCTCCACAGCCTGTTAGCCACGGGCCTCGCGGCGCAAACAGCTACCCCGTTTTCTTCCGTGGCCGCCGGCCGTAGAATCCGGCACATGGATACAACGCTCTTTCATCGTGCAGACGAGATTCGCGGCCGGCTCCTCCAACTGCGAGACTCTCTTTGACTACGCTGGACGCACCACCTCGGCCACCGCGCTCGAATCCCGGATGGCAGAGGCTGGCTTCTGGAATGATGCCGACAAAGCCCAAGCGACGGTTGCCAAACTGAAGCAGATCAACGCCGTGCTCAAGCCACTCAATGAGGCTATTGCGGCAGTCGATGACCTTGAGGCCCTGACCGAACTCGTCCGAGAAGACGAATCGCTGGAAGCCGATCTGGCAGCAGAAGTCGAGCGGGTCGAGAAACTGGTCGACCACCTTGAACTGACCTCGTTGCTGAGCGGCCCACACGACGCCTGTGATGCGTTGGTGTCGATTCACGCCCGCGACGGTGGCACCGACGCCAATGACTGGGCCGAGATGCTCCTGCGGATGTACTCCGCGTGGGCCAACAAACACGACTTCGGCATCGAACTGCTCGATCGTCAGGACGACGATGTCGCCGGCATTCAGAATGCAACCATTGCCATCCGCGGCCCCTGGGCCTACGGCTATCTGCGGGGTGAGATGGGCATTCATCGCCTCGTCCGGATCAGTCCCTTCAATGCTGAAGGCAAGCGGCAGACAAGTTTTGCTGCGGTTGATGTCTCTCCGGAAATCGGCGAGGACAACACCGACATCGAAATCCGTGACGAAGACATTCGCGAGGATGTGTTCCGGGCCAGTGGGGCAGGCGGCCAGCATGTCAACAAGACCTCAAGCGCCATCCGAATGACCCACTTTCCATCGGGCATCGTCGTGCAGTGCCAGAGCGAGCGAAGCCAGCACAAGAACCGGGCCACCGCGATCAAAATGCTTCGTTCCCGGCTCGCCCGGCTCGATGAGGAAAAACGCGAGGCCGAACAGCTCGCGAAATACAAACTGCAGCCCAAGACCGGGTTTGGGTCACAGATCCGCAACTACTTCCTCCACCCGGACCAGCGGGTCAAGGATCAGCGAACCGGCCACTACGTCGGTAATTTCCAGAGTGTGCTCGATGGCAACCTCGACGGCTTCCTGGATGCCTATCTCCGCTGGAAGGCCTCTGATGCGGTCCCTGCCGCGGCCGATGGATAATCAGTCGCAGCCGCCCTCAAGACAGTCGACTGGACGAATGCCAGCCGGCAGGATACAGTTCGATCCATTCGCATCACCGTTTTCCACAGGACCCCCATGGCGGAAAAAGAACAGGCACTCGAGGTCGAGGGCGTCGTCACCCAAGCCCTGGCAAACACCCGGTTTCGGGTTCAGATTGATGGTGGGCACATCGTCAATGCCCACGTTGCCGGTAAGATGCGAAAGCACTTCATCCGGATTGTCCCCGGGGACAAGGTCCGAGTTGAACTCTCTCCGTACGATCTCACCAAAGGTCGCATCACCTTTCGCGAGCGGTAGACCGCTCACGGTGTTCAAGCGGCTTGTTTAGGCCCCGTGTGGCTCGTCTTCAGTGGGCGTGTCGGTCGTGCTGGCCGATCCATCACTGCCGGCTTGGCTGGCCTGACTGTCATCACTGGCTTGTCGACTCGGTAGTGATTCCGTTGCTGACGCGTCCTGGCTGGTCGACAACTTGCCTTCACCGGACGCTGGCGTCACTGGCAGGCTCTCGGGCACAACGGCTGTAGAGACGCTCGCAGCTTGCTGGCTTGAGGGAGGTTCCACCGGCGGTGGGGTGCAGACGG
Source organism: Pirellulales bacterium (assembly GCA_040260935.1). Classification (GTDB taxonomy): domain Bacteria; phylum Planctomycetota; class Planctomycetia; order Pirellulales; family UBA1268; genus UBA1268. The sequence continues at coordinate 12,862 of JBDQOY010000241.1, forward strand.
CCTCTTCTGCCTGGCCTGCGAATGCTGCTGGGGCAACCGCCTGCGACGCCTCTTTCGACGCGGCAGTTGCAGCCCCGCCACTCTCACGCTTTTTCTTCCGGGAAGGCTTCGCTTCGGCTGGCCGATTGATGTCAAAAAACTGCTTGAGATCCCCAAAGGTCCGCAGCGGCTCGGTCCCCGACTTCATCTCTTCGGTCAGTGGCTTCCGCGGCCCGCGTTCACCACGTGACGAGTAGACCCGGGGGCCTCGTGGCTGCCGCTCACCCTGACGGCGGCGGCTTGGGGGAGGCTTTCCACCACCAGAATGCGTTTTGCCCGCCGCCTCCGGCCGCTGCGGTTTTGATGCCGCGGCATCCGGCCCCTGCTTGCGGTTACCCCGCTGATCGGCCCGCGGTGGGCGGGCAGGCCGTGAGCCGGGATTGATCATGGTCAGTGACACCCGCCGCCGGTTCTTGTCGAGTTCCATGACCCAGACCCGCACCGCCTGCCCAACCACAACGGCAGCGTGGGGATCTTGAATAAATCCACTCGAAAGCTGGCTGACGTGCACAAGACCACTGTCATGCAGCCCAATATCAACGAACGCCCCAAAGTCGACCACGTTGAGGACGGAGCCCCGCAGTTCCATGCCCACTTCGAGGTCTTCGAATTTCATGACCCCCTGCTTAAACAACGGCTCGGGCAGGTCTTCACGGGGATCACGGCCCGGCCGGACACACTGCTCTGCGATGTCGGCCAAGAGCAGCTGGCCCACTCCCAATTCAGCGGCAACCACCGGCAGTTCGAGTGCTTCGATCGCCTCAGCAATCTCACGCTGGTGCTCGCGGTTGGTGAGATCAGCCGGAGTCCGCCCGATCTTCTCAAGCAACTGCTCGGCCACCGCATAACTTTCCGGGTGGATGCGGGTGGCATCGAGGGGATTGCTGGCATCAGCAATTTTCAGGAAGCCCACAGCCTGTACGTAGGCTGCATCGCCAAACCCTGGCACCTCACGAAACTGTTCACGCGAGGTGAAGGGGCCCTTGGCCGCCCGCCAGTCGACAATGCCCCGGGCAACCGCCTGATTGAGCCCAGCAACATATCGCAGCAGCGCCGGACTGGCGGTGTTGACATCGACTCCGACGTAGTTGACGCAGCCCTCGACCACCGCATCGAGAGAGGCATTGAGATGACGAGCTTTGACGTCGTGCTGATAGAGCCCAACGCCAATATTCGCGGGCTCGATCTTGACCAACTCAGAAAGTGGATCAAGCAGCCGTCGGCCGATCGAGACCGCCCCCCGATAGGCCGCCTCAAACTCTGGCAACTCTTCGCGGGCGTACTGGCTGGTTGAATAGACGCTGGCCCCTGCCTCGTTGACGATCACATAGGCAACGTTGTGCTCCTGCAAATCGCCAACCACCAACTCGGCCAGCAGCGATTCGACCTCACGGCCAGCCGTTCCGTTGCCGACGGCAATCACGTTGCAGAAGTGTTCTTTCACCAGTTCGATGATGCGGGCTGCGGCGGCTGCCCGCTGTTCGGGCTTCCCGATGATGTGCAAGATGTCATGGGCCTTCGGCGTGCCACAGGCGTCAATCACCACCGCCTTGCAGCCACTCTTGAAGCCGGGGTCGATGGCCAGCACGATCTTGCCGGCGACAGGTGGCTGCAGCAAAAGATTCCGCAGGTTGCGGGCGAAGACCGCAATCGCGTGCTCTTCCGAAGTTTCAGCCATTTCCCGCCGCACCTCGCGTTCCAGACTCGGCAGGATCAATCGGGCGAGGGCGTCCCGACAACAGCTCCTCAGGAAGTCGGCATGGGGGTGATCTGCCGGCACCAGCAACGTATCGGCACAGGCCTGGATTTCCTCCGTTGGCCCCTCGACCCGCACCCGCAGGATTTTTGCCCGCTCGCCCCGATTCATCGCCAACACGCGGTGCGGGGGCACCTTCTGCAGGTGTTCGTTGAAGTCAAAGTAGTCGCGAAAGTGCTTGGCTTTTTTGGAGAGCGGCTGGCCCTGGGTTTCAATCCGCTGGCTGCGAAGCCGTCCCTTTTTGAACAACAGGCTGCGGAGTCGCTGCCGCAGGTCGGCCTGCTCGCTGAACATGTCGGCAATGATGTGCCCCACGCCAAGCAGCGCATCTGCCACGGTCGCCACACCGACATCCGCATCAACAAAGTCGGCTGCCCGCGTCTCAAGCTCGGTCGCCTTTGGAGAAGCGTTCAGGATTTCGTGTGCCAACGGTTCCAGTCGCCGCTGCTTGGCTTGCTCGGCCAGAGAAAGCCGCCGCGGCTTGAAGGGCAGATAGATGTCTTCGAGAACTTTGGGGTTCTCGACCGCTTCGATCTGCTGGTGCAACTCCGGGGTCAGTTTGCCCTGCCCCTCGATCGTTCGAAGGATCGTCTGCTTGCGGTCACCCAACTGCCGAGCCCGATTGACCGCCTCCTCGATACTGCGGATGTGCAGCTCATCAAGGCCGCCGGTCTGATCCCGTCGGTAGCGGGTGATGAAAGGCACGGTATTGCCTTCATCAAGCAGGTGTACCGCAGCAATCACGCCGGCCTCGGGCAGGCCCAAACGCTGTGCGATCCGTTCTAAATCAATGACGATGGTGGAACTCATCCGCTCCGCCGGTTTCCGCAAAAAGAACAACGAGCCGGCCTGTGGCGGGGCGACGGCGGGAGAGCCGAGTTCACGTGTTTCACCACTCCGTCACTTTCGCCGGGGCGAGCCGCCCCCCTGGGGGACACCGCGTACCGGAATCGGGCTGTCTGCCGCTGGTCCGCCGAACCGCCGGAATGTCGGAACGGTCGCTGCAGACCGCCCCGCAGTTCCGAGAATTTAGAGCCCAACCGCAGATACTGTCAAACTCCGTCACCCAATTCGCCCCTGCCTGTCGGTCGCCCCTGGTCTGGCCTGACCTTGACACCTGCCCGGCCGGACAACTACTCCCCTCCTCCAATTTGTTGGCTCACGGCCCGGGTCAGCTCGTTCACCGGCACGGAAAACGGAGTGGAGTGGCTGGGCCAATTATGACGATTGTACGAGAAAATGCGGTTTGCGACCTTCCGCAGCCGCCTTCCAGCCCCTGCGGAGAGTCTGCAGCGATGACAACCGGCCCCGTCCCGAACTCTGGCTCTGATGCTTCTAGTGACGACGGTCTCCTTCTCTCGGTCCCGCTCCTCGCTATCGATCGACAGAACGGCCCGCTTCGCGAGCAGTTCCGCATGGTCATGGATGAGGTCTGCGACTCGGGCCGCTTTGTCCTGGGGCCTGACGTCACCGCCCTTGAGAACGAACTGGCGGCGGCGCTCGACGTCCCGCATGTCATCGGGTGCGCTTCCGGCAGTGACGCCCTGCTGCTGGCCTTGATGGCGCTGGACCTCAAGGCGGGTGACGAAGTCATTCTGCCGAGTTACACCTTCTTCGCCACAGCGAGCGCCGTGACCCGTCTCGGTGGCGTGCCGGTCTTCGCAGACATCTGCGCAGATACCTTTCTGATCGATCCAGAGGATGCGGCACGGCGGATCACCCCCCGTACTCGGGCGATCATGCCTGTGCATTTGTTTGGCCAGACTGCTGACATGGATGCGCTGCGTCCGCTCGCTGAACAGGCCGGCGTGCCAATCATCGAGGACGCCGCCCAGTCGATTCTCTCCACTTGGCACGGTCGCTGCAGTGGAGGACTCGGTGACGTCGCCTGCTTCAGTTTTTACCCAACCAAGAACCTCGGCGGGTTTGGTGACGGTGGCTTCGTGAGCACCACTCGCGATGACCTGGCTGATTCCCTGCGGAAGTTGCGGGTACACGGCATGGAACCGCGGTACTATCACGATCTCATTGGCATCAACAGCCGCCTCGACTCGCTGCAGGCAGCTGTGCTGCGGGTCAAGCTGCCTCATCTCGATGCCTGGACCACCAACCGTGAGCAGAATGCCGCTCGCTACACCGACCTCTTCACCCGCTGTGGCTTGACTGATGTCATCGGACTGCCTGCAGCAGATCAGCGTGGCCGGCACGTTTGGAACCAGTACGTCATCCGTGTAGCTGACGGCAAACGCGATGCCCTCCGAGCCCATCTCAGCAGCGCCGGCGTTGGCACCGAGATTTACTATCCGGTTCCGCTGCACCAGCAGGCCTGTTTTTCCTATCTCGGCTGGAACGCTGGGGATCTGCCGGTGACCGAGCAGGCGGCAGAAGAGACGCTCGCCTTGCCGATTTTCCCGGAACTGGAACCGGCCGAACAGCAGACTGTTGTCGGCCGCATCGCCCAGTTCTTCGGCCGTTCCCCGACCCCTCCCGACATCGCCCGGGAGGACAAGGGCAGTGACGCGGTGGCTGCCCCGCGGCAGTTCAGCCGCACCGGCCTCATCGGCCGCGCCGACGATGTCCGTTGCTGAGGGCGTTGGCCCCGATTGACATCAGCGCCGCGGAAACGCTCGAGTCAGGTGTGCGTACATAGCACCGGCAGGCGTGGGCACCACCGCACAAAAGCCCGAAGCGCAAGCTGAGGGAATACGTTTCGGCAGGCGTGAGGCAGCGCACATTCCCTCGGCTCGCGCCTCGGGCTTGGGTGGGCAGCACCGGCAAAGCCGGTGACCAACCCAACGCCACCCAAAACGAAACCGAGCAGGATGTGAGAAGCAGCTTTCAGTCACGAACCTGCGGCTTCGTGATCGAAAGCCAAGCCTGCCGGGGCCATGGAAGGCCCAGCAGGCGTAACATCAGTCCAGCCAATCCCCAGCGGCGAGCCGTTCCGGAGTGTAGACCTCTGTCACGTAGCTGATGTCTTTTGAAATTAACGACTCCACTTCAAGCTTGAAGCCGTTGGAGAGCATCTTCTGAATTTCCTTTTGCCAGGCCTTCTTGGCTGCAAACCACGGATAGGCCGCAATCTGCTTGGCCCGCTTGATGTCAGAATCACTCAGGGCAATCTGCACACTCGCTGACAGGTCACATTTGTCATAGTCAATCGATCGCAACCCGAGGAAGCGGGCGGACGGAATGGCCATCCGCTTCGACTCGTAGGCCAGATTGATCGACCCCTGCTTGAGAACCGAATAGATATAGTAGCCCCACGGGTCGTTATCGAGCAGGCAATAGACCGGCAATTTCAACTCGTTATGGAGCCGGTAGAGCATCCGCCGAACACCCCGCGGAGGCTGACCACCACCATGCGTGAGCAGACAGTTGTGCTTCCGCCAGAACTTATCCTCGTTGAACCGCCGCCAGACCGTGTCTTTTTCGACGTGCAGAATGAACTTTGCGTCACACTTCTTGAACTTGATCACCTCCTCCTCAACGATCGAGGGAATGCTGTACCCCCCCGACCCCATGCGAGCACAGTCAATCTCGTCGCCAGAGTCAATCAGCGTGATCGGGCCAACCATGCCGCCGCGGTTACTGGCATAGACATGCAACTCTTCCCGGAGGCTTTCCAGGGTGACCTCAAGATCTTCGATGATCGGGTCGCACTCGTCCTGGGTGGAAAAAGTCTCTTCCCGCGTGCCTTCGATAGTGTGCTTGAGTAGGTAAAACAGACCTCGAATACTCGTGGTTTTCTGCTGGTCAATCAACGACTTGCAGCCAGTCGCCACCAGCAACGTCTGCATGTAACTCTTCGCCTGTGACAGGTTGAAGAGTTGCCGGCGGTTCTTCTGACCGCCCATCTCGATGATTTTCCGCGACTTGTTGAACCGAACGTTCGAAAGGCTTCGAGCCGGAATGTCGAGATGAGGGTCACGCCGCTTCTCTGCCGAACGGGCGACCTCATTCGCCAGTTCGATAATCAGTTTGCGGGTCTTGCGATCGACTGGCGGCAACGTGGCGGCGGCACCGGCGGCAGCCTTGCGAGATGATTTCTTGGCCATGAATTCAAAAAAAGGCGGGCAAAAATCCTGCCGACGGGAACGACCGCCAGGCAACGACCGCTATCGTAGCCGCCAGTTGGCAAGATGGGCAGACTTTGCAGCCTGCTAGCCGTCAGAACGGCTCCGGCAGGCTCAGCCCTCGGAATCGACGGGCCGCCCCACCCGGCTTTTCCCCGCGAGATGGAAAGCGGTCAGCATGTCGTAGGCCGTGACCTCGCAGAGCAGCCGGGTCACCTTGTCATAGGTCTCTGGGTCGAGCAGCGGCTCAACCTCTTTCATCAGGTCAACAACGAGCTTTTCCTGGGCCTCAAGTTCCTCCCGGTCAACCCGCCGGTCCGCAAGAGCCTCGTGAAACGAGTCGAGTCTGCGGGCGTATTCCGTCAACAACGGCGAGTCGGTTGCCGCGTCAAACCAAGGGCGATAGATGGGCTGACTCATAGGCTCCCCCAGGGGCATGAGAAGGGGTGGCTGACGGGGCTCGAACCCGCG
>JBDQOY010000242.1:0-2620 GCA_040260935.1 Pirellulales bacterium
ACGTTGGCTGTCTGGCGACCTGGGCTGCGGATGGAAATCGACGAAGCGACTCGCCGCAGCCTCGAACTCGTCCGAACCGCAAGTGCCCAGGGGCGGCGTCGGGACGGCTCGCTGGCAGGGGTGTTTCACGCGACCCGCTCTGCCATGGGCAGCCGGCTGCTGATCGACTGGCTGACCGCGCCGTTGGTCGACAAGGCAGCCATCGATGGCCGGCTCGATGCGGTGGCGATCCTCGTTGCCCATGCTCCCGTGGCCGAGCGGATGGCTGCGTTGCTGCAGGGCATTGGCGACATTGAACGGCTGACCGGCCGGGTGCTCTCGGGCCGGGCGGGGCCGCGGGACCTGGAACGTATCGGTCAGGCAACGGCGGTGCTCCCCGACCTGCTCGGGGTGCTTCGCGAGGCGGCCGGCCTGACGGCTGCCGATGCCCCCAATGGGTCGGCCCTGCTGGCGACACTCGCTGAGGAACTTGACCCCTGCGATGACCTGGCGGGCCGCATCACTGCCACCCTCCGGGATGGTTGCCCCACGTTCGCCCGTGAGGGTGGGTTCATTCGGCCTGGCTTTGATGTCCGCTACGACGAACTGACGGAGTTGGCTACGGGCGGGAAAGCCTGGATTGCCGAGTATCAAGCCCGCGAGAGTGAGCGAACCGGAATTGCGTCGTTGAAGGTCGGGTTCAACCGTGTCTTTGGCTTCTTTCTCGAGGTGGGCCGGGGGCATGCTGACAAGGTGCCTCCAGAGTATGTCCGTAAGCAAACCATCAAGAACGCGGAACGCTACACCACGCCAGAACTGGACGAACGGCAGCGGCAGGTCCTGGGGGCGGAAGAAGAAGCCGTCCGCCGGGAGATTGAGTTGCTGGACGACCTGCGGGCAGGGGTTGCCAGTTATCGTGATCGACTTGACTGTGTTGCCGAGCAGGTGGCCGCCCTCGATGTGCTGCTGACATTTGCTGACGTGGCTCGGTCGCGACGCTGGGTGCGGCCCGAGATCATCGACGCCTCTACACTGGCGATTGAACAGGGACGGCACCCGGTGCTCGAGCAGTTGCTGCCGGCCGGCACCCTGGTGCCCAACGACCTGGCCCTGGCTGGTGGTGGGCAAACCGCCAGCAGTGGCGTGCCGGCAATCTTGTTGGTGACCGGACCGAACATGGGCGGGAAGAGTACCTTCATCCGTCAGGCGGCCTTGCTGACGGTGCTGGCCCAGGCTGGAGCATTTGTGCCGGCCCGCGCCGCCCGCATCGGCCTGGTCGATCGGCTCTTTGCCCGGATCGGTGCGGGAGATGACCTGGCCAGTGGGGCGAGTACATTTCTGGTGGAAATGGCCCAGACGGCTCGGATTCTCAATCGGGCCACGCCCCGGAGTCTGGTGATCCTCGATGAGGTCGGCCGGGGAACCAGTACGTTTGATGGCCTTGCGCTCGCCCAGGCGGTGGTGGAGCATCTCTACGGAGAGACGGGGTGCCGCACGCTGTTTGCCACGCACTACCTTCAACTGGCGGCGTTGGAACGGTTGCCCGGGGTCGCCAATGTGCAGGTGCTCGTGGAGCAGCACGAGGGGCAGTTGATTTTCCTCCACCAGGTCGCCGGTGGTGCCGCCGACAAGAGTTGGGGGGTGCATGTTGCCCGCCTGGCAGGTGTACCGGCGGCGGTCATCGAGCGGGCCCGCGATCTCCTGCTCGTGTATGAAACAGGTGGCAGTCAGCCTGCCGGTCGCACCCGGCGGTCCCAGCCGGCGGCCCAGGAACAGCCGTTGCTGTTTGACTGAGCCGACGCAATTCCAGCGTCCGGATGGTCAGCCAGCCCCAGTGACTGCCAATTCAACGACGGCCGCGGCAATGTCGTGTGGCGTCACGGTCTGGAGCGCTCGCCAGCCGGGAACGGCATTGACCTCGAGCAGCCAGACCGAGCCGTCCCGAGCCGGCAGGAGGTCGACACCGGCCAGTTCGGTATCAACTGCCGCTGCTGCCTGCCGAGCCAGCGCAATCCAGTCGGCCGGTGGTGTGAAGGGTTCAGGCTGGCCGCCGAGGGCGATATTGGTTCGCCAGTCACCCGCCGGGGCAACCCGCTTCATGGCGTAGACTGCCTCGCCAACCACCAGTATCCGGACATCCCAGCCCTCGTTGTCGATTGGTTCTTGGGCCAGAGCAATACCACTGACGGAGAGTGGCTCGGGGAGGAGCGTTGTCTCAACAGAAAACTTGGTCAGCCCCTTGCCGTTGGAACCGAACAGGGGTTTGACGATGGCAGTTCCCCCGCAGGCTTCGGCGAACTGCCGAAGCGCAGTGGCGGACTGAATGACGGTGGTCCGAGGGACAGGCAGGCCGGCTGCATGCAGGCGTGCCGAGGTGAGGTATTTGTCGATCGCGGTTTCAAGAGCAGTTGGCCGATTGAGCACCCGATGGCCCATTGCCGCCAACTGCCCGAGGACGTCCATCCGCGTGATGACCTGTTCGAGCGAGCCGGTGGGCATGCCCCGAACCACCACCGCCGTCGCCGTGGCGACCGCGTGGGGCTGGAACTGTGGTGGGCCGTTCCCGACGGTGGCAGCCAGTTCGGGCCAGGTGACGACCGTGCCGGTCAGGCCCGTTTGCCGGCAGCTGCGGCAGAGGGCC
>JBDQOY010000243.1:0-41930 GCA_040260935.1 Pirellulales bacterium
GCTCGCTCGCCCTCCTACAGCCGCCGAACAAACTGCCGCCCAGGAAATCCTCACCGACACACCAACTGCACAGACCGTCGCCGACTGCCTCTGGGCCATCGTCATGCTCCCGGAGTTTCAATTTTCACGCTGACCGGGCCAATCCGCGAACCTTGAACTGGCCGATCATGGATAGTGCACAACAATCGGAAGACAGAAGAGGGTTTGCCCAGGTCCTGAGAGCAGGCGTGGCTGACCAGCGGAGCCATGGATGGCGGAGCGCAGGCAGCGTCGAGTGGGGAGAGGCCAGGATGGCAGAAACACGCGGCCGGCGACGGGACGTGGGCAACGCTGGCTTGGCTGCACAGGGCCAATGGCACCCGCAGGGAAACCCTGCTTGCATCGTTCACAAAAAATGACTCACATGAATCAATGCCCCCGGAGTTCCACCATGAACACCCGCCGCGACCTTCTGAAGAGCCTCGCTGCCGCCGCGACGACCACCCTGGGGCTGCCTGCACCACAGGCTCGGGCGAACACCGCCGACGGCAGCCCGATCGTGCACCCCGAGGCAACCGCCGACGCGATCATCGTCCTCTGGATGGCCGGAGGCATGGCCGCTCCCGACACCTTTGACCCCAAGGTGTACAAACCGTTTGAGCCAGGTCTGGCGGTGCAGGACTGCATCAGCACCTTTCCGGCCATTCCCACCGCCGCCGATGGCATTGAGATCTGCGCCGGGCTGCCCGAGATTGCCGGCGTGCTCGACCGGGCCACGCTGATTCGCTCGCACGTGCAGCCCGACCTCGGCAGCATCCTGCACTCGCGGCATCAGTATCACTGGCACACCGGCTACGTGCCGCCGCAGACCGTTGCCGCCCCGCACATCGGGGCCTGGATGGCTCGTGTGCTCGGGCCCCGCAACCCGGTCATGCCGGCGTTCATCAACATCGGCCAGCGGCTGGAAGGCATCGGGGAGAACGAAGAGATCAAGGCCTTTACGACCGGCGGCTTCTTCGGCAGTGAGTTCAGCCCCCTGAACCTGCCGTACCCTGAGCAGGCGGCGCTGGCTGTGCGGCCACCCAAGGGTATGGAGCCGGGCCGGTTTGCCAGTCGGTACAAGCAGTTCAAGCAGTTGGTCGCAGCCTCACCCCACCGGGACCTTGCCAGCGACTACCACCAGGAATCGATGCTCCGCAGTCTGGAGAATGCCCATCGGCTGCTCGGCTCGGAGGACCGCCAGGCCTTCGACATTTCGCTTGAGCCCAAAGAGGTCCAGGAGGCCTACGACACCAGCCGGTTCGGTCGCGGCTGCCTGCTGGCCCGCCGCCTGGTTGAACGCGGGGCCCGCTATGTCGAGGTAACAAGCGAATACATCCCCTTCAAGCACTGGGACACTCACGAGCGGGGCCATGAGACCCTGGTGCGCATGCACCGCGAGATCGACCGACCGATCGCCACGCTGATTCGAGATCTGGAGAACCGGGGCTTGCTCGGCCGCACGCTGGTGGTCCTTGCCAGTGAGTTCAGCCGCGACATGATCACCGAGGGCCAGCCCGGCTCGACGGCAGCCGATCAGGCGAGGTCGCCGAAAGACTTCCTGCAGAAGCCCGAGCACTATGGCCAGCACCGGCACTTTACCGGCGGCTCGTCGGTCGTCCTTTTCGGCGGCGGGGTCAAGCGGGGCTTTGTCTACGGAAAGACGGCTGCTGAGCGACCCTGTGTCGCGATCGAGCATCCGGTCAGTGTCACCGATCTGCATGCCTCGCTGTTCACCGCGATGGGAGTGAGCCCAAAGACGGTCTACGACATTGAGGGACGCCCCTTCTACGCCACCGAAGACGGCCACGGCACGCCGGTCGAGGCGATCTTTGCCTGAGCACAACGACGTGCCTCACGACGCATGACCGCGTGACGCATGCTTGTCCCTCACGCCCCAGCCTCACTGGCAACCGACCCGGCCAGTGGCAGGCAGATCAGCTTGCCCGGCCCCCGCACAAAGATCGCATCCCCGGCTACTGCTGGATGCGAGTAGGTCGAAACCTCTCGACGAAACGGCAGGCTCCGGCTCACGATCCGCAGGGTATCGGCGCGGGCATCGATGAGCACAAGTTCTCCCTGCTGGGTCTGGAGCAGAACCCGATCGTCTGCGGCAATCAACGAAACATGGCCTTTGAGGGAGCGGTCAACAACCGACCAGACCGGCTTGAGGTTCGCCGCCTCAAGACAGAAGACACGGCCCTCGTGAACCGCAAAGATTCGGCCCGCGGTCATCACAGGCGTGTGCATGTCTGGACGCAGGCTCGCCACGTGCGCCCGCACCACCGGCTGGTCTGCAGAACAGTCGAGCAACCTCGCCCCGTTGTTCTCGCTGACAAGCATCAGGTGCTGATTCAGCACAAGGGGCGTGGGGACATTGAAATCCCCGGCAACCTTCGGTGTGTAGGTCCAGAGCCGGGTCCCCGTGACGGGATCCCACCCCCCGCACGAGAACTTGTCGAAGCCGATGCATTGCGGCCGATCGCGCAGCGTCGCAAAGACGAACGAGGCGAACCCGGCTGGTGAACCCGGTGTCTGCCAGAGGGTTGCTCCTGTGTCCGGATGGAGTGCCACCACCGCTGCCGCCGGCCCACCCGGGTTGACGATCAGCCGTTCGTCCACCAGCAGCGGTGATGAGGCAACGCCCCAGACAAGTTCATCGACGGCCCCAAACTCATCGCGAATGTGCCGGTTCCAAACAACGTCTCCTGTACGCAGGCGGCAGCAATGGAGATGGCCAAAGGCCCCCAACAGGTAAACCAGACCGTCCTCGATGCAGGGGGTCGCCCGGGGAGAGTTGCCATAGTCGAGGCGGCCAGCCGCCGGATAGTCAACCATCCAGAGCCGCTCACCCGTCGCCGCATCAAAGGCATGGAACACGTCCCGTTCATCGGTGAGATCCCGATCGCCGACCACCACAACGCCTTCTGCCACAGCCACCCCACCGACGCCCTCACTGAACAGCGTCGCCTTCCAGCGTTGGTCGGCCCGGGCTGGCAGCGTCTCCGGAAGCCAGGCAACCCGGCCATCACGTTGGCGGCCACGCCAGCCCGGCCAGTCTGGATTGGTGGCTGGCATCGGCACCAGCTGCGATTGGTCTGTTGCCGCTGGTGTCACCGCATCACCCGCCAGGGGAGCGACCAGCGGCACAAAGCCCTGCTTGGTCTCGAGGGCAAGCCGCAACAGCGGATCGCCACCCACCCGAAACAACGCCTTCGTCAGGATTTCCCGGCGCTCAGCCGGCAGCCCGGTCGAAAGAAAGGCTGTAATGAATGGCACATTCGCCGTGCGGCCAACGACCCGGAGATCGCCCCGCTTGATGGTTCCGCAGCCCTCAAGGAGTGGCTGGGCATAGCTGGAGATCACTGCTGCCACCGGCGCTGCTCCCGCCTCGGCCGCTTCAATCACCGCAGCCGCGCCATCACTGCAGGCCGCGGAACAGCCGGTGTCTGCCGCCAGCGTCCGGCCATGCACCGCAAACAACTGACGGACCGCAGCATGCTTTTCCGCCGAGTCGGCGGGACCGAGCAGAATCGTGTGGGTCTGCAGGTCCGCCAGTGAATGAGCCGGGTCATCCCGCGCGACAACAACCAGGCCCTGCTGCCAGGGTGAGCCCTCCCGATCAGTGAGACTCGCGACGGGAGTCAACGCAGGGCCACCAGCGGCCTCGAGCATTCGGCCGTCTGCCTCAACGACCGAACGCTTGCCGATGACCAGATCGACCTGCCCAAGTGGCTTCCCGCCATTTTGCAAGGACTCGGTGAAGACAACCTGCACGGGACAGCCCACGGCATCAGCGAGACAATCTGCCAGCTGCTCGTAGTCGCGCTGGGCATACCCGGCCACACAGGGGCAGGAAAGCGGGGCCGCCAGCGGATCCATCACCACCAACGTCAGGGACTGCTCGGCTGCGACGACGGCTGTCACCCACCCCAGCCCAGCCGCAACCATGCTTGCTGCGAGCCACTGCAACCACGCCTTCGTTTGCTGACGCATCATGGCTCACCCCTTCTGCGCGAGCGCGACGTCCGGTTTTTCGAGCACACGAATCGTGCCCTTTCTGACGTCGAGGTAGTACACGCGACTGCCATCAGCAGCCATGCCGACGGTTGAATTCTTACAGCCTGACTGCACGGCAGCCGTGCCCACCACCTCTTGAAAGGTGCCATCTGCGGCGAACCGCTTGATGCAGCCATTCGATTCAGAGGTCAGCAGGCCGCCGTCAGGCGTGCTGCAGGTGTTCATCGGATTGCAGCACCCACTGAAACCGTCACCGGTGCCCGTACGTTCCCGCGAGCCAAAGGTTGTGACCGTCTCGCCTGCAAAGTCAGCCACCACCACCCGATGCCGCGAGTTTTCCGCCACGACCAGCTGCTCTCCAAGCACCTGTAAGTCCATCTGACCGCAACAGCCGCTCAGCCCGGAAATGATTTTCTCCGGGTTCTCGCAGTCTCGATCACACCGCCAGACCGCATAGCCATACCCAAAGGTTTCCCGGCCGACCAGAAAGACATGGTCTTTCGAGACTGCCACCCGATAGAGCTGCTTCGCCGCTCCAACCGCCTCGTCAAACAACTGCTTGGGGGTCATCGCCTGTCGGCTTTCGATCGCACTCTTTCGACTCTCCACCTGACGGGTGAGGATGGTGATCTGACTTTCATTTTCATACGGGGTGCGTTCATCCTCTGGCTTGTCCTCGATCGCCTTGAGGGTGTCCTCGTATTGCTTCAACTGGCGTTCATACGCACTGATGCTGAGGTCGCGACGCTCAACCGCCTCTTCCGTAAAGGCCTCATGATCTTGCTCAGGCAGAATGAAGTGGGGGGCCTCCCGCTGCCCCACCAGCTTCCCGTCCCGGTCATACCAGGCGACCGATGTCTCACCGACCACATAGACCATCCCATCGCCCGCGTGATTGACGCCCCGGGGTATCATCGGAAGTTCCGTGGCCTGCCGTTCCTCCCCGGCAGCAGTCATCCAGACCACGCGGTTGGCGATGGGCCCGGCGGGCCGGCTGCCGGTGAAGGCTCCATACCGGACACTGCCTCCACTGATGACCAGCAATGCATCCGTGCCGTCAGCAACAAACCCCAGCACACTGCCATGCTCAGGAGCAACCGAGATGGACCGGCTTTCTTGAAAGGCGGTCTGGCTGGGTGCTGCCGCTGCCTGGGCAACCGCCTGCGGCGGTTCGACTGACGGGATCGTGCCGTCGTAGAACCAGATTCGTGCCAAATCGACCGCCACCCGCACCAGAAATTCTGCGTTCATGGGTTCCCTCACTCTTCCACCGTGTCGAGACCATCACGCGGCGTGCCCGCTGCCCGTCGCCACACTTCCATCCCCCACTTCCATTCCCCAGGGGGAGATCCTACCCCAGCCAAGCCTCCTGCGGCAAACGCCCGCCCAGACAACGGCATGGCACCCTGTTTGACCCGAGCACACTGCCAGGCGAACAATTCCGGATGTGCCGCCTGACGACCGGCGATTGATCCCGCCGTCGGCTGGATGGCGGCCTTCCCCTCTGTTGCTCCGCGTGTTTGGCATGGTTGCCCCAGACCTTCCTGGAGGCTGCCATGGCTGATTCGGAAACACTTGCATACGCCGGTCGAAAAACCAACGGGCTCACCGTTAGAGTCCTGTCCCTGGCTGCCGTGCGGGAGCTGCTCACGACGCCGACGCCACCCTGCCTGACGCTGACGCTGCCGACCCATCGGAATATCCCGGACAATCGAGTCGACCTGCCGTCGTACCGCCATCTTGTCGAGTCATTCGACATGGCGCTGTCGCTCTCCCGCAGCCGAAACCAGATCGAACACCTACTGCAGCCCTTCCACCAGCTTGCCTCGAACCGGCTGTTCTGGGAGCACACCTGCGAGGGACTCGCGGTCTTTGGGGCGGAAGGTTGGGCCCACGCCTTTCTGCTGCCCCAACCGGTCAAGCCGCTGGCCCTGATCAGCACCCACTTTCACACCTTGCCTGTCCTGCGGCAGGCGACAGCCATCGACCGCTTCAATGTGCTGACCCTCACCAGCCGAGAGGCGCGGGTGTACGAAGGGCGGTTCAGCGCGGGTGCCGTCGATCTGCTTGAGCCGATTACCCTCGAACCGGTGCCCCTGCGGGGTGTGGCCGCGCCGGCCACCCAGCCGCTCGACCGCTCCAGTGTCATTGCCGATGAAATCCTGCAGCCTCATCGGATGCGGCGGCAGATGAACACCGCCGGGGTCGTACATGGGGGCTTGGGGTCGAAGCAGGACGACATTGATGCCGACACGGAAATCTTCTTACGCCATGTTGATCAGGTGGTTCGCGACCGGGTGTCACGGCCCCGAGGCCTACCGCTGGTCCTTGTTGGGCTGCCGCAAGTGGCGGCGGTCTTCCGTGGACTTTCCCAGAACGAGATGCTGCTTGAGGACTCTGTCCCCAAGGATGTCCATCTGCTGCCCCAGCTGGAACTCGGCCGCCTCGTGCTCCCCATCTTTGCCGCCGAACGCAGTCGGCAGATCGACCGCGACCTGCGGCTGTTCCACCTGGCCGCTAACCGCGGAGCGGCTGGCACTGATCTAGCTGCTGTCGCCCGCGCCGCCGTGACCGGCCGGGTGGCCACCCTCCTGATTGAGGCTGACCGGTTTGAGCCGGGCTGGCTCGACCGTGCAACCGGCAGCATCCACCACGACGGTGAAGTTCCCCCGGATCTGGCCCGCTCGGGCGACGCTCCGGCGATTCGGACGGAGGACATCCTCGGCGGCGTTGCCGAGACGGTCCTGCTCCACGGAGGCAAGGTGGTGTCCCTGGAACGCAGCCGGATGCCGACCGACAGCGGCCTAGCGGCGATCTACCGCTACTGATCGACCGCTCCGCCTGCTGTCGTCAGCCGCCCGGGGCTGTCACTGCGCTGGCGTTCTATGCCCCAGTTCGTCACGATGCAGGGATGTCCCACGACCCTGCCGAAACACCACCGCCAGACGCCCCGAGTTCGTCGGCCTTCGCAGCCTGTCCCGACCGCCACGGGACCGGCGCCGAGAAGTGGGACCGCTACGCCGGCCAGACCGATGCCGCCGGTCGTGCAATCATCCCCTTCTGGGTGGCCGACATGGACTTCCGCTCGCCCGCTTGTGTCTTGACGGCACTGCATCAGCGGGTCGACCACGCCGTCTTCGGCTATACCCACGACACCCCTGGGTTCGCGACGAGCCTCGCCGCCCACCTGGACCGGCAGCATCGGTGGACCATCGATCCCAGCACGGTGCTCGGTGTTCCCGGTGTGGTCAACGGTCTGGCCGTCACCGCACGCCTGCTGTCAGAACCGGGGGATGGCATCGCCACCTTCACGCCGGTCTACCCACCGTTCCTCTTCCTGCCAAAGCTCGCTGCCCGTCGCACCGTATCGGTCCCGCTGCAGGCCAACCAGCAGGCCGCCCGCTGGGAGATTGACTGGGACGCCCTGGAGGCGGCTCTGGCCCCACCAATGGTCAAACTCTTCTGGCTCTGTCAGCCGCACAACCCCACCGGCACGGTCTTTTCCCAGTGGGACCTCCAGCGGCTTGCCGACGTGGCCGAACGGCACCAGGTGACGGTGGTCAGCGATGAGATCTGGTGTGATCTCGTGCTCGATGACGACAGCCCGCACGTTCCGTTCACCAGTCTTGATCATCCCGCTGCCCGCAGCAGCATTAGTTTCGTGGCCGCATCCAAAACCTGGAACATCGCCGGACTGGGCTGTGCCGCGGCCATCGTGCCCGATGAGCATTTGCGACGAGGCTGGCGGACCGCCGGTGGTGGGCTGGTGCCCATGGTCAACCCGCTAGGCTATGCTGCTTCGGAAGCGGCCTGGCAGCAGGGCGACCCCTGGCGACAAACGCTGCTCGACCTGCTCCGGCACCATCGTCAGCTCGCCCTGGACGCGGTGGCCGATCTGCCCGGCGTCAGCTGCATTGCCCCGCAGGCAACGTATCTTCTCTGGCTCGACTGCCGCGGATGGCAAGCGGCCCAGCCAGCCGAGCGGGCCGACCCTCAGCGGGCCTGTGAGGCCGCCGGCATCGGCCCCTCGGACGGGCGGGAATTTGGCAGCCCGGGCTTCCTTCGACTGAATTTCGGCTGTCCGACGCCACGGCTTGTCGAAGGCCTGCGTCGCCTGCGGCAGGCGTTTGCCGGGGTGCAACCTTAGGGCTCTTTGACCGTTAAAATGATTGGGAGCGTAAGGGCTGCCGGGCCGCCCCCGCCCCCCGATGCACTCCACCGAGGAACCGGACCATGGCATTGCCTGCTCACTCCTGGCAGACCCGCAGTCTGTTCATATTGATGCTGTTCACCGTCGGGGTAATTGGCGACAGGCAGACAGCCCTGGGAGCCCCGCCTCAGAAACAGGCCGCGCGGGCTGCCATGATGGCCCGTAAACAAGCTGCCAAGCAGAAACTTCAAAAGCCACCACCAATTCGCCTGCCGGACGCTGTTATCGAAAAACCGCAGCAGCCGGTCTTCGAGGTCGTACCGGTTGGCCGCGATGAGACGACCCGCCGAGCGGTTGCTGAAGCTGCCGCTGCCATTGATGCCGTTCTCCAGGCCGAGTGGTCGGCTGCTGGCGTGTCTTCGAGTGAACCCCTGTCAGATGAGCAGTTTGTTCGCCGGGCCTACCTCGAACTGGGCGGCCGGATTCCCCGCTTGGAAGAGTCCAAGCGATTTCTGTACCGGCAGTCGCCGACCAAACGGGATGATCTCATCGCGTCACTGCTGGAAAGCACTGACTATGTCAGCCACTTCTACAACTTCTGGGCAGACATTCTTCGGCTGAAAGAGCGGCCCGACAAAAACACCCTTGTGTTTGAACCTTATATGCACTGGGTGAAAGAGTCGCTTGCCGCGAACACGCCCTATGACGAGTGGGTGTTTGCCATGCTCACTGCCGACGGCAGCCTCTGGGAAAGCCCGGCGGTCGGCTATCAACTGCGTGATCGCGGCATGCCCTTGCCATATGTTGACAACACGGTCCGGGTCTTTCTCGGCACCCAAATCGGCTGCGCCCAGTGCCATGATCACCCCTTCGATAAGTGGACGCAGAAGCAGTTCTACGAATTGGCCGCGTTGACTTCCGGCACCCGTGACCGGCTCGGACCGCAACGCAGCCAGGGTGGCTCCATGCAAATGATGATGGGAATGAGCGAAGCCGCTGGCAACGCCCGCTCGCTTTTCCAAGAACTTCAAGCGGCCCGGAAAAGCCGCGAGATCCCTGTCGCCGCCCTTCAGTTTTTGCGACTGAACACGACCGCCGTCAGTTTCCACGACACACCGCTCAAGTTGCCGCATGACTACAAGTACGACAACGGCACACCCGAGCAGAAAGTCGCTCCTGAAGTCCTCTGGGGCGGGATCCCAGAGGAATACGCCGCCGCCGATGGCCGCACCCAGTTCGCCGGCTGGCTAACCTCCCGCGATAACCGCCAGTTTGCCCGGGCCATCGCCAACCGGCTCTGGAAAAAGATGATGGGCGTCGGGGTTGTTGAACCGGTGGATGATTTCCAGGACGGCAACATGCCGGTCTCGGAAGAACTCCTGGAGCAACTGACTGACACCGTGCTCGCGCTGGACTTTGACCTGCGCGCATTTCTGCGGGTGCTGGCGACGACCAAGGCGTGGCAGTCCCAGGCCGTACTCTACGATGCCAGTTCGACCGAACCCTTTCTGTTCACCGGCCCTGCCTTCAGACGAATGTCCGCCGAGCAGCTCTGGGATTCCCTGCTCACACTGATTGCCCAGAACGAATGGGCCTTCCAGCGACCAACCACCGACGAGGTCGCCGCCTTCGGGAAAGTCGACCTCGGCTCGGTCGATTACGACCAGTTCGTGAGCACCTGGCGGAATTTTGAAATGGAATATGGTCGTGGCTATCAGAAAAAAATCCGCTCGGTCGCCGGCTACAAGGATCAGGTGCTGGTTCGCGCTAGCGAACTGCCGATGCCGCTGCCAGCCAATCACTTTTTAAGTCAATTCGGAATCGGAGACCGCGACTCGATTCAGAGCGGTGTCCAATCAGCGACGGTGCCGCAGGTGCTGACCATGTTCAATGGCTGGATCAGTCACACCATGCTCGAACGCGGCTCGGTGATCTACGACAATGTTGTTGACCAAGACAAACTCAAAGATGCCGTGGACACGATTTTCCTATCGGTGCTCTCTCGACGGCCGCATTCCAGTGACCAGAGCATTGCCCGTGAGGCAATTGAATCGGCCGACACCCCCGCCGCGGGCTGCGGCAACCTGATCTGGGGGCTGCTCAACACCCGCGAGTTCATGTTCATCCAATGAGTGCTGGCGGCTGCCCCCACGCCTGCATGTGGCGGAGACCAGCCACCCGGCTCCCGCAGCCGGCCTAGGCTTTCAAAAGGGGCTCATCTCGCCGCATCGGCATTGATTTCCCTGTCCAAAATCCTTGTTCTGGACGAAAAAGTGTGAGAAGTGAGGGCCTGGAGACATTACCTTATTGAAAGGTACGGAAGGGGGCCCGAAAATAACCCCTCGCAAGCTTTTGGACAGGACACCATGCACCGAATGACGACTCGCATGCACCAGGCACCGGCCCGATCAAAGGATTTCCCCATGCCACAGGCTTTGAGAAGCCACCTGCTTGTCGCGGTCTGCCTGCTGCTGGGCCCCGTCAACTCAGCAGCCTGGGCAGCCAAACCAGCTCCTGCTGACGAATGGAAGCCACCGAAACTGCCCGCGGCAGTCCAGGAGAAGCCGACGGGCACGGTCATGCAGATCGCCCCCATCGACCGTAGCCGCCGCAGCGAGGTGAATGCTGCTGCAGCCAAGATCGACGCCATGCTGCAGGCCTATTGGACCGAAAACGACGCCACCCTAAGCCCCAAGACCGATGACCATGAGTTCGTCCGGCGGGCCTATCTCGAATTGGCTGGACGCATTCCGACCATTGATGAGGCGAACACGTTCTGCAATGCGAGCAGTTCCACCAAGCGGGCGACCTTGATCGACGACCTGCTCGAAAGCCCCGGCTACGTCAGCCACTTCTACAACTTCTGGGCTGACATCCTCCGGCTGCAAGAACGGCCAGTCCGGGATGTCTGGTTTGAACCCTACATGGCCTGGGTGAAACAGTCGATTGCTGACAACGCCCCGTATGACACGTGGGTCTACGAGATGCTCACCGCCGATGGCCGCATTTCTGAAAACCCAGCCGCTGGCTTCCAGCTCCGTGACACCGGCATGCCGCTGGCCTACGTCGACAATACGACCCGTGTTTTCCTCTGCACCCAGATCGGCTGTGCCCAGTGCCATGACCACCCGTTTGACCGCTGGACGCAGCAAGAGTTCTATAAGTTGGCAGGCCTCACCAGTGGGATCCGCTATGACGCGAAGCAGGTCATGTTCGGCGGCATGGCTGACACAAGAACAGGCTCGGCCTTTCAGAAGCCGGACGAACTGATCCCAAACTTGGGGGAAATCGGCTTTTATGTGCGGCAGGCGATCGACGACAAAAAGCTTGACGGCGGCGCTCGCACCTATCTGCAAATGAGCTCGCGAATGACGAGCAACATGGACGATGATTTTCGCTTGCCGCATGACTACCGCTACGACGATGCCGAACCGCTCGATGTGGTTGAGCCTGGGGTGCTCTGGGGCAAGATTCCCGAGGCCGTCGCTCAAGCGGACAACCGAACGCGGCTTGCCGCCTGGATGACCTCCCGCAGCAATCGCCAGTTTGCCCGGGCCATCGCCAATCGGATGTGGAAGAAGGTGATGGGTGTCGGCCTTGTGGAACCGGTCGATGACTTTCAAGAAGGCAACATTCCGGCTCTGCCCGAATTGCTCGAGCACCTCACTGACGAAATGCTCCGGCTCAATTTCGACTTGCGGGAATTCGTGCGGGTTCTGGTCTCAACTGACACCTACCAGCGACTCGCCGTGATCTACGACCCCACGTCGGGAGTGAACTACTACTTCACGGGGCCGGCGCTCAAGCGGATGACCGCCGAACAACTCTGGGATTCTCTCCTCACGCTGGTTGCCGCCAACGAATGGGTTTACCAGCGACCAACGGGCGAGGATCTTGCACCCGGGATCAGTGTCGATGTTTCGACCGTCAATTTCGACCAGTTCGTCGAGGCCTACAACACGTACAAACAAATTCGCGGCGACTGGCAGAAAAAACGCAATCAGGTCAATTTCCAGGGCCTCGTACTGGCCCGGGCCAGCGAACTGCCCCAACCCAGTCCAGCAACCCACCTGTTACAGCATTTTGGCCAGGGTGATCGCGACGCGATCGAGACGGCCCGTCAGGTGGCCACCGTGCCTCAGGTCCTGGCCCTGTTCAACGGCTGGATGACCCACGCCATGCTGACCCCAGGCTCGGTGATCTATGACGAGGTTGCCAAACAAAAGAACATCAAGGGTGCCGTCGACACGATTTTTCTTGCCGTGCTGACCCACAAGCCTGATGCAGAGATCCGGCGTCTGGCTGAGGAGGAAATCAATGAGGGCATCAATCCTGCAGCCGGTTGTGGCGACCTGATCTGGTCGCTCCTCAACACCCGTGAGTTCATGTTTATTGAGTAAGTGCACAACTTTGGAGCCACCCGGGCGTTCAAGCGACGTGCGGCCTGCCTCCTTCCAAGCCACCGAACAAACCACCTCATCTTCCGCACCCCCCCACCGCCTTGACGTGGGGTCAACTTAAGGAGCCCCACCATGTTCGAGAACTTCCGCCAACAGCTGCCCAGCCTCGATGATCGGCATACCCGCCGGGCTGTCATGTCGGGCATTGCCTCGTCGACCCTCGGGGTCAGCCTGCTGTCTCCCTGGACCCGCGTCCTCGAAGCCGCCCCATCCGCTGGCACGAAGACAGCCAAAAACGTGATTTACTTCTACATGGGCGGGGCGATGAGCCACATCGACACCTTCGACCCCAAGCCGGACAACGCAGACGTGCAAGGTGAGGTGGACACCATCGCCACCAAAACCCCCGGCGTGCGGTTCGGGGAGCACATGAAAAACCTGGCTGACCTCCAGGATAAATTGGCCGTGGTGCGATCGATGACGACGGAAACGGCTGACCACGGGAAAGGCCGTTACTGGCTCCAGACCTCCTATCCTGTGCTCAACAGTATTCGGCATCCCTCGATGGGGTCATGGATCGTCAGTCCGGCAGGCCTCGGCAAAAAACCCAACTCGGACCTGCCACCCTTCGTGCTCGTCAACAGCAACGGCAACGGCCATCCGGGTGCCGGCTTCCTTGACCCTTCGCTGACTCCAGTGCCGGTCGCCAATGCCGAAAAAGGCATTGAGAACCTGGAACTGCCCTCGTACCTGAGCGACAAGGCTTTCAAGCGGCGGCTCGATCTGGCTGATCGGCTCGACTCCAAGTTCAAGCAGCGGTACGCCGGCTATCAGGTCGAATCGTACAACCAGATGTACAAGGACGCCGTGCGGTTGATGGGCAGCAAGGACCTGGAAGCCTTCGATCTGGAAAAGGAGAAGGAAGAGGTTCGCGATCGCTATGGTTCGTCCAGCATCGGCCAGGGTGCCCTGCTCGCCCGCCGACTGATTCAGTCAGGCGTGCGGTTTGTGGAGGTGCATTACGGCGGCTGGGATATGCACAACAATGTCGCCGACGGCATGGCAACCAGAGGCACCGAAATGGACCTGGCCGTTGGCTCTCTGATTCGTGACCTCGACAGCAGTGGCCTGCTGGATGAAACCCTGATCGTCCTCACCTCAGAGTTTGGTCGTTCGCCCGGCATCAATGTCAATGCAGGCCGTGACCACCATCCGGCTGCCTTCTCCTACCTGCTGGCAGGCGCCGGCATCAAGGGCGGGGCCGTCTACGGCAAGTCAGACGACCGGGGCCATTTGGTCGACGAAGACCCAGTCGGCCTGACCGACTTCAACAGCACGATCACGGTCGCCTGCGGCCTTGACCCGTTCAAGCAGCACTTCGCCCCCAACGGCCGGCCCTTCAAAATCGGCGGTGGCGGCGACCCGATCTATGACATCCTGACGGTCTCGTAAGCGCTGCCTGCCCCAGGCTTCCCGAGTCGAATCTGAGCCAGATTTCCGCGGTGGAGCATCTCTTGCTTCACCGCGGTGCCATTTCTAGAGTCCCGCCCAGGCGGGCCCTCGCCGGCTTCCGCCTGACTGTTTTCCGAGCCACCTCAGAGGACTCCTTCATGGCACATCACAAAGAGACCGTTCCCCAACAGATTATGGGCCTTGCGACCTCCGGTATGCCCGAGCCGATTCGGCGGGTAGTCACCGCCCGATGGGTGTCGCTGCTGATCGTGGTGGTGGTGGTGCCAATCCTGATCGCGACCGGTGTCGTTTCGCTTTCCTGGAACGACAATCGCCCCGGCTTTACGGTGAATGAACACCGGGCCGAACAGGTCGAGCACGAAGCCGAACAAGAAGCCATCCGCGCCGCCCAGGAACTCCGCAGCTTGCAGGATGCCCGCCGGCGGTGAGCCTGCCACAATCTGCTGACTGAGTGCCCCGCCTCCACCACGAGCCCATGCGACACGCGCCGATCGACCCGAGCCTGTTTGTCCAGCATCGACGTCGGCTGCTGGCCGAACTGCCTACTGACAGTCTGGCGGTGGTCCATGCCGCCGACACCCTGCCGACCAATGGTGACGGGGTGCTCCGCCTTGTCCCGGCTGCCGATCTCTTCTGGCTGACCGGTATTGAACAGGTGGAAAGTGTGCTCATTCTCGTGCCCTCTGCCCAGGAGCCGCACCAGCGGGAGATGCTCTTCATCCGGCAGCCCACCGAACAACTTGCGGTCTGGGAGGGGCACAGCCTCTCCCAGGAGGACGCTCGGGCAGTCTCCGGCATCGAAACGGTCCGCTGGCTTGCGGACCTGCCGACGGCCCTGCACGGCCTGATGGCCACCAGTGACGCTGTCTTCCTCAATGCCAATGAACATGAGCGGGCGAGTCTCGAGGTCGAAACCCGCGACCTGCGGATGGCCCGGCAGCTGATCGACCGCTATCCGCTGCATACCTTCCGGCGGCTGGCCCCACTGCTGCGGACGCTGCGAGCGGTCAAGGATCCAGCGGAGATCGATCTTCTTCGGCAGGCAATCGGGGTCACATACCAGGGCTTGAACAAGGTTGCGAAAACGCTGCGACCCGGTGTCATGGAATATGAACTTGAGGCAGAATTGATCGGGGCCTTCACCCGCCAGCGGGCGGTGTTCGGCTATGAGCCAATCGTCGCCTCCGGTGCCCATGCCTGCACCTTGCACTATGTCGCCAACGATCAGCCCTGTCGGGATGGCGATCTCGTGCTGCTCGATGTGGGCGCCAGTTATGCCAACTACTCAGCCGATCTGACCCGGGTGTTTCCGGTCAATGGCCGGTTTACACCGCGGCAACGCGTACTCTACGAGGCGGTGCTGCGGGTGCTGAAAAGCTCGATCGAGCGGACGGTGGTCGGCGTGAGCCTGCGGGAGTGGAAACGAGCGGCACAGGTCCAGATGGCTGAAGAACTGGCTGGACTGGGCCTGATCAGCCGCGAGGATCTCGCTGCCGACACGCCGGCCCGTCCCGCCTGCCGTCAGTATTTCATGCACGGCCTCGGTCATTCACTCGGCCTCGGCGTGCATGATCTCGCCCCGCCTGACGGACCGCTGGAGGCCGGCTGGGTGATGACGGTTGAGCCGGGGCTCTACCTACCCGAGGAAGGCATTGGCATCCGGCTGGAAAACGACGTGCTCGTCACGCCTGACGGCCCTGTCGATCTCTGTGCCGATGTGCCCCTTGAGCCAGATGCGATTGAAGCCTGGCTGGCTGCCGAGTGAGCCACCGTTGCCCTGGCCGGGCACGACCTCGACCCAACAATGGGCGGCCTTCAGCGGAACCCCTGCGGGCTCCGCCACCACCACTGCCCGTTCTGGTATGCTCGGGAAAACTTTTTCCTCGGAGGCTTTCCATGCGTGCTGTCGTCACCGTTTTCGCGGCCCTGTTCGTCTCCCTCGCTTTTGTGAGTGCTCCCACCATGGCCGAAAACTCTGCTGATGTCCCCCTTCCCGAACTGCCTGAGGGGTCTGGCCCCGTCGATGCCAACCCACCAAAACAATTCACCCGCACGGCAACCGGTCTTGAGTACCGCATCTTGCGGGCCGGCGATGGGGCGACGCCAACCGCAGCCAGCACCGTCTCGGTGCATTATCACGGCTGGCTCGACAACGGCACCGTCTTCGACAGCTCCTACCGGCGGGGAGAATCGATTGAGTTCCCACTTAATCGCGTCATTCCTGGTTGGACGGAAGGTATGCAACTTGTCGCCAATGGGGGCATGATCGAACTTCAGATCCCCAGTGCCATCGGCTACGGTGCCCGGGGCGCGCCACCTGTCATTCCGCCAAACGCAACCCTGCACTTTGTCGTGGAACTGCTCGACGTGCGGTAACGCCCCTGTGCGGTTGCCCCATTGCTTGGGTCGCCCCCACAATCCACGTGCTGGGCTGACAGGTGCCGAGGTGTGCCTGTCAGCCCTGTGTCGTTCAACGAGCCTGCCCGGGCCGAGTTTGCCGATGAACGCCCGAGAACTTTACCTCGACCATGCTGCCACCACGCCGGTCGATCCGGCGGTGGCCGAACGCATTACCCAGGTTCAGGGTGACTGCTTTGGCAACCCCTCTAGCCCCCATGCGGTCGGCCGGCGGGCCCGACGGATGGTCGATGACGCGCGGGAGCAGATCCTGGCCGCCCTCGGTTGCCCCGCCGCAGGGTTGGTGTTCACCTCAGGAGCAACCGAGGCCAACGCCCTCGCCCTCCACAGCCTCAGCCGCGAGGACGACAGCAGCCCCGGCCTGATTGCCACCAGCAGCCGGGATCATGACAGCCTGCGGGCGGCGGCACGCCACGCCCATTGGAACACGCTCCTTCCTCTCGATACCACCGGCCGGCTCGATCACGCAGCCGTGACCACTTGGCTGGAGTCTGCCAGTGGCAACCGACATCGCCTGCTGACCACCACGCTGGTCTGCGGGCAGACCGGCACCATCGAAGACGTGCCCGCAGTCCTGCAGGTGATCGCAGCGACCGCAGTGTCCTGTGACGTCCACACCGATGCCACCCAGGCGGTGGGTCGCCTGCCTGTGGCCTTCCCCTCACTCGGCTGTTCGAGTCTCAGTTTCAGCCCCCATAAATTCGGTGGGCCGCGGGGCATTGGCTGCCTGATCACGCAGCCAGGCACCCAACTCAGACCGCTGTTTCCAGGCAGTCAGCAATTCGCCCAACGCGGCGGCACCGAGCCGGTCGCACTGATCGCCGGTTGTGGTGTCGCCGTTAGCCTTGCCGTCAGCCGCCAACAGGCCGAATCCGAACGACTTGCCACGCTTCGGAATGACTTTGAAAACAAACTTCTTCGCCTGGCAGCAGCCGCGGGAATCGATGCTCAGATCGTCGGCAGTGCAGTACCCCGCAGTCCGCACCTCTCGACCATCGCCCTGACCGGCATCGACCGCCAGGCGTTTGTCATGGCTGCCGATCTCGCCGGTGTCTGCATCGCCACCGGAACCGCCTGCGCAAGCGGGTCCCACGAACCAGCCCCAGCCCTGGTCGCCATGAACCTGCCTGAGCCCATCGTTCAAGCAGCCGTGCGGTTCAGTTTCGGTTCCACCACGACCCTGGATACGGTCAGCGAGGCCCTTTCCAGACTCCAGCCACTGCTCCAGGAGTGTGGCCAGCGAGCGGGACTGAATGGCTCGTAATTGCCAGGCAGAAGAAGATGCCGTAGGCTCCCTCTCGCTGGGACGGGCTGGCGGGAATCAGCCTGAGAGTGGGTAGCACGGACGTGCTACGGGCGTTTCCGGCGTGCATTCTGGGTTCCACCATGTCACGGGTCCTCGCCATACGCCCACGTCCGCACCTGATCGCCCCAGGCAGAGGGCGATCGAAGCCGGGAACCTGGCTCGACGACCTGCCTCAGGCTGCAACGGCTGAGGCCATTGACCACCTCTTCACTGTTCCCAAGGCTGCTGCTGGGCCTCCCTTTGGTCGGCTGCTGGTCGGTGTTGGGAACCGTTCCCAGGCTCGGACCGGCTGGCTGCAGACCACAGCCGAAGCCTGGCACGGGCGGGCTCGCCGGTCTCGTCGCCGCCAGACACCGGAGGTCATCCGCTGCGACGGCCGCCACCTCACCAAAGAACTCAGGCGAGCCCGATCGAGCGGTTCAATCACCCCTCTTCAGGCAGTACTCGGCATCGAGCGGGTCGATCTGCGACCCTCACGACCGTCTCGGTCGCGACAGCCGCGTCCCCCAACAAGCATCTTGATCGATCGTATCGATCTGGCGGGAAAGCGTGAGGACGACCACCTGCTTCTGGGCCGGTTGATCGACGCCATTCTCGACACACCCACCCTGCTGGCAGTCACCCTGCCAGGCCATCCCGCCACCCTCAGTCTGCATCCTGCCGTCGAATCCCGGCTGTCCGCAGGGCTGCTGATCCCGCTCGGCTATGCTGCTGAACCTGCCCCAGCCACCCCGACGCGAACGGCAGTGAACCAGACGGCATCGCCTGCCCGCAACCAAATCGCCAGACCAGCCTCGCCGCCTACCATCCGGCGGATTCTCTCGACTGTTGCCCGGTACCACGGGATCACATCCGACGACATGACGGGCGGGTCCCAGCGTCGCTGTCATGTCCGCCCCCGGAGCCTCGCCATCCACTGTGCCCACCTGCTCACGGAACTGAGTAGCCATGCGATCGGCAAGGCGATTGGCGGTCGTGACCATTCCACCGTGCTCCACAGTTTGAAGGTGACCACCAAACTCCTCCGTCAGGATGCTGGCTATGCCGGCGACCTGCAGACCATTCTCGATCAACTCACCAGGCATGCGGCAGGAAAGTGAACACTGCTGGAAACGTGTTGGCTGTGCTGTCGAGAGTCTGTCGAGTGTGTTCCCGCCAACAGCCTCGACCACGGCTTATCAGCCCCCCCACCAAAGCCTGACGTTCACTCCTCCCGCCTGCCAGCATGCCAACAACCGTGGCGGGCTCCCTTCCCTGACGCTTCTCGAACAGACCAGCCAAGGCTTATCCAGCGAGTTTGAGGCAGCTCATTGAAACAAGCTCCAACAACCAGCCAACATTCTTTCAGCAGGTTTTCCACCACTGATTTGGTCGACTACCAGCACTGCGTGTGAACCATTTTGTGTGTTTTCTTGCGGGAAAATTGAGAAAAACGGTCTCCCTCTCCTCCCCGTTTGATCGACTGCCCGGGAAACTTTTGGGGACATTGACCAAGGGGCTCTTACTACTGCTGCAAGTACTTCTCCTGCTGTCTTCTACTGTTTCTTTTTCTTTCTCTTAGGAAGTAAAAGTAGTAGATCAGGTCAGCCCGCTCAGGCTGTGGGCCAGGGCTGCCAAGCCGCGGGATTCCAGGGCCAAAAATCCCTTCCGGACCACCTGCGGGACGGGCTGAAATCGGGTAGATTGGGGGATCCTCAGACAGCCATTTCCAGTCCCCCTTGAACTCGGTTCGAGCGGAGCCTGGCGGTCCTGAGGAGGCGTTGTTGTCTCTGTCATCCTCCTGCGGAAATCGCGATCACATGAATCTGCGTTGCACGCGTGAGCCGTTGTTGGCGGCTTTGCAGACGGCCGCGGCCGTTGTTCCTTCCCGTTCGCCCAAGCCGGTCCTGACCAACGTCAAACTTGATGTTGATGGGGCCCCCGCAGTCCTGTCAGCGACTGACCTTGAGATCGGGATTCGCACGGAGGTTGAAGGGGTCGAGACGTCGGCCGCCGGCAGTGTCTTGCTGCCGAGTGCCAGGCTGATGGCGATTGTGCGGGAGAGTCCCCCAGGCACCACCTTCGAGATTGAGTCAGACGGCAATGCAACGCTCGTCAAGGCGGCGCGAAGCCAGTTCCGGCTTCCCGCTGAAGATCCACTCGAGTTTCCCTCTGTGGCGACCTTTCCCAGTAATGCCTGCTTTGAGTTGACGACACCCCTGGTACGTGAACTAGTTCGACGGACGGTCTTTTCGACGGATAACGAGTCGAGCCGATATGCCCTCGGTGGGGTCCTGGTTGAATTGACCGATGCGAGTGTCATCGCTGTCGGAACCGACGGGCGTCGGCTGGCCAAGATGGAAGGCCCCGCTGCGGTGCAGGGGGGCGAGCCACCTGCCAGCCAGCCGATTGTGCCAGCCCGGGCGATGCAACTGATTGAACGCAGCCTTGGTGACAATGAGACGCCGGTCAAACTTGCCGTGCAGGGCAGTGATATCCTCATTCACACCGGTCATACGACCATTTCAGCACGCTTGGTCGAGGGACGGTTTCCCCGCTGGCGGGATGTGTTCCCCGATCGGCCCGATGCCGTTACCGTGAAGTTGGTTGCCGGTCCGTTTCTGTCGGCGGTGCGGCAGGCAGCGATTGTGACCAGTGAACAGTCCAAGGGCGTCGACTTCACCTTCGAATCGGGCCAACTGGTGTTGTCCGGGCAGTCTGCTGAGAGCGGTCAGAGTAGGGTCGAGATGCCGATTGATTACAGTGGTGAGACGGTGCAGATCAAACTCGATCCGCGGTTTGTCAACGAGTTTTTGCGGGTGCTCGACCCGGCTACCACGATCGATGTTGAACTCACTGACGGGCAGAGCGCCTGTGTCTGTCGCACTGAGGACGGGTATGGCTATTGCGTGATGCCGCTGGCGGCCGACTAACCGTGGTGGTACCGACAGATGCTTGTCCTTCGTCAAATACCCCGCTGGGACACCGGCCTGATGAACGATCCCCGTTCGCTTGGCAGCCTCCTCAATCGCCTCATGGCCCGAACGGGCTACGACCGCCAACAGGGAAGCGATGCGTTGAGGAATGCCTGGAACGACGTGGCCCCCCTCAGTTTTCGTGGTGGGTCGCAACCCGGAACAGTGCGACGGGGTGTGCTCGAGGTGTTTGTCAGCCATTCCGCCCTTGTCCAAGAAATGGGATTTCACAAACGCGATTTGCTCCAGAAATTGCAGGCCCGGGTGCCCGGCGAGGGCATCACCGACATCCGTTGCCGTCTGCTGATTGATGCAGGCCAGGACTGATCGCGGGCACGCCTTCCCATCAATCACACTCATCCCCCTCACGTTGAAAGCTGATCATGGCCGACGCACCTTCCTCTCCTGCTGACGACTCAAACCAGGCTGGCTACACCAGTACCGATCTGAAGCATCTCTCCGATCGCGAGCATGTCCGCGAGCGATTCGGGATGTACATCGGTGATAATACTGCCCGTGGGTTGCATCATCTGGTCTACGAAGTGGTCGACAATTCGATCGATGAATGCATGGCTGAATATGCCAAGCGGGTGGCAGTGACGGTCAACGTCGATGGCAGTGTGACAGTCGAGGACGATGGTCGCGGCATTCCGACAGACATCCACGAGCAGCTCTCTGAGGAAATGGACCGTGAAGTTTCCACCCTGGAAGGGGTGATGACGGTGCTAAAGTTTGGGGGCAAGTTCGAGAAGGGGGCCTACCAGACCTCAGGCGGTCTCCATGGGGTCGGTGTGACGGTGGTGAACTTTCTCTCAGAATGGTGCGAGGTGGAGGTTTCCCGGGAAGGGCATGTCTGGCAACAGGAGTATCAGCGGGGTGAGCCGACCGGCCCGGTCCGCAAGATGGGGACGGCCAGCGGGACGGGAACGAAGACAACGTTCAAGCCAGATCCGCAGATTTTCCCACAGACAAAGTTTTCGTGGGACATTCTCTCGCGGCGGCTCCAGGAACTCGCCTTCCTCAATTCTGGGGTGAATATTGTCTTCACGGATGCAGCCAGTGGTGAGACTCAGGAGTTCTTCTACGAACGGGGCGTGGAGGAGTTCGTCGAATGGCTCAACCGCTCAAGTGACGCAATTCACCCAGATGTGATTTCCCTACAAGGAGAAAACGAAGGGGTTTCCTGGGATATCGCGCTGCAATACACCGGCGAGTTCACCGAGAATGTGCACAGTTACGTCAATAATATTTCGACGAACGAAGGGGGCACGCACGTCTCGGGATTTCGCTCGGCTCTGACGCGGAGCATCAATGCCTACGGGAAGAAAACCGGTATCTACAAGGATCTCATTCCGACCGGGGATGATGTCCGCGAGGGACTGACCGCGGTGGTCAGTGTTCGCGTGCCCGAGCCACAGTTTGAAGGTCAGACCAAAACAAAACTCGGGAACAGTGAGGTCGAGAGCATCATCAACTCGGCCATTGGTGAGTTCCTTGGTAAGTACCTCGAAGAGCATCCCAAGAGTGCCAAGGCAATCGTTCAGAAGGGGGTGCTGGCAGCCGAGGCGCGGACGGCCGCCCAGAAAGCAAAGGCACTCCTCCGCGAACGGAAAGGTGCGCTTTCTGGGGGTGGCCTGCCGGGCAAACTTCGCGACTGCACCAGCAAGGACGTGGCACGCTGTGAACTCTATCTGGTGGAGGGCGATTCAGCCGGTGGTTCGGCTGAAGGTGGCAGGCTCCGTGAGTATCAGGCGATCCTGCCGCTGCGGGGGAAAATCATCAATGCCTACAAGAGCCGGGAAGACAAGGTGCTGGCCAATGAAGAGGTGCGGAGTGTGATCTCGGCAATCGGTGCAGGCATTGGACCTGAGGCCGATCTCGGCAAGCGGCGTTATGACAAGGTGGTCATCATGACTGACGCCGATGTCGACGGCTCACACATTCGGACGTTGTTGCTGACATTCTTCTATCGGCAGATGTATCAACTGGTCGCGGCTGGCCATGTCTACGTCGCCCAGCCCCCGCTCTTCCGAGTGCGAAGCAAGAAGCAGACCTACTACGTGCAGACCGAAGAGGAGATGAAGAACCAGCTTCTTGACCAGGGCTTGGGCGAAGGCGTCTTCCTGCCTGGCGATGGCCGAGAGCTTGCCGGTGAGGGAATGCAAAAACTCTGCCGTACCCTGGCGGGCCTCGAGGATGCCTTGCTGGCGTTGGAACGCCGGGGGATCAGCCTCCGTGACCATGCCGGGCGGCGGGAAGAGGGGAGCGGCAAGTTGCCGATGTACCACGTCTTCTTCGGTGCCGAGGAGCACTGGTTCGCCAGTCGCGATGAACTGGAGGCCTTCGTGGAAAGCAAGGAGGAGGCAACGGGTGGGGAACTCGAAGCAGGTAAGGCCGATGAAAACAAGCCGGGCGGGGGTGGAGCGGCTGACGACGCTTTAGCCGAGCAGCAACTGATCGTTATCGACCTCCACGAGGTGCGAAGTATCAACGCCGGGCTGAAGGAACTTGAGGCGATGGGCTTCAGCATTGAAAGCCTAATGCCTGAGGATCGGACCGGAACCGAGGAGCCCCGCTACCTCCTCCGCCGGGGTGAGAATGAAATTGGCATCGAGGACCTGCGGGGCCTGTTGGCAGCGGTCCGTCGGGCCGGGGAAAAGGGTCTTTCCATCACCCGCTTCAAGGGGCTGGGTGAGATGAATGCGGAGGAACTTCGGGAGACCACGCTCGATCCGGCCAACCGCACCCTGTTACGGGTAACGATGGATGATGCGGCAGCCGCAGACGACCTCTTCCGGGTGTTGATGGGTGAGAAGGTCGAGCCTCGTCGGGAGTTCATCGAGCGGCATGCGCTCGACGTGCGGAACCTCGACGTGTAGGCGGCTCCCGATTGGACCAGTGCGAGTGTTGGCAATCCTATCCCTGTCGATCCTTCTCCTGTTCTGGTGGAAGGGGCTGGTGAGCTTTGCGGAAGACGGCCTCCATCCTCGTGACGATCTCTGGGTGTTCTGCGGCCACGTTGGTGGTCTCACCTGGGTCGGCTGACAGGTCGAAGAGTTCCAGGGGCTGATTCGTTTCC
The DNA here is from genome assembly GCA_040260935.1 of Pirellulales bacterium. GTDB lineage: Bacteria > Planctomycetota > Planctomycetia > Pirellulales > UBA1268 > UBA1268. The sequence goes on from JBDQOY010000243.1 coordinate 23,819, forward strand.
TGATAGGCCTTCCACCTGCCGCTGCGGGCTGCCCGTGAAAACAGCTGACGCTTGTGGAACTCCCAGTAGAGGGCAGCGTGCTGCTGCTGGCGGTCAGGCGTGCCGATCAGGGTTGGGAAGAAAGAGATGCCATCAACGCCTGCCGGCGTTGGCTGACCGAGCAGTTCCGCCATGGTCGGCAGCACATCCCAGAAGGCACAAAGGTGATCGCTGGTGGTGCCCGCTTTGATCGTGCCCGGCCAGCGGGCCAACAGGGGCGAGCGAATCCCCCCCTCGTGCATATCGCGTTTATGGCCCCGCAGGCCGCCGGTGGAGTTCCAGAAGTCTGGGTCGTGGCCCCCTTCACGATGGGCACCGTTGTCGCTGGCAAACAGCACGAGCGTATTGTCATCGATGCCAAGGTCGGCCAGGAGGCCGAGGATTTCACCGACCTCGTTGTCGAGGTGTTCCATCATGGCGGCGAAGCCGGCAATCGGGTTGATGACATCAGGGCAAGACTCATCTGGTCCGGCAGGATATTTTCCGATGATGTGATCAAACTGCGGCAGTTTCTTCCGCCACTTTTCGTGCAGGGATTTGGGGGCGTGCATGGCCGCGTGGGGCACTGCGGTGGGGATGTAGCAAAAGAACGGTTTCTGGGCCGAGGCATTGTGGCGGATGAAGTTACGAGCCTTGTCCATGATCAGGTCATGCACGTAGGTGCCGGGTTCCAGGGGGACTTCCTGGCCGTTCTCGACAACGCTGCTCGGGTAGTAGGTGTGGGCAATCGCCTGACTCTTCCAGCCGTAGAATTCGTCGAACCCATTCGCAAGGGGGTTGCCCCGACCTTCGACGTTGGTGATGCCCAGGCCCCACTTGCCGAAGGCCCCGGTCACGTACCCTGCGGCTTGAAAGATTTCGGGAAGCACGGTGTCCTCGGGCCAGAGCCGGACAGAAGTCGCTTCGTCGCCATTGCCCCGGATGTGGCAATGGCCGGGGTGGCGGCCGGTCATGAGGACTGCCCGAGAGGGGCTGCAGACGGTGTTGCCGGAATAGTGCCCGGTAAATCGCATCCCTTCCCGTGCCAGCCGGTCGATGTTGGGCGTGGTGAACTTCTTCTGGCCGTAGCAGGAGAGATCCCCGTAGCCGAGGTCGTCCGCCAGGATATAGATGACGTTTGGGGGATGGCCTGGCACGGCTGCAACCGCTGGCAGTGTGGCTGCAAGCGTGAGGGCAATGAAGAAGCAGGCAGGCAGGGAGCGAGCAACCAGAGACATGGTGGCGTGTTCCTGGGGACGAGAAGCGGTGAAAGAGGGTTTGTTCAGGAGTGATGTCCTGGAGCCGAGTCTGCTTATGACTCCAGGGGCACCCACTGGTCGAAGGTAGCAGCCTGGCCGCAGTGGGTGCCGTCGGAGTCACTAAGGTTCCAGATGATTGCCTGTTCGATGCGAAACCGGCGGCCGGATTGTGAGATTCGGATGCCGGAATAGTCATCAACGTAGCCATGGTCACGGGTTCGTGCCAACAACCTGGCCCGCTCGTCACGGTGCACAGGCTCAGCGGTCAGCCGCGAGGGGGTCTGGGTAAACTCTTCCCAGGACATCTCCCAGAGGGCGAGTGCCTGGGCGTTCCCGTAAGTGAGGACCGGATCGGCCTCGATCCCATGCGCTGCCACGACGAAGGTCGCCGCGAAGAGCCGTTCCGCCTGCTCGGCTGCGCTGCCGGTTCGAGGAATCAACTCACGACCAACGAGCCGGGCAAAGGAATCGAGCAGCACCTGGACCTGGTCTTCTGAGTGGGACATGAGCGGCTTGGCTATGAGGCGTGTGGGGCGATCGAGTGAGGGGGGCGTCAGTTTGCCTTATGGCAGGTTGACGAGGGTGGACCATGCGATTTAGCCTACCGCGCGTGCGTTCATGTTTTCCTTCTCGTCACGAGGCTCCCATCAATGATCCGCTCCCTCACCTGCTGGGCTGTCCTCGTTCTCCTTGCGGGAACAACGTTTCCGGCCACCAGTGTTTCCATGGAGCCACCGCTGTCCCAGGTCTTTGCCGAGACCTTTGCCGAGGGCTGTGATCGTTGGGAGCCGACCGACCCGGTAGCCTGGACGCTGGCCCGGGATGGTGATCGGGCGGTCTGGGGGCTCAACCGCCGGAAAAGCAACTATCAGCCGACGGTTCGCAGCCCCCACAATATTGCCCTCGTAAAAAACCTGGAACTGACCGACACGGTGATCACCTTCGAGGTCAAAAGTACGCTCGACACGGGCCCTCACCGCGACTGCTGCGTCTTTTTCAACTACCGCGATCCCGAGCACTTCTACTATGTCCACCTCGGTGCCAAGCCCGACCCCGCCAGTGGCCAGATCATGATTGTCGACGGAGCCCCCCGGCGGGCCCTCACCAAAAACACCACACCGGTGCCCTGGGATGGCCGTTGGCATATCGTGAAACTCGAGCGGGACACCGCCAGCGGCCGAGTTGCCGTCTATTTCGACGACATGCAAACCCCGTTGATGAATGTGACCGACCATACCTTCACCTCGGGCCGCGTCGGCATCGGCTCGTTTGACGACATGAATGACTTCACCAATGTGAAGGTCTTCGGCACGCTGGCGGCAGCCAGCCCCTAGCCTTGCAGCGGCAGCCCTCCTGCGGTGAAATACGGGTTGTTGTTTCACCACGCGTCCACGTTGCACCAGGAGCCGCTCCCAATGGCCAAGCAGTCGATCGCCGATCTCACACCCGCTGGCAAGACCGTTCTCGTCCGCGTTGATTTCAACGTGCCGCAGGATGACGCAGGGGCGATCACTGATGACCGACGGATTCGGATGGCGTTACCGACGATCAAGTCGATCATCGACCGAGGTGGCAAGGCTGTGCTGATGAGCCACCTCGGCCGGCCGAAGGGGGCTGTTGACCCGGCCTTGTCGTTGGCGCCGGTTGCCACGCGGTTGGGTGAATTGCTCGGGAAACCGGTTGGCCTGGCTACGGACACCGGTGGCGCGGACTCTGCGGCGAAGGCGGCAACGCTGCCTGTCGGGGGGGTGCTGGTGCTCGAGAACGTTCGCTTCAACCCGGGTGAGAAAAAGGGGGATGATGCTGCCTATGTCGCAGGGCTGGCCGACCTGGCCGATGCCTACGTCAACGATGCTTTTGGCACCTGCCACCGCACGGAGGCGAGCATGTATGCCGTTCCTAAGGCGATGACTGAGGCCGGCAAACCAGCAGTAGTCGGCTTTCTGGTCGAGAAGGAGATTCAGTATCTCTCCGATGCCATTGCTCAGCCCAAACGGCCCTTCGTAGCGATCCTCGGTGGCAAGAAGGTCAGCGACAAAATTGCCGTGATCACAAACCTACTGAAAATTTGTGACCATGTGCTGATTGGCGGAGCGATGGCCTACACGTTCTCGTTGGCCAAGGGGGGGCAGACCGGCACGTCACTGGTCGAGCCCGACAAGGTTGAATTGGCCAAGGAACTGCTCGCCCAAGGGGGTGACAAGCTGGTGCTGCCAATGGACACTCACTGTGCCGATGCCTTCTCGAGTGACGCCAACAAGCAGGTGGTGCCGGCGGGTGAAATCCCCGAAGGCTTTGAGGGCCTCGACATTGGCCCGAAGACAGCCACAGCCTATGTGGAAATCATCCGTGGTGCCGGCACGGTTGTCTGGAATGGCCCAATGGGTGTCTTTGAGTTGCCACCGTTTGATGCCGGCACGAAGGCGGTCGCCGACGCCGTGGCTGCGGCAACGGCCAAGGGGGCGATCACGATCATCGGTGGTGGTGATTCAGCGGCAGCGGTTGAGCAGTTGGGCTATGCCGACAAGGTCAGCCACGTGTCGACCGGCGGTGGGGCGTCTCTTGAGATGCTGGAGGGCAAGGCCTTTGAGACCGTGGCGGTGCTCAACGAGAAGGCGTGAACATAAAAAACGGCCCGGGACATTCCGAAGAACGCCCCGGGCCGCCTGTGAATCCAGTCGCTGTCCTGCGAACAGTGTGTTGTGCGAAACTGATGCGGGCCCGGTCGTCGTGCGACCACCGAAGCCGAGGGAGCCCGGATCAACGCGTTGGTTGTGGCACCTCCGCCAAAGGACACCGGCCGATTCCAAGTTCTTGGCGGCCCCGTGGGCAAACACCCTCGAGGCCACAGGAACGTTTCGACTGAATGGCGGGACGGGCTCCAACAAAGTTTCCTCAGCCGGTCGCGGCCGCTCGGCAACGCGAGTGACGGGACGCCCCGGGGTTCCGTGGGCCAGCGGCTCGGCGATGCCCCGCCGACTGGCACCCGGCGACTGGATGTCGCCAATAAGCACCAACGGAAGCAGGCAAACCGTGGCTCTGCCTGCCTCCGCCCCAAGGAAAGCCGGGCACGACCCCCGGTCTTTCCGTGAAACCAGCCTAGCTGCAGCCCATGCTGTTTCCGCAGTTGTGGCAAAGGTAGCAGTTGCCATTGCGAACGGTGATTGAGCCACAGTTGTCACAGGCGGGGGCATCAATCTGGAATTTGGCGAACTGGCTCTGCCGGTCCTCGGCACCGACCGCAGGTGCTTCAGCCATCTTCAGGCCGGCCCGCTCCAGCAGGGCGGCGGTGCCTTCGGTCTGCCGCTTTGGTGCTGAGAGTGTTGCTGCCCGAGCGTTGGCTCGGCCGTTGCTGCTCCCGGGGTGGCGGCCCCGGCTGGTCGCCAGTTCGCCCGAGGTGGTGTGCTTTCCGTTGGTGGCTTCCTGCCCGCTGGCCCGCCCGCTCGCCGTCGTGGCGGCGGGCTTGGACTCACTCTCTCCGTCGTCTCCGGCGGATGCCTCTCCGCTGCTGCTCGTGCCACCCCCGGGCCGGTTGGCCTCACGGTATCCAGGCAGGAACTCGATTCCCATCCAGCGGAAGATGTAATCGACCAGACTCTTGGCGACTGGGATGTCGGAGTTCTTGGTGTAGCCCCAGGGCTCAAACCGCGTGTGGGAGAACTTCTTGATGTACACCTCAAGCGGCACGCCGTACTGCAGACTCATCGAGACCGCCGTGCCGAAGGAGTCCATCAGGCCGCCGATGGTGCTGCCCTCTTTGGCCATGGTGATGAACAGTTCACCCGGCCGGCCATCGTCATAGAGGCCAACCGTGATGTAGCCCTCGTGTCCGCCTACGTTGAATTTGTGGGTGACGCTGCGACGGGTGTCGGGCAGTCGTTCGCGGCGAGGGGCTGCCACCACTTTCTCGGCCTTCTTGTCCTCCTCAGTACTGGTTGACAGCGGCTGACTTTCCTTGGAGCCGTCGCGATAAATCGCAATTGCCTTCAGTCCCAGCCGCCAGCCTTCGGTGTAGGCACCGGCGATGTCCTCGGGCGTTGACTCGCGGGGCATGTTGACCGTCTTTGAGATAGCCCCGGATAGGAATGGTTGGGCGGCAGCCATCATGGTCACGTGGGCCCGCCATTGAATCGATCGCTTGCCGAGCCGCGGCTTGAAGGCACAGTCAAAGACATGCAGGTGCTCGTCCTTGATTTCGGGGCAGCCTTCGATCGTGTCGTTCTTGTCGATGTAGGCCAGGACATTTTCGACTGACGGCTCGTCATAGCCGAGCTTCCGCAGTGACAGTGGCACCGTCTGGTTGACGATTTTGAGCATGCCCCCGCCAGCGAGTTGCTTGTATTTCACCAGGGCGATGTCTGGCTCGATGCCGGTTGTGTCGCAGTCCATCAGGAAGCTGATGGTGCCGGTCGGAGCGAGAACGGTCGCCTGGGCGTTGCGATACCCGTTGCGGCGGCCAGCGGCGAGGACATCGTCCCAGATCTGGCGAGCGGCGTCGGTCAAAGCAGGCGGGCATGAGGCCTCGATCTTTTCGACGGCATCCCGATGCATCTGCATGACCCGCAGCATCGGCTCGCGGTTGGCAGCGAAGCCATCAAAGGGCCCGACAGCTCCGGCCAGCTCCGCGCTGGTGCGGTTGGCAGCCCCATGGAGAATGGCGGTCAGGGCCCCACAGACGCCACGGCCGGCGTTGGAGTCGTAGGCCAGGCCGTCGGCCATCAACAGACTGCCGAGGTTTGAGTAGCCTAAGCCGAGCGGCCGATACATGTGGCTGTTCCGGGCGATGCGAGCCGTGGGGTAACTGGCGTGATCGACCAGGATTTCCTGGGCGATGAAGAAGACCCGGCAGGCGGCGGCGAAGCGTTCGATATCGAATTCGCCGTCTGGCTTGCGGAACTTCATCAGGTTGATGCTCGCCAGATTACAGGCGGTGTCATCGAGGAACATGTATTCCGAGCAGGGGTTGCTGGCATTGATCCGGCCCGAGTTGGGGCAGGTGTGCCAGCGGTTGATGGTGGTGTCGTACTGCAGGCCGGGGTCGCCGCACTGCCAGGCACATTCTGAGATCCGGTTCATCACCTCGCGGGCCTTGTAGGTGGGGCCGGCCTTGGAGGAGTCGGTGACCCACCGGGTGGTCCAGGAGTCATCGCGATCGACTGCTTCCATGAATTCGTCGGTGACCCGGACGGAGAGGTTGGCATTCTGGAAGAGGATCGAACTGTAGGCTTCGCCGTTGAAGTTCGCGTCGTAGCCACCCTTTTCGATCAGGACGCGAGCCTTCTTTTCTTCCTTCGACTTGCACTCAATGAAGTCCATGATGTCGGGGTGGAAGACCTTCAGCGACTGCATCTTGGCGGCCCGGCGGGTCTTGCCGCCACTCTTTACGACAGCGGCAATCTGGTCGTAGACCCGCATGAAGGAGAGCGGGCCAGAGGGTTTGCCACCACCAGAGAGTTTTTCTTTTTCACTGCGAAGGGTGGTCAGGTCGGTGCCGGTGCCGGAGCCGAACTTGAAGAGCATTGCCTCGCTCCGAGCGAGGTCCATGATGTCCTCCATGTTGTCCTGGACGCTTTGAATGAAGCAGGCACTTCCCTGAGGATACTCATAGGGATTCTCGGGCTGGACAACATCGCGGCGGGCTTCATCCCACCGCCAGTTGCAGGGGGCGCCACTGACGCCGTACTGATGGTAGAGGCCGACGTTGAACCAGACCGGTGAGTTGAATGCCCCGTGCTGGTGCACGCAGAGCCAGGCGAGATCGCGGTAGAAGTTCTCACCATCTTCGGCCGACTTGAAGTAGCCATCGGCCACGCCCCAGTCGGTGATGGTGCGGGCGACCCGATGGACGAGTTGTTTGACGGAGTGTTCCCGCTCGGCGGTGTGGATTTCACCGTAGAAATACTTGCTGACCACCACATTGGTCGCCAGTTGGCTCCAGGCTGCAGGGATTTCGCAGGCGGCCTGCTCAAACAGGACCTGGCCATTTTCGCCCTTGATGGCCGCGGTGCGAAGTTCCCACTCGGTGGTGTCAAACGGACTGTCCACATCAACCGGGCAGAAGGTTGGCGCAATGTCGATTCCGACCCGTTGGGGCGTCGCTTGGCTGCTGCCAGCCCCAGGGGCGGGGGCGGTCTGGGAGGCGGAGGAGGCAACCGAGGTGGAGGAATCGAATTGGGTCATAAACAGAACTCCTTACGGGACAAAGGGCAACACACGGGCCTAGCAAAGTGTACTTGTGTATAGTTTCTCAGCAAGCGGTATCGGCTGGATCGCACTCTGGGAGTGAATCCTTCACTCCAGCGAATCCCCAAGACAGGTGCGAACGGCGGAGGGCAGGTCCATCTGCATGCTATCGCAAGATATTGTGGTTTGTACCGCTTCGACCACTTCATATGGCCGGGGCGTGATCGTAGCGACGTGGCGTCTGACGTCAAGCAAAAATTTCCAGACCGGGAAAAAGCTGCGAGAATCGACCCCACGAGAGAAACCGGAGCAAACGCCGGAGCATAACCGACGTGCTTGCTTGGTCAGTCCGTGCGAGGGGGGTGGACGGACTTCGGCTCGTGGCATGGCTGCTGGAGCGATGCCGCTGGGCCTAGGCCCGCTCAGGCCGGCCGGCAGAGATGGTGCAACACGGACCGGCTGGATTGGCGATAATGCCGTTGAGGGAGAGGTTGTCCCGGGAACGGATTCGGACGTTTGAGGCTTCTTTGACACACGCGCTGGAGATTCTGCCATGACCACCCTGAACCACCGTCATCCACTCGCGGGCATTCGGCTGCTTTCCTTTGTTGGAGAGGCCTATGAGGATCTTGAGCTCTGGTATCCCAAGTTGCGGATCGAGGAGGCCGGGGGGCATGTCACCATCGCCGGCACGCGGCAGGGCCGCACCTACGCCGGCAAGCATGGGTATCCCTGCACCAGTGATGCTGCCATCGGCGACATGGAGGCAGACGATTTTCACGGCGTGATCATTCAGGGTGGATGGATGCCCGATGCGCTGCGGCGGGATGAAAAGGTGCTCGATTTGGTGCGGGAGTTTGCCGCCCACGGCAAACTTGTGGCGGCCATCTGCCACGGTGGCTGGATCCCGATTTCAGCCGGGGTCTATCGGGGGGTGCGGGTCACCGGGAGCCCTGGCATCAAGGATGATCTGATGAATGCTGGTGCCATCTGGGAGGACACGCCGGTCGTTGTCGACCGGCACTTTGTCTCCAGCCGCAAGCCAGCCGATCTGCCCGCCTTCCTGGCGGCCATCATCGAGGTGCTGACCCCAGTGGCTGTGGTGTAGGCTGCACGGCTGACCACGAGGGCAGCGGCCGCCGCCGTAGGAACGCCAGACGATGACCAAGCATCCTGTACCACTACCACGCGCGACAATTGAGAGCCGCATCCGCGCCGCCGGCCTTCGGTGTACGCGGGCGCGGGTGGCGGTGCTGGGACAGTTGCTGCAGGCTGCTGGGCCGGTCAGTCATGCGGAGATGGCCGACTGCCTGGCCGATGAGGGCTTCGATCGGGCGACCATCTATCGGAATCTCACGGAACTGACCGAGGCTGGCATCGCCAGCCGGGTCGATCTTGGGGACCATGTCTGGCGGTTTGAAGAGAAGCGACACCACACGCCTGACGGCAAAGCGGACGATCACCCCCACTTTGTCTGCACGTCCTGTGGCGAGGTGTCGTGTCTGGATGAGATCAGCGTTGCCATCACGCCCAAACCCGGAACTGGCCAGGCTGGGCAGCCGGTGGCGGGAATTCGCGCGGTCACCGAGGTGCTGCTGAAGGGACAATGCGAAAACTGCGGCAATGGGTAGGCATGGGGCACGTCAGACGATGCCATCGTTGGGGGCTGCTGCTGGTGCTGGCGGCAACCGGGCTTGGCTGCCAGGACAGCCAGGCTCCGTATTTCGGCATCGTGCGGCCGCGGCATGGTCCGGACGAACTCTGGATCAACAACTCCAGCGAGCCGGAATGGCTTGACCCCAGTCGCTGTTCGGACAGCACGGGTGGTGAGATCATCTGGAACACCTTTGAAGGGCTGGTGCAGGCCCACCCGCAGACGCTTGCGCCAGTGCCGGCACTGGCGACTCACTGGGAGGTGTCGGCAGACGGTCGCCGCTACACCTTTCATCTCCGGCCTTCGCAATGGTCGGACGGGCAGCCCCTGACGGCCCACGACTTTGTGTTCGCGTTCCGCCGACTCGTCGATCCGCAGACGGCGAGCAAGTACGCCAGCAACGGGTTCATCTTCACTGGCGGTGCGGCCATCGCTCGCGGGGAGGCTGCCGTCGACAGCCTTGGCGTGCGGGCGGTCGATGACCTGACGTTGGAGGTCGACCTCGTCGATCCCCTGCCCTACTTCCTGAACTTCTTGAGCTTTTACTCCTTCATGCCGATTCCCCGGCATCTGCTTGCCGAGCTTGACCGCCGGGGGATCGATGCCGACCTCTGGACCCGGCCCGAGCATGTTGTCAGCAACGGCCCCTTCCGGCTGACTGAATGGCGGTTCCGCCAGCGGATGGTCTTTGAAAAAAATCCCCAATACTGGGATGCCGCCAGCGTGTCGCTCGCTCGCGTCCGGGTGGCGATGGTGGAGAGCGCGACGACGGCGCTGAACATGTATGCCGCCGGGGAGTTTGACTGGCCCGGTGGCAACACGTCGTTGCCGGCAGAGTTTCTCGATCACCTCGCCGGTTACCAGGACTTCCACCGCCATCCGTATCTGGGGGTCTATTTCTATTGGATCAACACGCAGGCACCACCGCTGGATGACGCCCGGGTACGGCGGGCATTGTCATTGGCGGTCGACCGTGATGCCTTGGTGAAGCACGTCACCCGGGGTGGGCAGATCGCAGCGGCCGACTTTGTGCCGGATGGACTGGCCGGCTACCGCGGCTTGGGCCTGCCAGTCTTCGATCCCGACGCGGCTCGGCAGCTCCTTGCCGAGGCGGGCCATGCCGGCGGCGTTGGTCTGCCACCGATCACGCTCTCGTTCAACACGTCAGAGGGCCACCGGCAGGTGGCTGAGGCTCTGCAGGCGATGTGGCAGCGGGAACTCGGCATCGACGTTACCTTGGCCAACCAGGAGTGGAAAGTGTTCCTGGCCAATGCCGAACAGATGCACTTCCAGCTCTGTCGGATGGGCTGGATCGGTGACTATGCCGATCCCTATACCTTTTTGGAATTGCTCCGCAGTGACTGCGGCAACAACCATTCAGGCTGGTCGAGCCCGGCGTATGACCGGCTGCTGCAGGACGCCAATCGAGAAGCCAATCCCCAACGGCGGCTGGCCCTGCTGCGGCAGGCTGAGGCCCTGGCGCTTGCCGATCAGCCCCTCTTGCCCCTCTACGTCTACACCCGGTGCCAGTTAATCAAGCCCTATGTGCGGGGCATCTGGGGGAACCACCAAGATCGCCACCCGTGGAAATACATTTCGATTGCTGATGATGGTGGCGTCGGCGAGTCGCCTGGAGGCGACCACGCGGCGTCGGTCAGCCTGCCGAGCGAGGTGCATCGATGACCCGCTATCTGCTGCGTCGGCTGCTCGAACTGGTGCCCACGGCATTGGTGATCATCCTCGCCTCGTTTGCGCTGGTGCGGCTGGCCCCCGGCTCTCCGTTTTCGAGTGAAAAGGAGATTCCCCCGGAGATTCGTCGGCAGTTAGAGGCGAAGTACGGTTTTGACCGGCCGCTGCCGGAGCAGTTCGCCCGCTATGTTGGCAACCTCTTGCGGGGTGATCTCGGCCTCTCCACAAAATATCCCCAGCGGACCGTCAACGAGATTATTGCTGCCGGCTTTCCAGTCACCCTGTCGCTGGCAGCGGTGGCGTTGGTCTGGTCGCTGCTGGTCGGCATCACGGCTGGCATCATTGGGGCGGTGCGGCAGAACACTGCTTGGGACCACGCGGCCATGACAACAGCCCTGGTCGGCATCAGCGTGCCGAGTTTTGTGCTGGGACCGCTGCTGGTGCTGGTGGTGTCGCTGCGGTTGCACCTGCTGCCGCCGGCCGGCTGGGGGGATTGGCGACACCTGATCCTGCCGGGCCTGACCCTGGGCACGATCTACGCCGGGTCAATTGCCCGGCTGACCCGGGGAGGCATGCTTGAGGTGATCCGCAGTGATTACATTCGCACAGCCCGCGCGAAAGGGCTGACCGAGCGGCTCATTATTTGGCGGCACATGTTGCGGGGTGGCTTGCTGCCGGTCATCAGTTACCTCGGTCCGGCGATCGCCAGCATGCTCACCGGCAGCGTGGTGGTGGAGAAAATTTTCAATGTCCCCGGCATCGGCCCGTACTTTGTCGATGCCGCCTTCAACCGCGACTATTTTCTCGTCATGGGCATCGTGCTGCTGTATGCCTTCTTTCTGCTGCTGCTGAATCTTGTGGTGGATGTCCTCTACGGTCTGCTCGACCCTCGGATCGATTATTCATGACTCGTGCCGATCATTCCCAGGCTACCGGGACTCTCTCGGCCCCTCAGCTCGTTGCCGGCACCTCGCTCTGGCAGGATGCCTGGCGGCGGCTGCGGAAGAATGCGATGGCGGTTGCCAGTGGCTTGATCATCCTGCTGGTGGGCCTGGCCTGCCTTGTTGGTCCGCTTGTCCTCCATGCCGTCTGGGGCTATGACGCCCAGGCGCAGGACCTCGCCTACGGGCCTCAGCCACCGTCCTGGCAGCATCCCTTCGGCACGGACTTTTACGGTCGCGATCTCTTGGTGCGGGTTCTGGTGGGTGGCCGGGTGAGCCTTTCCGTTGGACTGCTGGCAGCCATCGTGGCGGCTACGATCGGCACCATCTATGGCGCCGTGGCGAGTTATGCCGGGGGGATGGTCGATAGCCTGATGATGCGGACCGTCGACATCCTCTATGCCCTGCCCTACATGTTTCTGGTGATCATTTTGGTCACCATCCTCGGGAAGAGCCTGCTGCTGTTGTTCCTTGCCCTCGGGGCAGTGGGCTGGCTGTTGACGGCTCGGGTCGTGCGGGGGCAGGTGATGAGCCTGAAGGAACAGGACTTTGTGCTGGCTGCCCGCAGCGTCGGCACGCCGGGCCGAGCGGTCGTCTTCCGGCATCTCATTCCCAACACGCTCGGGCCGGTGATCGTCACCTTTACCTTGACGGTGCCGTCGATGATTCTGCAGGAGGCATTCCTGTCGTTTCTCGGGCTCGGCGTGCAGCCACCAAGCCCCAGTCTCGGAAGTCTGATCAATGACGGAGCGAATCAGATGCTCGTCTTCTGGTGGACGCTTGTCTTTCCGGGTGGCGTGATGACGCTGCTGCTGTTCGCCCTGAACTTTCTCGGTGATGGGGTCCGCGATGCTCTCGACCCGCGGATGCGGACCTGAACAAGCCCGGGCAGGGTGGCTGCTGCGTGGCGTTGCATTTGGTTACCCTAACGCGTGGGATCGGCTTTGGGACGCTGTGCCTTCGGTGTGGGCTTGAGGGTACGCCAGTCGACAACCTGTGTCCGGGCCGCATAATCGTCCCAGGCTGCGGCCAAGGCTTTGACACGCTCGGGATGTTGGCTGCTGAGATCATGCTGTTCAGATCGGTCGGTGGTGATGTTATGCAGTGTCCAGGGTTCGTTGAAACCGGCCACAAGCTTCCAGTCACCGTCGCGGATCGCTCGGTTTCCCTCGTGTTCCCAGTAGAGCCTTCTCGGGCGCAGTGACTTCCCTTTGAATAACGGCTGCAGCGTCACGCCTTCAAGCGGTGTCTTTTCGGCTTGGTAAGTTCCATCTGCCAAGTCGATGGCAGTTGCCATGAGGTCAATCAGATGCCCAGGCGTTGGTTCCGTTCGTCCTGGTTTTTTAATGCCGGCGGGCTGTCTGTGCTCACCGTTCCTTTTTTAGCAGTCGTTGTTCCGTTGCCGCTGGATCCCGATCGCCCCAGTGCGCTAGCCACGTGGACAGAGCTGTCTGCAGCCGGCGCTGAATCGAGGCATAGGCCGATGTGCCGGCCACGTTCTCTAGTTCCTCGGGATCGTTTGCGCGGTCGTAGAGTGCCCATTCGGGTCGGTGATGCAGACGCTCTACCAAGCGCTGTTCCCGCGTTCCTGCACCGGTGCCGGTAGCCAGGACCCACGAGGCGGCCGTGTCTGGTGCTCCCCGGAGTGTCTCCCCTTGGGTGAGTCGGAGTGCTTGGGTGAGGGTAACGTTCGAGGTGATCTCTTCGGCAGCCCGCGGGGACCAGATCAACGTATAGCGGGTGTCGCGAATCGAACGGATGGGAAAGATGCGGTTCCGGTTGTCGATGATATTGCAGTTGGCAAAGATCCCGTAGGCGTACTCATGAACCGGCTGGTGGTTCCCAAGCCAGTTGTGCCACTGGCTCTTCCCGTCACACTGAAACGATGCTGGGGTGCCGCCGGCTACTGTGAGCAGGGTGGGGGCAATGTCAGCCACCCAGGTGAGTTCCGCGCATGAGGTGTTCGCGGGGATGACCCCAGGGAAGGCTGCAATGATGCCGCACGCCAGGCCATCATCAAAGCAGGTCCATTTTGAAAAGGGGAAGGCGTTGCCCTGTTCCGAACAGAAGAGAACCAGCGTGTTGTCCGTCAGTTCTTCCTGCCGAAGCAGGTCGCGGAGATGCCCAACAAGGGCATCGAGATTGCTGACTTCCGCAAGATGGGCCGCGAGTTCCTGTCTGTACCTCGGCGTGTCGATGGCGTCGGCGGGAGTCGTGAGGGCTGCCAGTGGGTAGCGGCTGCGATCACCATGGGTGTAGGGGGCATGCCCATCGTGTGAAGCAACCACCAGGCAAAAGGGATCGCCCGCGGCACGGGCCGAGGTGATGTACTGCTTGGCCTGCTGGAGAGCCTCGGGGTTGGGGTCGTCCCTTTGGGGCAAGCTGCCAACGTTGTCGAACGGATAGGCTGCCGGGGGGGCAATGTGTTTTTTACCGAGGAGTCCAACGCGGTAGCCCAGGGGCCGCAGGTAGTGCGGCAGGCTTGTGGTGCCGAGGACCGAACTGGAATGGTTGGGAATGGCCCGGGTTCGCCAGGCACAGCGTCCGCTGAAGAATTCCTGCCGGAACGGCGCGCACATGGCCACATTCGCATAGGCGTTCTCAAGGCGGACGCCATCGGCAGCCAGTTGATCCAGATGCGGCGTGTGGGCCTGCCCTCCCCAGGGGCCCAGCGTGTCGCGGTCGATGTCGTCACCGAGGATGATCAGGATGTTGGGTCGCTCGGCCGGTGCGACTGCGTGTGCAACAGAGGCGTGAAGGATCGCGACCAGCGATAGGAGCCAGATCAGAGACATCGGCTTCATCAGGAAAGTGCTTTCTGGACGGGGCCGCACGATTCACTCGCTGTCGCGTTTGAATCGTACCGCATCAGCAACAACATGGCCGTTCGTGTTTTTGTTCGACAGTTCAACAGTGCCGCTGTCTCCAAAGGAAAAACTACCCAGCAAGACAAACAGACCATCGCGTGGTGGTGGTGTTTGCTGGTTGATCTGGCGTCGGGTCACACCGTCGGCATGCCGGATGACAACCGGAACATTGGTGGCTCGATTGGCGTTGGGGCTGTAGGCAAGCCAGACGGTGTACTGCCCGGGCTCAAGGGGGGTCTGAAAGGTGATCGTGTGGCTCCCCTTTCCGGCGTTGCCATCATGGCGATAGCCGGCGCCGATGAAGGGCCGGAGGGCTGTTGAACCTGTCCACGAGCCTGTGGTCGTTGCCTGAGCATCGTCAACAACAATGCCGGAGAATTTTGTAGCCGGAAATCCCGGGGCTGTGCGCGGGGAGGAGGCATAGGTGAGCACTTGGCCGTCGGCTTTGAGTTGCTGGGCGAGCGTGGAGTAGTCAATGTCCTGCACGGCGACACCTGCCGTGAGGGCCTGGGCGGCGGCAGTGGTGGCACTCTGGCCGAGGATCATGAAGACCGGCTCCATCCGAATCGAGCCATAGGCAATGTGCGAGCTTGAAACGGCGCACACGACAAAAAGGTTTTGGCAGTCGTCGCGTGTTGGACTGATCGCCCCGTAGTCGATTGGGTAGGGTCCACCTGGGTTGACCTGAATGTCGCCCTCGTTGCGGACGAAGCCATGCTCATCGACGTACCGCTGCACGTGATGGGAATCCATGTTGTAAGAGCCCATGCCAATCGGTCGGGCTGTTGGAATCCTTCGCCGCAGGTGGTTTTCCGTGACCACCATGTCACCAACCATCCGGCGGGCTTCACGGACATAGATCTGGTGTGGCCAGTTGCCGTTGTCGGGGAACTCGTCCTTGGCCAAGCCCCACGCGCCGTACCATTGGCGGACATCCTCAGGCACCCGTGGGTCGTTGGCCAGGAAATAGCAGTAGCCCTGCTGGTAGGTGCGATGTTCGGCAATGATCTCCTGCCGCCGCGCATAACTGGCGTCGGGGTAGTCATAGTTCATGCCGATATTGTCGGTGGAGAAGGACCCAGCGTTGTTGGTGTCAGTCTTGAGGTTGGGCAGCATGTCGAACTTGCCGCGAATGTGCCGCGAGCCGGCGAGCAGGTCTCGCAGCAGCAGTTCATACTGGGCGGGGTCGTACCCCGGCGGCTTTGGGAAGGGGACGCGGTTTTCCGGCACCCGGGTCAGGCACATGCGGAAGTTGTAGGCCTGCACCCGCTGATCACCGGCCCCCGCTTCTCCCGGGCTGCCGGCCTGCACGCGAGGCAGTAGACCACTGCGGGGGTCGCCCGGGATCCGGTAGGCCGAGACATTGTTGGTGAATTGATGAGATCGAGCATGCTTAAGCTGCACACCGTTGAGCGTTTCCCCGTAGGTGCTGGCGGCTTCACGGCCAATGGTGTAGCTGACGCCTGCTGCTGCCATCAGGTCGCCCTCATAGGTGGCATCGATGAACATCCGCCCGGCGTACTCTCGGCCGGAGAGCATCCTGATGGACTGGATGCGTCCGGCGGCCATGGTCACACCGCTGCCCGAACGATCGAGCCATTCGTCTCGGTCGACCGTGATGCCGTGCTCACGAACGAGGTCCTCAAAGACCTGTTCGGCGATGTGTGGTTCAAAGACCCACAGCGCCCGACCGTCACCGTCGATCGCCGGAGTGCCCTGGCCGCGGTTGCCGTAGGCGGCTCGATCTTGCCACTTCCAGGTTTCAGGCCTGTCGTACGAGGCATAGATCCGCTTGTAGAACTCGAGTGCGACGCCACCGATGACTGCCTTGGTGCCGCTGTCCGTCCAGCCGAGGCCACTTGCCGAGAGGCCCCCGAGATGTGTGTCGGGGCCCACGACAATCACCTCAAGGGCCATCCGCTTTGCCTGCACGGCCGCAGCGATGCCGGCACTGGTCGGACCGTAGATGACGAGGTCATAGGGCTGAGCCGGAGCAGCGTCCGCTGCTGCAAACAGCAGGCCCACCACGAGGATGGAGACGCAGGCATAACGAACGAGGTACATTGTGGTGCCTCAGGACATGTGGACGGCAGGGTGGTTGACGGCCGGGCCGGTCCGCTGCGTGGTGAACATGTCGGTGACAACCCCGGCGTAACTCGTCGACAGGAGCCTATCAGGTCGATGTCGTCCGGTTCTGGTTTCTTACGAGTGCGATGGCCGGCATGTCGAAGGTGATGGAGATGCATGTGCAAACAGCCAGCGAGCCAGCCAGCCGTGAGACGGTTCTTGAGGTTCATGATCTGCGGACGCACTTTCATACCGATGATGGGGTTGTGAAGGCGGTTGATGGCGTGAGCTTTGGCGTCCGCCGGGGTGAGACGCTTGGTATCGTAGGGGAGAGTGGCTCGGGCAAGAGCGTCGCCTGCCTTTCGGCGCTCCGGCTGGTCCCAATGCCACCAGCCGTCCATCCAACAGGTGAGATTCTCTTTGGTGGGCGAGATCTGCTCAGTGTGTCGGAGCGGCAGGTAGCCCAGTTGCGTGGCAATCGCTTGGCCATGATCTTTCAGGATCCCCTGACGGCCCTGAATCCATACCTGACCGTGGCCCGGCAGTTGACCGAAGTCTTGGAGGTGCACCAGGGGGCCACCCGGGCCGCGGCCCGACAGGCGGCGGTTGAGATGCTGACCCGGGTCGGTATTCCTGATGCCGACCGCCGGATTGATCAACACCCCCACCAGTTCTCGGGCGGCATGCGGCAGCGGGTGATGATCGCGATGGCGCTGCTCTGCGGGCCGGAGGTGCTGTTTGCGGACGAACCGACCACGGCGCTTGATGTGACGATTCAGGCCCAGATCCTCGAGTTGATCAGCGACCTGCAGGAGACGCTCGGGACGGCGGTGGTGCTCATCACGCACGATCTGGGGGTGGTGGCCGGCACGGCCGATCGGGTCGCCGTGATGTATGCCGGTCGAATCGTGGAGGAAGGCACGACCGCCGAGGTGTTTGCCAATCCACTCCATCCTTACACCCGGGGGCTGCTTGCCAGCATGCCGCGTCTCGATATGCCAGATCAAAAGTCGCTGCCAGCGATTCCCGGGCTGCCACCCGATCTGGGGCATCTGCCGAGCGGCTGCCCCTTTCATCCGCGGTGTGATCGAGCCGGTGACCGGTGCCGGCGGGAGTATCCTGAGGAGGTCGTGGCGTCACCGACGCACCGGGCTGCCTGCTGGGAAGCGGGGGCTGCCTGATGAGCCCATCGGTGTCACCATCCGAGCCGCCCCTGCTCGACGTGCGGGGTCTGGCTGTTCGGTTTCCTGTGGCGGGCTCGGGTGGCTGGTTTGGTGGAAAGCCGGCTGAGGTCCGGGCGGTCGATGGCGTAAGTTTCTCGGTGGCCCGCGGGGAGACGCTCGGACTGGTTGGTGAGAGCGGCTGTGGCAAGTCGACCACCGGGCGGGCCGTGCTGCAGTTGCTGCGGCCAGCAGCCGGCGAGGTGATTTTTGA
>JBDQOY010000244.1:0-3798 GCA_040260935.1 Pirellulales bacterium
CTTCCCCACTCCCCCCTGACATCTCCTCATGTTTACCGGTCTTGTTGAGCACCTGGGTCGGATTGTTGCCGTCACGCCTGAGCCCCCGGGCCTGCGGCTGACGATCGACGCCGGCCCCATCGCTGCTGGAGCCACGCTTGGCGAGAGCATCTGCACCAGTGGCTGCTGTCTGTCGGTCGTGGCGATCGATGGCCCACGCTTGGAGTTTCAACTGGGCCCGGAAACGCTCCAGCGAACCACGCTCGGCAGCCGTGGCGTGGGTGACACAGTCAATCTCGAACGATCCCTTCGGCTCTCCGATCGACTTGGGGGGCATCTGGTCACCGGCCATGTGGACGGGCTGGGGCAGTTGGCCCAACGGGTCGAGGAACACGATTGGGTGACCTGCCGGTTCACGGCTCCTCAGCCTCTGCTGCTCCAGATGGCTGGCAAGGGCTCGATCGCCGTGGACGGCATCAGTTTGACCGTGGTCGATGTCGATGCAACAAGTTTTGGAGTGGCCCTGATTCCGCACACGCTCAAAGAGACGACGTTGGGAACACTTGCCGTCGGCGATGCCGTCAACCTCGAAACCGACCTGCTCGCAAAATATGTCGCGCGGTTGGTGGAGGCACGCGGATGACACCACGCCCACCGAAGCCCAGCCGATCGGGCGGCCCACGCCGACCAGGCAAGAGACCACGTCCTGGACGCCGGCCCACGACGGGCACGGCCAGTCCTCCAGCCGACAGCCCGGGCCGAGCCGCCCGCCAGACAACCGCCTATCTGCGGAAACTCTTCGCAGAGGTTGGCTTCACCATCGATGCCCGGAAGGGGCAGAACTTCCTCGTCGACCTCAACCTCCTCGACCTGCTTGAGCGATCGGCTGCCATTCAGCCTGACGATGTCGTGTTGGAGGTTGGTGGCGGCACGGCGGCCTTGACCGAACGATTGTCGCGGGCAGCCTTTCGGGTAGTCACTGCTGAAATCGACCCGCGACTGGCAACGCTGGCCCGCGATCGGCTGATCGACGCCGAGAATGTGACAATTGTCGAAGGCGATGTGCTGGCCAGGAAGCACCAGTTGGCACCTGCGGTACTGAATGCGGTCACCGCAGCAGAGGCCGATCGTCGGGCAGCCGGCCACAGTGGCCGCTTCCTGCTGGTCGCCAACCTGCCCTACTGCGTGGCCACCCCGGTCATTTCCAACCTCCTGATGGCCCACCCCTTTGCCTCGGCCACCGTCACTGTGCAGCGGGAAATGGGCGAGCGGATGATTGCAACTGCCGGCAGCCACTCGTACAACGCCTTGTCAGTCTGGGTGGGAGCCCAGTGCCGCGGAGAAATCGTCCGGATCTTACCGCCGTCGGCGTTCTGGCCGCGGCCGAAGGTCGATTCCGCCATCGTGCACCTTGAACTCGACGAGAACCGTCGCAGCCGCATCGAAAACCTACCGCGGTTTCATGACTTCGTTCGCAACATCTTCTGCCACCGCCGCAAGGTACTGCGAGGTGTGCTGGTCAGAATGGCGGGAGGGAAGCAACTACCCGAGGCAGTCGAAAAGATTGATCAGCTCTTTGCCGACTTCGGCTTCCAACGCTCCATTCGTGCCGAAGCAATCGACCCCGACACCTTCGTCCGCCTGGAACAGGCCTTTGCCTCCGACTGACCACTGCCCGCCGGTTTGCGGGGCAACTGCCTAACCGTCAGAATGCAGAGACCGTTCAGGGTTGCCAGCACGTCAGTCCTGCCAAACTCTGACCTCACACCAGCTCCTGCCAGGGAATGCAGCCCATGCGATACATCGAGATGACCGGCCACGCCCTGATGAGCATGGTTGAGCCCGGAGAAATTCTGCCCGAGCAACTCCAGCAGATCGGCCTAACCGACACCTGCCTCGTGCGGGTCAATGAGCAGGGTGACGTTGAAGTTCGCCGTCACAATCGCTGGGACCTGATCGGGGGGCTTGTCGGCGGATTTGCGCCACGGGCAGAACGGGCCAGCGGTCGCACTTGGGCCTGAACCGCCGCAACGGGCCCACAAAACCAGCTCCTTCGGCCACTCGCAGACCCTGTGAGGATCGCGCCGAAACTACCGGTTGCTCCGTCCCGGCGCCTATACTGTCGTGATTCCAGGATTCTTCTGCCGACCTTCTCCTTGAGAAGACAAATCGTCTGCAGATGATGTGCCTGGCGTTGCCGGATGCGACGTCGACCACCTCGCCCTCGAGAACGAGCGGGGTACTCCACGGTAGACGCTGGCCAAGGCGGGCCATTGGCTGCCAACAACCGAAACCATCGTCACTCAGCAGCAGGTGGCCTGCTCCGCTGAGGCTGACGGTCTGGAGGCTCCTCCTGTCGTGAATCCGACACCGCTCCCCGAAGGCTCATTCGCCCCCACGATCGTCGATCTGCTCCGGCAGCGTGCGGCCTACCGGCCTCACGACCGCGCCTTCACATTCCTGGTTGACGGGGAAAACGAAGAGCTCAACATCACCTACGCTGAACTCGATCGCAAAGCGCGGGCGGTCGGCGCCTGGCTGACTCACGAGGGCATGGCCGGCAAGCGGGTGCTGTTGCTCTATCCTTCAGGGCTCGACTTCATCGCTGCCTTCATGGGCTGTCTCTACGGCGGGGCGATTGCCGTCCCCGCCTATCCACCACGAAAAAACCGTTCCGTCGAACGGATCGAGGCCATCGCAGCCGACGCTGATGCCTCGGTCGCATTGACCACCCGCGACGTGCTTGATCGATTCGACACCCTGAAAGCCTCGGCACCGAGTCTGGAGCACCTGCTGTGGAAGGTCGACAGCGAACTTGATGCCTCGTGGGCGAACCGCTGGAAGCGTCCCGACATTACCGGCGAGACGCTCGCCTTCCTCCAGTACACCAGTGGTTCCACCGGCACGCCGAAGGGGGTGATGCTCTCGCATGAGAATCTGTTGCACAATTCGCTGCGGATTATGCAGGCCTTTGAGATCACCCGCAGTCAGTCAGGGGTGTTCTGGCTGCCGAGTTTCCACGACATGGGGCTCATCGGTGGCATTCTGGTGCCGCTCTACGGTGGCAAATTCAATGTCCTGATGTCCCCCGTCGCCTTTCTCCAGAAACCGTTGCGGTGGCTTCAAGCGATCGCCAAATATCGGGCCACCATCAGCGGCGGACCGAACTTCGCCTATGAACTCTGCGTGCGGAAGACCACGCCGGAACAGCGGGCGGCCCTCGACCTCTCGAGCTGGTCGCTCGCCTTCAATGGAGCCGAGCCGGTCCGGGCCGAGACCATCAAGGCGTTCGCTGACGCCTTTGCCGTCAGCGGCTTCCGCCGCGAGGCGTTCTATCCATGCTACGGCCTGGCTGAGAGCACACTGATGGTGACTGGCGGCATGAAGTTTGAGCCACCGGTGACACGCAGTTTCGACCCGCTGTCGATCGAGACCGGCACCATTGTGGTGCAGCCCGATGACGAGTCGTCTGCCCGCAGGCTGGTCGGAAGTGGCCGGGAACTTGATGGCCAGGATGTGCTGATTGTTGACCCCCAGTCGGCCGAGCCGCTGCCGCCGGGTCGCGTCGGTGAAATCTGGGTCAGTGGCCCAAGTGTGGCTCAGGGCTACTGGAACCGCCCGGAGGAGACCACTGCGACCTTCGGCGCGATGCTCCACCTGCCCGGCGGTGATGCCGAGCGAATGGGCCGCTGGCGGCCGAACCCAGGCCCCTACATGCGGACCGGTGACCTCGGCTTTTTCGATAACGGGGAACTGTTCGTCACCGGCCGGCTGAAAGACCTGATTATCATCCGCGGGAGAAACCATTACCCGCAGGAC
>JBDQOY010000245.1:0-5102 GCA_040260935.1 Pirellulales bacterium
AGGGCAATCTCCCCCAGACAAATACCCGGTTTTCGCCCCTATCGCGGGTCGCCCAGCGTGACCGACAGGGCTTGTTCCTGCCCGTCCCGGCGAACCACCACCGGCACCGCCTCCCCCGCCTTATGCTTCCGCAGGGCGCTGTCAAAATCCTCAAGGCCGAACGAGATCGCATCAACGGCCTGGTTGAGCAACTGAAGGGCTTCAATCCCGGCACGCCGGAATACAAGAAGCTTGAGGCAGAAGTTGCCAAGGCCCAGGGCGATTTCAACGTCACCGCCCAGTTGCAGAAAAAGGACTTCATGGACCGTGAGGCGTCGGTCTATCACGACGTCTTTGGCGATATTGAGCAGGCAGTTGCTCGCTTTGCTCAGGAGCACGGGATTGCCGTTGTCCATCGGTTTGATGGCGATCCGGTCGATTCCGGTGACCGGAATCAGGTGCTTCGGGGCATCACCAAGCCGCTCGTCTACTACGACCGGTCCATTGACATTACGCCTGATGTGCTGCAGCTGCTCAACGCCGGGGCCGTCGCCAGCGCCCCGGGCCAGCCGGTCAGTCGCTGAGAACGTTGGATTCGCTTCCGGGTGAACCCGGCGGATTGCTCCAGTGGGGTGTCCGCCGGGTCCCCTCCGGAAGCTGGTGCGGCTGGGCGGGAAGGTGTCGGTCACCAGGTCGTGTCGGGCGCCCGTCGCGCTATCTGTTCCCCGAGCCTAGTCCCCAAGGCCTCGTCTTTGTGTGGCGGTCGCTCGTATTCACCCGCATGGGTACCTGTTTTGAATGCTGCAACGGGAGCCGCCACTGCGGCCGCTGGAAGAGAGGTCGCGGGCGTGTGGCAACGCCCCCAGCAGACGCTCTGCCATCCTGTTGTGGTCACTGGCGTGGGCTACTGGAGCGGGCGGGAGAATCGGGTTGAACTGCGGCCTGCTGCCGCTGGCAGCGGTGTCGTGTTTGTGCGGGAGGATCTCGGTGGCCTTCGTGTGCCTGCGGTCCTGGCACATCGCGTTGAGGCGGTGAGCCGCACGAATCTCGCGGTTGGCACTGCCACTGTTGAGTTGGTAGAGCACGTGCTCAGCGCGTTGGCGGCCCTGCAGATTGATTGCTGCGAGGTGGGGCTGACGGCCGCGGAGCTTCCGGGGCTGGATGGCTCGGCCCAGGCCTACGTTGAAGCGATTGACGCAGCCGGTGCTGAAGCGGTGGCTGGTGTCAGCACGCCCCTGCGGGTGGCGGCGCCGCTGGTGGTTGAGGATGGCTCTGGAAGCCGGATTGAGGCGCGGCCGCCGACAACAGCCGGTCTGCATGTCACCTACGACCTCCACTATCCGGGCAAGCCGATTCCCGCGCAGCAGTTCTCCGGAGCAATGACGCCTGAGGTCTATCGCGCCGACGTGGCAGCAGCGCGAACCTTCCTGCCGGAAGAGGATGCCCGCCGGCTCCAAGAGCAGGGGTTGGGCCTGACCGTCACCTATCGAGATCTGCTAATCATCGGGCCCAATGGGCCCATCGAGAATGAGCTGCGGTGGCCGGACGAATGCGCCCGTCACAAGGTGCTTGATGTCGTTGGTGACCTTGCCCTGGCGGGTCGGCCGATCCATGCCGACATCAGTGCATATCGCAGCGGCCATCAGCTCAATGCCGCCTTGGTGGCGGCCATGCTGGCAGCGGAGGGCAGTTGTCAGGAGTCCGCAGATGAGTCGTGAGTTCAACACACGCGTGCGGACGGTCCTGTGGCCAATCGCAACCCGGTGCGGGCTGCCCTCTTGGCTGGTGACCTGGGGTGAACGGGGTGAATGAACGTCGAACAAACGGTGCAGTGACCAGGAGGCGGATATGAGTGAGTTGCGTGTAGGAGTGATCGGCTGTGGGCATCTCGGGAAGATCCATGCCCGGTTGCTGGCAGGCCGTGAGGACTGCCGGTTAGTTGGCGTGGTCGATCCGGTGGCCGAGGCAGCCGGAAGTGTGGCCGAGACGCATGGCTGCGAGGCCTTCACCGAGCCCGGTGCACTTGTCGGCCGGGTCGATGCCGCAGTGGTTGCCGCGCCGACCGGGCTTCATGCTGAGGTTGCTGTGCCGCTGCTGGAGCAGGGCCTTGATCTGCTGGTCGAAAAGCCGCTGGCCGCCAGTGTTGAAGATGCCCGGGCGATCGTGGTCACAGCGCGGCGATACGGCCGGACTGTCGCCGTCGGGCATGTTGAACGGTTCAACCCGGCCTGGGAGTTGGCCCGGCAGCAGTCGGGACGTCCGCTGTTTGTCGAGTCAGCGCGGCTGGCGCCATTCACCTACCGGTCGCTCGATGTCGGGGTGGTACTCGATCTGATGATTCATGACATCGACCTGGTGCTGTCGCTGCAGCCGGGACGGCTGGAGCGAATTGAGGCCGATGGGCTGGTCGCTACCGGTGGCCATGAAGATGCGGTGAAGGCCCGGCTGACCTTTGGTTCTGGGTTGGTGGCTGATCTGTCGGCCTCGCGGATTCATCCGACACTCACCCGGAGGCTATCAATGTGGACCAGTGATAGCCTGGTGTCGGTCGATTTCAATGCCAAAGCTGTCGACGTTGTCACCGCCTCGGAGGCGGTTGCGGCTGGCCGCTTTGTAGCCGAGGCTGTCTCTCCGGCTGACCGCATGGCGGCGAAAGAGACTTTTTTCAATGAGGTGCTGCCACATCGGACTCTTCCCGTGCCGGATGCCAATGCGATTGCTTCGGAGCACGACGATTTTCTGTCGTGCATCGGCACGACCCGTGAGCCGCGGGTGACGGCAGCGGCCGGGGCAGCAGCGCTTGAGGTTGCCACTCGGGTGCTTGACGTCATGCGGTGTACCAAACTGGGAGCCCCACTACCCATCGTGGAACTGCGGAAGACTGCCTGAGGCGGGGCGAGCGGCGGGCGGGCAGTGTACGCCGCCTGCGTTCCCTGACCGGCACAGACCAACCCCGCTGCAAGCGGCTCGGCGTATCTGGTCGAAGCGATTCAGGATGGGGTCAATGCTTCCGGCATGATGGTGGAGTCGGTGATGGTGATTCTGATTGGTCTTATGGTTGGCGTTCTCGTGGCAGTGTGTGCTGGCACCGCTGATTGTGATGTGCCGATGGACGCTGAAGGCACGATCTGCCTGCCGGAAGAGATTGCCTTTGAGGGGTTCGGGCTCGATTTCGAGACGGGTGGAACGGGAATAGCCCAGGTGTTGCGCCGGTTTCCGTCGGGAGACGAGCCTCCAACGGATGCGCTGCCGGTCGATCTGATTGTCACCGGACCGCCCAGCAGCCAGGCGGGGCGGGGTGCCTTGTCGGCTGAGATTGGCCAGCAGTTTTCGTTTCTGAATGTTGCCGCCGGGGTGCTGGCTGATCGGGAGGCAATTTTTGCCGGGCCATCCGGCTGGACCAGTCGGGTGTCAATGGCCTTTGAGAATGAGACGACCAGTGGAGCGGTGGAACTGCGGACGCAGTTGCGACAGACCGACACGCAGCGGACTGTTGGCATCGAACTGGGCCCACGGCTTGAGCAGCAGTTGCCACGGGGCATGAAGCTGTTTCTGGAGGGCTCGGCCGAGGCCCGCACCCAGTACGACCGCACGGGCGAACTGGCGCCGACAGGCGGGCCCCTGCAGCGGCCCGAGGTGGTTGGCTTGAGTGGCACCGTGGGGATCGCCCGGTAGGTGACGCCTTACGGCCGTCCACCCGTCAGCGGTTTCGTCACATCGCCCAGCAGATCAGGCTAGGTCGCGATCCTGGAACAGCACCAGCGCGATCAGGACGGCAATTGCCGAGTAGAGGCCGGCATAGAGCGCAGCCCAGCCGAGGTAGCTCCAGGGAATCGGCACCCCACCGACGACGGCGGCCTCGATGGTGAAGTGTTCAAGCACCGGGAGTAACGTGGCGAACAGCCGCCCGACGAAGCGGACGATGGCCAGTTTGCCCACACTCGACTGCACAATCAGCGGCACGAGGTGGCCGAGCACGTAGATTGTGAAGCAGATGATCAGGTTGGGGATCATGCCCAGTCGCGTCGAGACCGCCAGGCTGATGGCGCCCAGCAGAATGGTTTCCAGCAGCGAGAGCACCAACCCCGGGACGATGGTGATCATCTCAGCCGCGCACTCAGTCCAGAGCGGATCGGTCTTCGAGGATTCCCGCGCGTCGTAGACGACCTTCAGGCTGGTGGTGGCCATCAGAACGGCACCGAGAATCATGAAAATCAGCAGGGCGACCAGGGCCAGTCCAATGAACTTGCCGATCACGAACTGCCGCCGGGTCAGAGGCTTGGAGAGGACGGTCAACGCTGTCCGGCCTTCAATTTCATCCGCCACGGCGACGCTGGCGGTCCAGATCACCACCAGCAGCGACAGCACCTTCACGAGGGTTAGACCGCTATCTTTGAGCATCTTCACGTCTTCCCCAAAGGTGTTGTAGGGGATCACGATGAAGGCCAGCAGCAGGGCGATTCCCGCGACGATGGCCACGGCAAAGATTGGCTGGCCGATTGCTTCCTTCGTGGTGGACGAGGCAACGGCTGCGATCCGCCGGGGCAGTAACCGAAAGGCCGAGTAGGCCAGCACGATCGCTAACAGAGAAAGGGTAGTCAGTGGCAGGATGGCCACCTCCGGGAATTCCGGCATGAGCCGCCAGGACACCGTCAGCTGGGCTGGACCGGCGGCATCTCCCTCGGCCCGGTTGGAGACTTCAAGTTCTGCCTTGTTGCCAAGAAATGGATTGGCCCGGCCATCGTCCTTGGACCACTGCCAGGCGTCCTGGCCGTTGAGTTCCACATCCGGCACCTTCAACAGGGCGAACCCTTCAATCGGCCGCTGCGTGCGGAGCAAAACCCGTCGGTCACTCTGGAAGGAAAGTGAGGCCAGTTCCTGGGGGCGAAGCGGAAGGTCGACTTTCTCATCAATGCTGCCAGGGGCGATCGTGATGACCTCAGACGACGCATTCGCGCTGAGCATCCGGCTGAGGGAACGAACCATGCCCTCAACCGGCACCAGTGGCGTCAACGCTAGGGCGACGCCGGAGGCCGCCAGCAGCAGCCAGGCAACTGGTCCGAGAAAGCCATCGCGAAGACTCGCCTTGGCCTCACTGGCTGCCCGCGGGGCAACCACCCGCA
>JBDQOY010000246.1:0-3058 GCA_040260935.1 Pirellulales bacterium
CACTTCGACGCCGCTGGTGGCCGCTACACCGACGGCAGCCCCAGCTGGGCCCAGCGGTGGGAGCAACGCTCCAAAGCACACGGGGCACCTGGCCATGTCCCGGGCTGGCACGCTGGCGAAACGGGCAGCCAGTTGGAGACACCGCCGGACCAGCGGCTGGCCGGGCCGTGGGTGGATGGCCGCGATCCAGCGGCGGGGTGAAGAATGTTCCGGCTGAGCGGCACACGACGCGTTGGCGGCTGCGCGTGGGTGGGCTTGCCCCCGGGGGTTTGTTTGCGTCGAGCGGCATCCGGATTGCTTGCTCAGGAAGGGGCGTCACCGCCGAGCGCTTCTTTGACCTGCTCGCGGGCTGCTCGCCAGCGGTTCTTCACGGTTCGCACCGAGCAACCCAGGAGATCAGCGATGGTCTGCTGGTCGGCATCGAGGTACCAGACCAGCTGAAACACTTCCCGCTCGGTCTCAGGCAGCTGTTGGATTGCCTCGTGGAAAAGAGTCCAGCGGTCGAGATGGGTTTCCGAAGGGCTTTTCGTGTCGGCCGGATGGCGAATGTTCGAATGGTCTTCAAGCGGTTGAATGCCGGTGGCATGGTTGCTTCCGAAGGCCATTGGGCCGGCATGGCGGCGGGCCATGTCGATCAACTCGCGGTGGATCTGGGTGGCGGCCAAGGCCAAAACCTCTCGCGGCGACTCGATCGAAACCTCACCCAGGCAGCGAAAGAGCCGCAAGGCGGCGTTCTGGAAGACGTCATCCGTTTCCTCCCAACGCCGCACGGCCGGAAACCGGTTGAGCATTCGGTGGGCGAGAATCCGTAGCCGTTCGCTGCAGAGTTCAATGATGCGGCCACGGGCTGCGTCGTCTCCGTTGGCCAGGTCGCGCAGACAATCGGCAACCACCGGAGGGAGGGGAGCCTCGTCCATGGTGCTACGTCTTTGGGGTGGAATTGCCTTGCCGCTTGAATCGTACCAGACCGGCGGCCTGGGTGCCGAATGAGAAAACCCGCCTGGAACGGTTAATGGACTCAGTTTTCGGAAAAAGGCTTTGCCCCTGCTGAGGCTGGCACTCGCTTTCTCTGATAGAGGACATCTCGGTCGGTTGGTGGCCGGGTGTCGCCAAACCGATAGCAGCCGGATCCGTTGGTGGTGGTTTCCTGCAGGGATGCCAGGTGGGCCGATTGTGGCGGGTGTTTTTTCTGCGTGACGGTCAAAGCCACCTTTCGCACTTCCCACGAGACGGCCCAGTCAGGAACCGCCGGGACAGTGAGCCCAGAATACGGTCAGAAAAAGACAGTCACAAGACACAGAGGACAGCAGGCATGGTGGGCAGAGGCAGTGGTGCGGAGGCTGGGCGGTCGGGTCATGGAAGCCACCGCGAGCTAATCGCAAACAACTGGGAAACAGTCTTGGCAGCCTTGTCGGAGTTGGGGCTCTCCGCTGATTCAGGCAAGGCAGTGTCAGCGGCTGACGTGGTTCTTGCTGCCCAGGTACGACTGCGGTACTGGCGACGGCAGTTGCGGGTTGGCGGGCTGCACCAGCCGATGTTTCACTCCGCGCCCGTGGCCATGCCGGGCGTTGCGGCACGGACGGGGACCGTCCAGACAGACCCGTCTGCTGACCCGGGAGGAGACTTCACCTTCGTACGAGAGCGTATTCGCACCATCAAGTCGGCCCGGGATCAACTGCTCCGGTTGGCCTGCCCCCGGCGAGATGCCGAAGCCGTGAGCCACTCGCACTCATAATCGACGCCGAACGAACCGAATCGTTCAATTCGGTGGTGTCGAACGGTACAAAAGGGGGATGGCTTCCTTCGACCGCACGACGATCCGCTCAGTCGAACTCACAGGAGGTAATGATACCTTCGGCTTGAGTTCTCCTGCGAATACCGCGCGGCAGTTGGACGCTGGCACCGATCTGGGTGGGGTCACAATTCTGCGACTGCTTGCCGATGGGGGGATGGGTCGGGTGTTTGAAGCCCGGCAGCATGCCCCTGCGCGGCGGGTGGCGGTGAAGGTGGTTCGGGCTGAAAGCGGCGTGTTACTTGGGCAGCGTCTGGAAGCAGAGGCAGCCCTGCTGGCGCGACTCACGCACCCTCACGTCGCGCAGGTGTACACCGTTGGCATCTGTGACGTTGCCGGACAGGCCGTTCCGTGGATCATGATGGAATTGGTTGAGGGGGGCTTGCCCATCACCCAGTACGCCGCAGCACACCGGCTGGGAATACGGGAGCGGGTGCAGCTGGTGAGTGCTGCTGCCGCAGCGGTGGCGGCGGCTCACGGCAAGGGGGTGATTCACCTCGACCTGAAGCCGTCCAATATTTTGGTGGACCGCTATGGCCAGGTGAAGGTGATTGACTTTGGCATTGGCCGCCTGCAGGGGACGTCGCACCGCCGGGAGGCAACCGGCCAGGTGGTTGGGACGCCAGCAACCATGAGCCCTGAACAACGGGCTGGTCGGGATGATCTGATCGACACCCGGAGTGATATCTACAGCCTCGGTCGGGTGCTGGCAGAACTTGTCGGCAACGCTCACGACGGGCAAGCGTCGTGTGTCGCCGCAGGTTCCGTTGTCCGGACTCCGGATGCTGTCGCCCTGAAGGAGACTGTGACGCTGGCCGTGCGGGACCAGCGAGGCACCAGGTCTGAGGCGGCTGATCTGGCGGCAATTGCGGCGGCGTGTCTGGCAGAGTCTCCCGCCGAGCGGCTGGGAACCATGTCGGAACTCGAGGCGGACCTGCGCCGCTGGCTTGACGGGCTTCCGGTGCAGTGTCGCCCCTCACCCCCTGCAGAACGCCTCTGTCGATGGGCTCGGCGGCATCCACTGGTGACTGCGGGGGGCGGTCTTTCCGTCAGTGCATTGGTGCTGGCCATCCTGGCAATCCTCTGGTTTGCAGCGGCCAGTCAGCTTGCCCGCCAGCAGGCAGACCGGGCAGTTGACGAGGCGCGGCTGCATCTGGCGGGTGGGCTGCTGCGGCAGGCGGTCACGGCGGGGGAGCAGCACCAGGAAGCGATGGTGGAGCAGTTGCTGGCCCAGCGTTCTGCCACGTTGGCTGCGATCAGCACACC
>JBDQOY010000247.1:0-5205 GCA_040260935.1 Pirellulales bacterium
CAGCCTCGACCTGCTGCCGGGTCAGACCGATCGCCGCCAATGCCTGTTGTCCCTCCGCAGCCGCTTCCGGAGAGGCCGGACTGACGACCGCCCGGAGCAGGTCCTCCATCCAGCCGATGGCCTGATCACCAAGGAAGGCCCGCACCAGGGTCTCCCGCTTGGCTGGATCGTCTTCCTTGGCCAGTGTCTGGGCAAACCGCTCCACCGGAACGAGCCCTGAGCCGCCCGTCCACGCCTCCTTCTCCGGCTCCAAGAAGTCCTGCCACCGCACCCCCAGCCGCCGCACCCCAGCAATATGCTCCGCATTCGTCAGCGTCGCACGGCTCGCGGCTTCCAGCAGCCGTGACCCAATCGCCAGCTGTTCAAACATCCCGGCGTGCGCCACCTGGACCTCTTCAAAGTCGCCATGGGCCTCGTCGCCCGGATGGTAGAAGTCGAGCCGCAGACACTCCAGTTCGCGTCGCTCGTATTCCGGTGCATGCTCCAGATCGGTTTCCAACTCGGCATCGTGCCGCCACTGCATCGAGTTGGTCAGCCCGTAGATGAAAATTGTGAAGAAGTCGATGCGGGGGTCGACGTCTTGCCAGACGGCTACCCCCCAACGCTCTTCCTCAGGCGCCAACGGGCGATCGGCAATGCCGATGCTGTCATGGAGATACTCCAGCGGAATCTTCTCGCGGCGGGCGATCGGTTCCATCGCCGTGGGGACAAGCCGGTCGAGAAAGTCCCGGTGTTCAAGAATCCCCTCGTCACGAGAAAGTGCCTCGTGCGTCTCGAAGATGAATTGTGGCTCGAACGAAATCGACAGGTCATCAAGCCGCTGCAGCTGAGGCCGGGTGCGGTCGTCATTTCCCGCAGCATCTTTTTTGAAGACCACCCGCCGCCCCCCGACATTCTTCACGCGATAGACGAGGTACCAGACCTTCTCTTTGCGAACCGTGAAGCCCTCTTCCGGCACATCGATGGTGATGGTCCGGGGGGGCTTGTAGGCGAATTCAAGGCACCAAATATCCCGGAGGAACTGCCGGTCGCGGGCCATCCCGATCAGGGTCTCGTGGGAAGGCGCATGGTCAGGATCCCAGGCGTCTCCGCGACCCTGCGCCAGTTCGTGCAGATTGAAGACCTGCGCGACATCATCGACCGACTCATCAGGGGGGACGACCGTGAGGACCCCGCTGCCGAGTTGACGAAAGCCCTCCCCCGCCGGAGTTGCCGCAGCCAGAGCGAACAGCACCACTCCAACCAGGCCGCCTTGCGTCAGGAATCGCATCAGTCGCCGCATGAACGCCTCCACTCCCTCTGGCTCACCAGGCCGCTCCACTGCGGTGTCTTCTCGCACCGCGGCATGACCAAGCCACGTTTCACCTTACCGCAGGCAGGCCCAAACTGGCCAGCAGCCAACGCCGTGGTCACTTAGGCCACCTGCCGCAGCGGTGCCACGGTGACCGGCTGCCGGCTTGGCAACACGGTTGCATCGACCTCGGCGGCGAGGTCATGGTAGTCAGCCGCCCCGTTGGAATCAGCCGCATACGCAAAGATCGACTGCCCGAAACTGGGGGCTTCTGCCAGGCGGATGTTCCGCCGAATGCGGGTCTGGAACACCCGGGCATCCCGCCAGGCAGGATGCCGCTGGCTGGCCTCGGCGAAGAAGGCCTCGACGTCGCGGCCCACTTCTGTTGCCAGCCGGGTTCCCGCCTCGTAGAGGCAGAGGGCCACCCCCAGCAGCCGCAGCCGCGGATTAAGGTGATCGGCCGACAGTTCGATCGTCTCCAGCAGTTTGCTCAGCCCGTGCAGAGCGAGGAAGTGTGGCTGAAGCGGCAGTAGCACCTCATCAACCGCCGCCATCGCGTTCAGTGAGAGCAGGCCAAGGGATGGAGGGCAGTCGACAATCAGAAAGTCAAAGGCCGCAACGCCTTCCCCCTGACACATCGGGTCAGCAGCAATTCGTTCACGGAGAATTGCCTCCCGACCGGCACGGCCGGCCAAGGCAACCTCGACCGCCGACAGGTCAAGATGCGAGGGAACCACCCACAGGTTTTCGCTGACCGCCTGGGTGGCTGCCGCCAGAGGCTGTCCTTCAACCAGCACGTTGTACGCCGAGCAAGAGTCCTCTTCCGGCATCACGCCCACATGCAAGGTGGCATGCGCCTGCGGGTCGAGGTCGATCAGGCAGACCCGCCGCCCGAGGCGAGCCAGCCCTTCCGCCAGATTCACTGACGTGGTTGTCTTGCCGACGCCACCTTTTTGATTCGCTACCGCAATCGCTCGCATGAGATCTGCCTTTCGGACACGGTGGTGCCTCAGTCGCAGCGACACATCCGCACTGCAGCGACCAGAGGCTGGCCGGGACGATAGCCCTGCAGCCACACCTGACAAAAGACCTGTTTCGGCAGCCCGCCGGCCGATCAATGGTCAGCGGCCGAGGCAGCCATCGTCGCCGCGACCCAAGCCCGCAGCCCCTTCGCCATCTTGCCCAGACCGACACGCCCCGGCTGCCCCAGCACGGTGACTTGGGCTGGCTCCGCGTCCGACCCGAGGGCGACGGCCAGCACAATTCCCCGTTCTCCCGAATCGTCCTTGAAGACGAGGGCGACGTCCCAGGCGGCATCGGGAAGCGGTTGGTCACCCCCCGGTGGTTTGGACCACATGAAGTTGGCATCTTCCACGAGCCCGCGGCGGAGGTGCACCAGCCCCTTGGCCGTCGAGATCTCCTGCCGCTGCGTGGCCGCGAGGCGACCGGTATGCCCGTGGTCTGCCAGCGGCTTGAGCGACCAGAGTTCCACCCGAGGGGCCCGGGAGATGCGGGCGGCGGCTTCCACCCCGTAGAACTCCAGGCAACGCCGGGTCTGCTGCCACTGAAACCAGATCCCCAGGCCGGCGGCGGTGAGACCAAGGCCAAGCAGCCCAACGACCAGGCGAGTTCCAGGTGACGTTCGTGACACAGAAGTAGGCGAAGGAATGCGGAATGCGATCGGAAACGTGCCCCGGTCGAGGCAACGAACCTCCCACTGTATACTCCAGACCCGTTTTGTCCCGCAGCGATTTGTTTCGCTCACGATTGTTTTTCTCCCTCCGCTTCGTTTGCTCGAGGATTGGCCCCATGTCCAACCAGTTCGATCCGTATCGTGAAGCCCTCGTCGTTGAGCAGCACACCATCTGGCCGGATGCCTACGAAGACTGGTCAACTGCCGACCGAGACCGCGTCGCCAGGCTGCTCCACGCGGCCCCTGCTGAAGCGGCTGACCTTGAGTACATCCGCCAGCACACTGGTTTTGCCCGCGTGATCACGGTGACCGAAGACGATATCGAACGGGCGGCGGCGACCTGACGTGGCAGACCGCACCATCACCCTCCGACTCAACGGCACCGACGGTCCGCCGCCAGACCGCACCTACGCCATCCACGTCGGCCGTGGCACGCTAGCCGAGACCGGGGAGTTGCTGGCTGCCACCAGGTGCCAGCAGGCGGTCGTCCTTGCCGATGCCGCAGTGGTCACCCCGCACGCCACGGCAGTCATGACCTCCCTCACGCAGGCTGGCCTTTCGGCTGATCTGCTCACCGTGCCATCCGGCGAAGCCTCCAAGTCACTCACGGAGGCGGGCCGGCTCTGGGAAGCCCTGGCCCAACTCGGCATTGATCGACAGACGTCTCTCATTGCCGTTGGCGGCGGCGTGATCGGCGACCTCGGCGGGTTTCTGGCGGCCGGCTTCGCTCGGGGCATCCCCTGCTGGCAGGTGCCAACCACACTCGTCGCTCAGGTTGACAGTGCCATCGGCGGCAAGACCGGCATCAACCTGGCGGCAGGGAAGAACCTTGTCGGGGCCTTCTGGCAGCCGCGTGGCGTCATCGCCGACATCGACACGCTGGCCACACTGCCGGCCCGCGAGTTCACCAGCGGACTGGCCGAGGTGGTGAAGTACGGCATGATCCTCGACGCCGAATTCTTCGCCTGGCTTGAGGCGAATACCGCCGCCATCATCTCGCGTGAACCAGCGGCAATTGAACATCTCGTCCAGCGGTCGGCAGAACTCAAGGCCTTCGTCGTCGAACGCGACGAGCGGGAACTGACCGGGCTGCGGGCCTGTCTCAACTATGGCCACACCTTCGCCCATGCCTTTGAGACCGCGACCGGCTACGGCACGCTGCTGCATGGCGAGGCCGTCTCCCTCGGCATGGTCGCAGCTGCTCAACTCGCCGCCACACTGGGCCGGATCACCGCAGAAACGGTCAGCCGCCAGCACACCCTGCTCGAGCGCCTGGGCCTGCCGGTTACCACAGACACGCTGGCTGCCATCGCCGACGACACCTTGCTTGCCATCATGGGCCGCGACAAGAAAACCGTGCATGGTCAGTTACGGTTTGTCCTGCCAGACCGCATCGGTCACGTTGAACTGGTCGAGGGCATCGCCTCCGCAGCCGTCACGGCCGCGATAGTCGGCGTCCGCAGCACGTAGCCTCCTACCAACGAGCCTGCACGCCCATTCCACCCAGGTCGCCAAGTGGCAGCGGCATCACCTGCACCTCCATGCCGGCAAAATGGTGTTCAGTCCGGCTGACAGCCAGTGAACTGGCCCAGGCGAGGTACCAGCCCAGAAAGATCTGCGAGGGATAGTGGGCATCGTCTGTCATGCGTGAGAAGCCGACAAACGTTGAGCAGACGTAGAGCGTTCCCTTGGCCAACGGACTCTCAACCATGTCGGCGGCCGCCAGAAAGGGAATGGCCCCGACGAAGGCATGCCCGCTGACGCCGTTGTAATCCTGAAACGGTTTCCAATCGCTGCCAGCACTGGTCTCCCCCGGCCGGGAAGCACCCGTGGCCCACTGCAGGGCGTAGAGTGGCGGTGCCCCAACGAAAAAGATCCGCAGACTCCGCGACCCCCAGCCGCCGATGGCATCGCCGAGCGGCCTGCCTTCGAAGACCAACCCGGTGGCGGCGGCAGCTCCGAAGATCGGCAGGGAATACCGTCCCTCCCCGATGTCCTTGCAACCAGAAAAGAAGGTGCCAAGCGCTGTTGGCTCCACTCCCGTCTGCCAGGCGTCCTGCATGGTGGTGTCGAACCCGGTGTTCGCCATGAGTGCCCCAGCACCAAAGGCTGCGGTCAGACAGACCAGGCGGTCACACTCATAGAAGTTCCGGTAGTCTTCCAGCACCTTATGCCCAGCTCGTGAAAGCCGAGGTACCCGGCTGTCGGCCCAGGGTGGGGC
>JBDQOY010000248.1:0-11118 GCA_040260935.1 Pirellulales bacterium
GAGGCCAGGGCGGCAAACCCGAGCCCTCCCCCTGCTCCGCCCAGAAAGACCCGGCGGTTGAGCTGATCTTGCACATGAAGAGGCTGAAGAGAATGCATCGCACTACTCCCGCATGATGAATTCATCAAGGTTCAGAATCACGTTGGCTGCCAGTGTGTAGGCGGCGTATTCAGCCAGCGGCACCCCGTCAGGCCGGGGGACAATGCCAGCAGTCGCAAGCTGTTCCGCGGCTTGTGCATGCTGCGTGTAGAGTGCGAGGTCCGCTGCCAATCCCTCCGTAAGCGTCTGCTGCTCAAGCGTGGTCGGCTGACGGCCCATGGTCACCTGGAACCCATAGGCAATCCGTTTACCGGGCTGATCTCCCCCCTCCGCCACCATCCGCTTGGCCAGCCCGTGGGCCGCTTCAATGAAGGTTGTCTCATTGAGCAAGGCAAGGGCCTGCAGCGGTGTATTCGTTCGGGAACGCTTCACGGTGCAGGTTTCGCGATTGGGCGCATCAAATAGCAGCATCGTCGGCGGGCCGGCGGTCCGCTTCCAGATTGTGTACATGCTGCGGCGATAGCGATCGTCATTCTTTGCCGGCTTGTAGCCCCGCAGGTTGCCGTACTTGCTGGTCTCGTCCCAGACGCCGTCGGGCATCCAGGGCCGCACGCTGGGGCCACCGATGGTCGGCACAAGAAGCCCGGACGACGCCAAGGCTGCATCACGAACCACCTCTGCTGGAAGGCGAATCCGCGACGCCCGCGCCAGCAGGCGGTTTTCCGGATCCTTCGCCAACTCGGCGGGCGTGACGGTTGCTGCCTGTCGGTAGACGCGACTGGTCACCAGCAGTTTGATGAAGCGTTTCATATCCCAGCCGCTCTCGATGAACTCTGCCGCCAGCCAGTCGAGCAACTCCGGGTGACTGGGATACGCCGCCTGATTCCCAAGGTTCTCGCTGGTCTTGACCAGTCCAACCCCAAAGAACCGTTCCCAGATGCGATTCACCCAGACCCGCGCCGTCAGTGGGTTGTCCCGGGAAACGATCCAGCGAGCCAACGCGAGCCGATTAGCCTGTTCCCCGTCGGGAAGTGCCGGCAGAAACGCAGGCAAGCCTGGCGGAACCTGCTCACCCCGCTTGTCGTACTCGCCACGCTCCAGCACAAAGGCCTCGCGGGGCGGTCCCTCCCGCATCACCATGGCACTCGGCAGGGTATTCCGAAAGTCCTGGAGGCTTTTCTGAGCCGCATCACGAGCTGCCTCAGCCTGTCGAATCGGCCCAGCCACGTTTCCGCGATAGTAGGCCTCCACCTCCTTCTGCTGCTTAGGTGTACGCCTTTCTGTGGCCGTCATGACCGCGGCCCGCACATCCTTCGGGAGCCGCAGCCCATTCACGCCAAGCAGGCTGGGCTCGTCCGCCGAATAGGCCAGCCGAAACCGCGCGATCGTGTGACCGGTAAACTGCGACTCCTGCCGCACCGTCACGACGAGATGAGAATTTTCCGGGACGACGACGGGCTGGGCCGATAGCAGGGCAATGGTTCTCGGGGTGTCGATATCAGCCCGGTTGCCATCGATTGCCCAGCCATCCCCCTTCTTGGCCGAGAGCAACTTGGCTGCCTCCCAGCCCTTTTGCTGGTAGGTCGCCTCGGCTCGCTTGAAGACCACTGGAATGGCCTTGCCGTCTCCTGGCGGATCAATCTCCGCTTCAATCTTCGTTACCACCACATTGCCATTTCCGCCCCGACCGAAGCCGCCCCCAGCCAGGCCGGCTACCGGCAGCAGTTCCAGCCGCAGCCCGCTGAACCTGCCAGCCGGAATCAACGACTCGGCGGTGTAACTGTCTTGCGGTGGGTTCACGCCCTCCACCAGCCACGAGCCGTCTTCACTCCGGCGGAAGCTGGCCCCACCGGCACTGGTCATCTCCAGCGGCTCAAACGGCTGCCAGGCCTCACCGGCAGTCCTGAGTGCCTCGCGGACATCCACCGCCCATACCTCGGCAAGGCTCTTCAGATTTTTCTCTTCTGTCGTAAGTGCTGCCTTGGCATCGACGACCTGCTCCTCAAGCTGAGCCAGTTTTTTCTCCTGCGCTGCGGTGGGCAACAATCGAATCGGCTCAGCGTTTCCGCCGCTGCGTTGGGTCGCCTGCCCCATGATTGTGCCGGTCTCGGGGACATTGTTGAATATCGCGAACAGCTCATAGAACTCCCGCTGAGAAATCGGGTCGTACTTATGGTCATGGCAGCGGGCACAGCCGACGGTCAGACCCAGCCAAGTCTGGCCGGTCGTTTCAACCCGGTCGATGACGGTCTCCACCCGCCACTCCTCGGCGATAATGCCCCCTTCGCCGTTGATGCGATGATTGCGGTTGAAGCCCGTGGCGACGATCTGATCACGGGTCGACTCCGGCAGCATGTCGCCGGCAAGTTGCTCCACCGTGAACTGATCAAAAGGCAGGTTGCGATTGAAGGCCTCGATCACCCAATTTCGCCACGGCCAGTTGGATCGACTCGAGTCCGTCTGATAGCCATGGCTGTCGGCATAGCGGGCGGCATCAAGCCACTCAATGGCCATCCGTTCGCCATAGTGCGGACTGGCCAGCAACTGATCAACATATCGGCTGTAGGCTTCGGACAAGTCATCAGCCAAGAAGGCAGCAACGGCAGTTGGCTCCGGGGGCAGGCCGGTCAGATCGAGTGCCAACCGGCGGGCAAGCGTCGTCCGGTCTGCCTCACCATTGGGGTGCAGCCCTTCCTGCTCAAGCCGCGTGAGAATGAACCTGTCGATTGGCGTTAACGGCCAGGCTGTATCAGCCACTGCTGGCACTGCGGGCCGCTCGATCCGCTGGAAACCCCAGTGCCCACGGTAGACTGCTCCTTCAGCAATCCAGTCCGCGAGCAACGCAGCCTCGCCTGGCGTGATCGGCTTGCCGACCTCAGGAGGCGGCATCACCACATCGAGATCGTCGCTGGTGATTCGAGTGAGAAGCTCACTCGCACTCACTGTGCCGGGCACGATCGCGGTTAGGCCACTGTCAAGTTCGGCCGTTGCTGCAGAGAAGTCATCCAGCCGTAGCCCCGCCTGACGATCCTCTTCGTCCGGGCCGTGACAGGCAAAGCAGCGATCTGATAGCAGCGGCCTGATGTCCCGATTGAAGTCGATCGCCTGAGCATCCGCTGCAGCAGCGTTCGGGGCCTGAACCGTACTCAACAGGCAGAACGACGCGACCCCCACCGCCCAGCACCGCGACACTTTGGCGCATCCCATTGGAAACTCCCGTGGGGACAACACCCGCGTCGCCGCTCGCCAGCCCCCTGCAAATTCCTCTGCAAGGCACCAGCCCACGCGGACCATTCCGGTCGATCGGCGGGACAGATTCAACATGAACGAAACCAGGTTTAGATGTCGACTTCTGGCTTCCCTTACATCCCACCATTCCCCCCGGCGTCAGTCAAGTTTCCCGCAATTATTCCGCGTCGACCTACTTTTTGGCAGCCTGGTTACGCTTCGCAATTCGTGCCTCGTGGGCGGCGATCACTTTCTCCGGGTTGTCCTCAAACATATTCAGGCAGCCCTTGCAGCAGACCCAGTATTCCTGCCCCTGGTACATCACCCGCTGGTTCCCCTCGCCGCCAGTCACCACACACTCATGCAGGGGCCGCTGCCGAACGGCAAACACCACCCCTTCCCTGGTATAGCCCAGCACCGCGATCTGCTGATAGCCACCCGACGGGGTGCGGGTTTGTACGGTAATCACAAGCCGCTTGTTGTCGGCAACGTTTTTCACCAGCAGGCGGGCCGGCTGCCCGGGCTCGGCCTGTTCGTTGCTGAGGTCAAGGCCGCTGCCATCCCACTGCCCGACGAACGTCGCCGACTGTTTCGCACCTGCCTGTTCCAGTGTCAGCCGAAACGTCTCGGGTGCCGCCCCCGGTACCAGACACCCACGACTGAAGTACCTCCCCGGTTCAGTCGTAAAGACAATGGCTGCCTGACCATCGGCAAACGACCAGGCCCACTCAGTTGTTGCCGCCCAGCGGGTGTTCCCCCCACGCTTCTGCAGGCCGACACCCTTCCAACTCCCAATCATTGGCTGCAGCACAGCAAGTTGTTCCCGCTGGCTCTCAAACTCAACCGCAGCCTCCTCCGCATGCGCCGCAGCCCCAAGTGCCACCACCAGGCAGGCAGCCCTGAAAAACCTCCAGCCGCTCCAACTCACCATGACACCTTCGCCCCCTTTGGGATTAAAAAAATGATCAGACTGGCCCCTGGGCGGTCGCAACCCTACTGAAATGCACCTACGATGGGCGAGCTTCGTGATGAATACACAACGACTATCGACGAAGCCGACAGCCTGTTTCTTTCTTCCCAAAAGGATCAATCGCTCAGGCGACCCACCGCTATTGTAATCATCCTCTGGGCAAGCAGCGTTGCCCTGGCCGAGATGCCAACCTTTGACCGGGGCCCTCGGCCCAAAACCTTCCCGGAACTGCGTGCCTATTACGCTGACCGTGGCCTTCAGATCAGCCACAAGAAACTCTCGACCCCGGAGCATGTCGAACAGACCAATGACATCAGCTACGCCTCGCGTGGCGGCCGGCACCTACACGTTGACCTGTTTGTGCCGCAACAACTGAATGACACCCATGCCATTGTGATCCTTGTACACGGCGGTGGCTGGAAGAAGGGGAGCCGCACTGGCGAGCACACCAAGGCAGCTTGGCTCAGCGAGCGTGGGTTCGTCGTCGTCTGTCCCGAATACCGACTTTCGGGCGAGGCTCTGTTTCCTGCCGCAATCCACGATGTCAAAGATGCCATCCGGTGGACGCGCGAACATGCAACCGCCTGGGGCGCAGACCCCAACCGCATCGTGCTGATGGGCTTTTCAGCCGGCGCCCATCTGGTAGCCCTGGCTGCGACGGCCGGCCCGGAAGCGAGCCTCGAAGCACCCGATGCGTCTACCACCCCAAGCCATGTTGCTGCCTGCATTCCCGTTGCAGGGCCAACAACTACCGACGATGAGAAGGCCTTTGAGAATGCCCGAAAGCCTGACTCAAACTACCTTCGCTTTCTCGGTGGACTGCCTGAAGATGTCCCGCAACGCTATCAGCAGGCATCACCCGCACACTGGGTGACCGGCAACGAACCTCCGATGCTCTTCATTAGTGAGGGAAACCCGGAGGTTCACGATGCGATCCGGGAAAAGCTGACTGCCAAAAGCATCCGCAATGAGCTTTTCAATCTGACCGGAGGCCTGCACAGTGAATGGAACTGGGAGCCTTGGTTCACGCCGACCATGGAGCAGACCGAGAAATTTATTCGGTCGGTCTTCGACGACTGAACGCTCGAACCGCAATCCAGTGTTTCCAACTGCTCTTCCTGGCGGCCACTCCAGGACATGCCCCGCACGGTGCACGGGTCTTTTCGCAGTTACTAGGGGCTGAAAAAAATGTTGATCGAGAGGATGTGATTGCTGAGATCGGCACCGTCTTCGGCCACGTTGATCTGCTGATAGAGGTAGCCGATCTCAGTTCTCCGACGAGGACTCGCAGCGGGGATGCGGCCAAGGCCTACAAACACTCGATTCTGGTTGTAGCCTGTTCGGGCACCCCAATCCGTGTCGTTGAGATGAAAGAATATTTCATCCCATGCAACCCAAAGGAGATTTGGGCTGCCTGCTACAGGCCGCTGCGCCCGAACCATCTGGCGAAACCGCCAACCGACTTGGTTCCCAGTTGAGACAAACCGCTGCTCCAACCGACTCCGAAACTGGAGCGTGGCGTCACGATAGTCCTGGTTCAGAATCCACTGCTCCCAGATTCTGTTCTCATGAAAATCAAGCCCTGGGAGACTCTCTCCAATCCAGGCATACCCGAGCCAGACTGACTGCTGGTCATCCAACTGGCGGCCCACGCCGGGGCGGATCACAGTTTGAAACAGTTCGAAGTCGTCACCGAGAAATCGGGTATTGGCATCAAACCACCAGCGGGCATTTCGCTCGTGGTGGTCCACAGACTGAAAGTCACCTTGGGCGAAAGCCCCGAGCCATACCCCGGCATCCTGAATCTGCCCGTGGGCGTGTGGCATTGCCATCGCCGCAAGCGCAAACGTGATCGCCGCAAGTCCTCCACGGAAAGGCTGCGGCATTTGCGTCATGAGGCAGCCCTGAATCATGAGGAAACCGCGAGTTCAAAAATTCCTGACCGCTCTCTCGGTATCGACACCAGCGCTCGCCTCGCATGACCAAGATCAACACCGCCCCTGCCGATCACGTAGGGGGAATGGGCAAGAACGCCACCTCCGGATGCCGGACAACCTTCCGAACGACGCGATCTCAACCACGTCGCACCCCCTCGTTGGAGCCATCCCGGCCTCGTTGCGAGCCGCTTTCACCATGCAAAGCCGGCAAAAACACCGTCCGGCCGCGCACGCGTCACGGAGCCCAAAAACATGAATCCACGAGCGTTTGGTAGCCTCTTCCTTGCAAGGCGGCAGCGTGTCGTTTTCGACCACTTCTCAACGAGGGCCCACGACATGAACCGCTCGCCATTTGCTTCTTACCAACCGTTCCCATGCGTGATGGCCATCCTCGTGGCCAGCAGCCTGGCCGCTGTGGCCGCCGAAGAACCATCTGCAAAATCCCCATCCCAACCAGCTGGCCCGTCAGTCATCACCCGTGAGCAGCAAGCGGACCTCACGCCTGATGCCGTCCTGCAGGAGCTGCTCGAGGGGAACCGACGCTTTGTCCAGGATGACCTGACGACCCGCAACCACTCCGCCCGCGTTCGGGAGGCCTACGCCGGCCAGTTTCCCAAGGCTGTGATTCTCTCCTGCCTCGATAGCCGGATCCCCGTCGAAGATGTCTTCGACCGTGGCGTCGGTGACATTTTTGTTGCCCGGGTGGCGGGTAATTTTGTCAACGAGGACATCCTTGGCAGCATGGAGTTCGGCTGCCATGTTGCTGGGGCAAAACTGATCATGGTGCTCGGGCACACGCACTGCGGCGCGGTGCAGGCAGCCATTGATGATGTGCAACTTGGCAACATCACACCGATGCTTGCCAAGATCCGGCCAGCACTCCAGCGGCCTGGGGCGTTTTCCGGAGAAAAGACCGCCGCCAATCCGGAGTATGTTGCCCACATCTGCCGGCAGAACATTCGCATGGCAGTCGATGAAATCCGCCGCCGGAGCACGATCCTGAAAGGGATGGAACAGGACGGCAGCATCACGATTGTCGGTGCCTACTACGACCTGAAGAGCGGTGTCGTTTCCCTGATCGATGACTGACGACTCAGGCGTACGACGAAAATCCGGGAACGTTTTCAACGCCAGCGATGAAAAGCGTGTCGGGGGATGCCGAAACGCTTCCAACCCCTTCCGCTGATTGTTTGACCGCTGCCTGCTTTTTGACTTTCGGATTCTTGGTGCTCGCAGCCGCCTCGGCTCGGCTCTCTGTCTGCGTGCTTTGCAACCGCTTGACTTCCGCCTCAAGTTTTTCAATTCGCTCCTGCATCTCTCCAAACTTCTGCCGAGCCTGCTGCATCCGCTCTTCCATCTGCTGTCGGGCTTGCTGCATCCGCTCTTCGACCTGCTGCCGAGCCTGCTGCATCCGCTCCCGCATTTCCTCTGACATCCCGAAGCGATCACCGGGACGGTCCGACCGATTCATCTGCCCGTGCTGAGGCATCCGGTGCTCTGGCGCATCTGCTCCCGGGCCAAACCGATCGCCACCATTCATCCATTCAGGCCGGGGTGGACGCGGGCCCGGCCCGCGGAATTCACCCTCGGGCCGCTGCCGATCCGGACCGCCAGCCGAGCCACCTGGCCCGCCGCCAAGCCGCCGCTCAATTCGCTCAAGCCGCTGGGTGATGTCATCGAACCGGCGGAGCACCTGATCTCGCATCTCTGAGCGATCGCCCGGCGACATCCCGGAGCGGCCCGGCCCACCGGGCCCACCCTGACCGCGGAATTCTCCCGGGCGTTCCGGTCGCTGCCGAGAGAACGGCTCATCGGCCTGCAGCCGCCACTGCGGCAGGAGAGCGACCAGCCCGAGGCCGGCAAGGACGGTTGTTGTCAGCAGGATGGTGCGTTTCATGGCAAGGCTCCTCTTTTTTCAGTCAAAGGCGGATTGTGGGCTGGCGGCCCGGTGCTGGTCCTAGCTTTCAGCGAACGCCCGGCGACAGGCGGCAACTTCGGACGTATGCTTCTCTCACGTTATGAACGATTCAGCCAGCAGAAAGTTTCCCGACCCTGCCATCCTCGATTTCGGCTGCGATTCCGAAGGCACGGGCCGGCGGCTGGAGCACCTTGCTGGCGTCGTGGTGGACCGCCCCCTACCCGCCACCCAGGCT
Source organism: Pirellulales bacterium (assembly GCA_040260935.1). GTDB lineage: Bacteria > Planctomycetota > Planctomycetia > Pirellulales > UBA1268 > UBA1268. The sequence continues at coordinate 8,328 of JBDQOY010000248.1, forward strand.
GACCGCCGCCAGGAAGACCTTTGGAAGACAGCGACCGTTGTGTTCCATGAATCAAGTCGTGGTCAGGGCCACTGGGACATTCGCGGCCGCCTGCCCGACCCCTGGCAGGTGGAGATCTCGCTGACTGGCGGCCCACTGTATCTGGCAGTCCGACCTGCCCCCTCCGGGCAAGTTGGTGTCTTTCTTGAGCAGCAGTCACAGTGGCAGTGGCTCACGCAGGTGACGCCCCCGGGCAGCCGAGTGCTGTCCTTGTTCGCGCATTCCGGTGCAGCCAGCCTGGCGCTTGCCCAGGCCGGCGCCGAGGTGGTTCATGTCGACAGTTCCCGGCAGGCGATCGATCTAGCCCGCACAAACGCCACCGCCTCCGGCCTCGACGCCGCACCGATCCGCTGGATCTGCGAAGACGCGCAGCGATTCGTGGCCCGAGAACTCAGGCGTGGCAACCGCTATGACGGCATCGTGCTTGACCCGCCTTCGTGGGGTCACGGCCCGAAAGGTGAGGCCTTCGCCATTGACCGCGACCTGCCGTCCTTGCTGGCCGACTGCGGGCAGGTACTCCACGACGAGTCGAGTGGCCCCGTCCTGCTGTCGGCACACTCTCCAGGTTGGCCGCCCCACCGGCTCCAAGCGATCCTGCACCAGAGCGTGGCGTCACGCATGCCGACGGCAGTGCCGCTTGAGTGTGGTCCGTTGACCTGCCCCGATCTCGCTGGCCGCCACCTGCCTCTTGGTGGGTTTGCCCGAGCCGGTGGCCGGCCAGAAACAACTCAACCGAAACCGGCCATCCAGCAGGAAGCGACACCGTGAACGAAGCCACTGCCCTGATTGAGACGATTCTGGCGTCAGGCACGATCACCAGCCCGGCCAACCCCCGCGTCCGCGCGGCAAGCCGCCTGCGGGAATCGGCCGCCCGGCGCGAACACAGCTTGACCCTTGTTGACGGCCTCCGGGAAATCGGTCGCTGTCTCAGGGCAGGCGTCGAACCAGTGGAGGCGTTCGTCACCGCAGACGCCCTCAGTGCCCCCTCGCCAACCCTGATGGCCCTGGTGACAGAGCTTGCCGCCCGTGATGTCCCGCTGACACCCGTGGCCGACCGCCCCTTCCGCCGGATCGCCTTCGGTGATCGAAACGAGGGGCTTGTCGTGGTGGCGCGGTTTCAAGGGCACGCTCTCAATGCCTTCACGGCTCGCGACAAGCAGCCAATTTTCATTCTTGAGTCTGTTGAAAAGCCGGGCAACATCGGCGCGATCCTGCGGTCAGCTGATGCGGCGGGCTTTGGTGGGGTGATTCTCTGCGGCGGAGGCACCGACCCGGCCAATCCAGCGGTCATCCGGGCCAGTCTCGGCACCGTCTTCAGCCTGCCACTGGCCTGTGACACCACTGCGGCAGCAATCGCCTGGTGCCAGCAGCAGCAGCGGCCGGTCATTGCGGCGACGCCCGACGGCGAGTGCCCCTGGCATGAGGCCCAGTTGGCTGGACCTGCGACCATTCTTCTGGGCAGCGAAGCCCACGGCATTTCCTCAGCCTGGTTTGAGGCTGCCGCGGCGGGAACCCTCTCGCTGCAGGCGGTCGCCCTGCCCATGCTGGGCGTGGCAGACAGCCTCAACGTCTCGGCAACTGCGGCGGTCCTCGCGTATGAAGCCCTGCGACAGCGGCAGGCATTGCCGTAAACTCAGCAAACCGTTGTCATCACGATCGCGTCTGCTTCCCAACTGCCGACTGGTGACAGCTCAGCCCGCGGATCGTTGACACATCGCTTTCGTTTCTCACCATTGGAAGGGTGCCTGAGTCCATGAGTGAATCTCCCACCGACAACTCACTCGACACGGCCGAAATTGCTGCGGCCCTGGTCGCAACGGAGCAGACTGAAGGCGTCGACGCCATGCTGACCCGGCTGGAAGAGACGCTTCGGGCTCAGCGTCGCTGGCATGGGCTGTTTGATACCCGGGTGCTTCGGGCCCGAGCCTCGCTTGGGCTGCCGCTGGCAGGCCCCCTCACTGACGTCGCTGCAGACCGCCGCGGCCAACTCGACGAACAGACCATTGCGGCCTGCCGTGAGGCTGGCTGGGGGCTGTTTGACGAAGGCCAGGTAGCCGCTGGCTGGGTGTACCTGCGGGCTGCTGTCGATCGGCAGGAGGTCGCCACCCGGCTTGGGCAGGCTGCCGACCGGCTGCTGGCACCGACGAGTGCTGGCCTTGAGGACGAAGACTATCAACCGCTGCAAGAGCTGGTGCAACTGGCACTCTGGGAAGGGCTCGACCCGGCACTGGGTATCCGAATCACCCTGGCCACGCAGGGCACCTGCAATGCGGTCACCGCCTACGAGCAGTCCGTGGCCGGGTTGCCGCCAGCCAAGCAGGAGCCGGTCGCCGCCCTGATGGTGGAGCATCTCCATGCTGAACTGCTCGACAATCTCAGCCGTGACCTCCGCGATCGGGCTCTTGTACCCGCTGCCACCCTCGATGAGATTCACGCCGCCGATGGTGACGTCTCGGCCCTTCTGACCGCGGCCGGTGGCCTGACCGACGATGCCTGCATCCATCTCGATGCCTCTCACCTGCAGGCGGTGCTGCGATTTGCCCGCATCTGCACCGCGCCCGCTTTGCTGAGGAAGGCGTTGGCGCTGGCCACCTATGCCTGCCGGCTACCGGACGATTTCCGGTATCCCGGTGACCCGCCGTTCACCGACTTCGGCACCGCCTCCCGGCTGTTTTTTGCTGCCCTGCTCGGTGAGAAACCTGACGAGGCGTTGGCCTGGTTTCGTGATGTCGCCACCGCAGCCGACTCGTAC
>JBDQOY010000249.1:0-13272 GCA_040260935.1 Pirellulales bacterium
CTGCTGCCGTGAGCCTCTCTGCGGTGTTGACCACTGCCGCAGCCCCCTGCGTATCAGCTGCCGCACCGCCCGCCGCCGTCGCCCGCCAGCTGAGCACCACCAGCACCACCAGCACCATCGCAACCACGCCATAGCCGCCTTCCGACCACCAGCCCGCCGCCGTCAGCCACCAGTCAGCCGTCAGCGTGAGCGCTGCCAGCAGGAGCAACAAGACCGTCGGTGTTCCAAACCACCGGAGGAACGGTGGCCACGTGGCGGCAGTCGGCCAACACGCCGCCTGCGTCGCCTGCCGCAATCCAGAAAGATACGGCAGGAAGACCGGCCAGGCGGCCAGATCACTCCACCGACTTGTCTCGTCGGCAGTTCCTGTTGCTGCCGTGTCTGTCAGCGTCAGCGGCAGGGCCGACATGGTGATCGCGCCGCGGCCCACCGCTCGCACGAGGGCTGCGGCCGCCCCGGACGGCTCCACCACAGCCAGCGACGTCAGGCCAGTCGGACCCGCTGGCAGGCTCAAGTCCACGAGTCGCTCGACCGTCGGCCCGGGCAGTTCGGCCATGCCATCAGCCGAGGCCCGCTGGGACGGCGACCGCAGCGCAGGACTGACCACCAGCCGACCACCCCGGGTGTGAAGGGGTTCACCAGCGAAGACGCCGGTGTGCTCGGCAAGCACCTGACGCCACCGCGGCCAGTCCACGGAGGCCAGTGTGTTTGGTCCCAGCAGCACGATGACACCGCCGCCCTGGCGGACCCACGCCACGAGTCGGTCCGCCTCTACCGGTGTCGGCACCAGCCCATCCCAAAGCACGATCAGATCGTTGCGTGCCGCCGCCGTGACCGCCGCCTGCAAGGAACCGTTCTCTCTGGGGAATCCCAGCACATCGACCGCCGCCTGGAGACCGGCCACCGATGGTTTCGTTGCCGTGGTCGACTCACCCCCAGTCACAAGCCAGATTCGACTGCCGGATAACCTCTCGTCACCATCCGTCGCGGCGCGCCACGCTGGCCGTGCCGCCGCCGCACTCAAGGCAAGCAGCATCAGCATCCGCAGCAGCACCGGCCACCGCCACCACGACCAGGGCCGACGTCCCTGCCGGGCCGCCCGACGCAGAATGGCAAGCGGGCCGAAGGCAACCTGCGGCAGCCGTCGCCGGGCCCACCAGGCGATCACCAGCGGCAGCACCACCGCCAGCAGCCAGATCAGCAGCGTTGGTTCGGTGAAGCGGATCCCGAAGCCAGCGGGAGAGGCAAGCAGGGTCGTCATCACGTGTCCGTGCCGGTGAATCGTTCCGCCACCAGCCGCGAGACAATGGCCGCTGCCGTCACACCTTGGGCATCAGCCTCGAACGAGGGAACGATCCGGTGACGAAGCACCGCCGCCGCCGAACGCTGCAGGTCTTCGCGACCAACGCAGGGGCGACCGGCGAGGGCCGCCCGCGCCTTAGCTGTAAGCACCAAGGCCTGGGCTGCACGCGGGCCTGCCCCATACTCAACCAAAGGCTTAAGCCACTCAGCTGCGCACGCATCGCCGGGTCGGCTGGCCCGGACCAGTTCCACGGCCTGTTCAAGCAAGGGCTCAGCCACCGGAATCAGTCGCACAATCCGCTGCGCTTCAGCGAGCGACTCTCGGCTCACCACCGGCTCAACCTGCCCGTCGCTGGCCCCGGTGGTCTGCCTTACAACAGCAACCTCCTCAGCCTGCGTCGGGTAGTCGATGCAAATCTGCAGCAGAAACCGATCGAGCTGGCCTTCGGGCAACGGATAGGTGCCCTCCTGCTCCAACGGGTTCCGTGTTGCCAGCACAAAAAATGGCGCGGGCAGGGGATGCCGCACACCTCCCACAGTCACCTGCCCTTCCTGCATCGCCTCCAGCAGGGCGGCCTGGGTCTTGGGAGGAGCCCGGTTGATCTCGTCAGCCAACAGCACATTGTGAAACACCGGCCCGGGGAGAAACTCCAGCCGCCGACTGCCCGTCGGCTGATTGGTCAGGATGTCGGTGCCGAGGATGTCGGCTGGCAGCAGGTCGGGCGTGAACTGTATGCGGCCGAAGTCGAGCGTGGTCGCTGCGGCCAACGACTTGACGATCAGCGTCTTGGCCAGCCCCGGCAGGCCTTCCAGCAGACAGTGCCCGCCACAGAGCAGGCTGACGAGCAAATCGTCGATGACAGCGTGCTGTCCGACGACCACAGAAGCCAGCGCTGACCGCACCTGCTGGCCAAATTGCGCGACGCCCTCAAGCGCGGCGACCGCCACGGTCAATGCGGGCTTATCGCGGGTCTCGGGCATGAGCTCTCCGGAAGACGTCATGGCTACAAGTCTACGGCAACGGGCCAATATCCGCCCCCGCCGCCTCCAGTGGAGCCAAGCACCACAGCCGCCCCCCGGCGACCACCGCCAGCCGTCGGGTCTGAGACGGCTCCGACTCCGGGACCCGTGGACTGGCCCGCTGCTCGGCCGCACCAACCGGCACCAGTTTGGCAGAGATTGGAACGGCCGCCGCCTGCTGCCCCGGGAAAGTCCTCTCGGGAACCAGCGGGGCAATGAGCAGTTGCTGGAGAGCTGCCTCGTCCGTCGCCTCGACTGGCCAGACTCCATGCCCGCCGGCCACCGTTGCCGGCCCGATCCTCGCTAGCTCGGCCGTCTCCCCGGGCAACCGCTTCGCCGCGAACGCAGCCAGGCTCAGCTGCGTTCGCCCCAGAAGGCTGCCATCGCTAAGGGCCAGAGACATGATTTCAGGCAACCCCGCAGCCGGTCGGCAGAGGACCAGCAGCCGATCACCGCCATCAGCCAACGCATCGATGGTGCCTGGGGCGGTCGCCGCCGACGCAACAAGCCCAGACTGCTGCCAGATGACTTGACCAGCGGTGCGATCAAGCGCAACCAACTGCCCCGAGGGCAGGGCAACCACCACCAGGTGCTGGCAGATCGCCACGACGGGCCGCTGCACTGCGCTGGGAACCAGCGTCCGCGTGCGGAACCGCGGGACGCTGCTTCGCCACCGCACATCTCCGGCAACACTCCCCCGCACCACCACCTCGGCGGCGGCCGCGTCTGCTGCCGCCAGCACGACCACACAGTCTGCGACATCAGCCGCCAGACCGACAGCCTCTGGCGAGCAGGCTGAGGCCGACACCTCTGCCAGCCAGAGCAGCCGCCCCTCAGCCGCCTCGGCAAGGTCACATGCCACCATCGTGAGCCCAGCCTGAGCAGCCCGTGACGGCAGAGCCATCACCCCAAACAGCCGACTGGCAGCAACTGCCACCGGACCCACCTGGGGAGGCCGGGCAAACGCCGTCTCCCGAACGCCTGCCTGCCGGGGAAAGAGCGGCTGCCGATCGTCTGCGTCGCTCCCCCAACTCGGCGTTCCGGTGTCAGCCTCAGCCAGCGCAAGCCCCCGGGGCCCGGCCCAGGCGATCCGTCCGCCTGACTCCACCGCTGGCGTGCCAACGGCAGCGCGATTCCAGAGCACCCTCCAGCCAGCGGCCTCAGCAAGCCAGGCCGACTGCCGACAACGGTCCTCGCTCACTGCCTGTGACAGCGACGAAACCCGCCGACGATCGAGGTCCGTCTGGGCCTCACGGGCAGCCAGCCCAAACCAACCCCGCTCAGCGAGCCCGGCCCAGGCCGCAGGCTGATCAGCCTGCGGTGGCACGGCAGCAGCGTGGGCAAGCCAGCCCGCCAGCAGCACCCCAGAGACAACTCCCAGCAGGTGCAGAAAGGGTGATCGACGCACCACGGAACCACCGGGAACAAGCGAGATGCGGGCGGGTCCCGGCAGGCAGCCCGAATGCCTCAATACCGGACGACGCTTGCAGTATACCCAGCCGCTTCATACTGTTGCCAAAGAGAGTTCCCCCTTCGCCCTCCCCTCCGGCCTTCCATGTCGACTGTTTCTTCCACCAGCGACGATGATGATCTCTTCGCCAGTTCGACCATGACCATTGGCGAACACCTGGAGGAACTCCGAACCTGCCTGATCCGCAGCAGCATCGGCCTGATTGTTGGCGTCATCATCGGCTTCTTCATCGGTCGGCCAGTTGTTCACCTGATCGAGTCCCCCCTGCGTCGAGCCCTCGGTGAGTACTACACCGAGCGTGCCATTGACGCCTTCGACGCCTGGACGCCCCGCCAGGCAGGCGGCCCCGGGCTCCCCTACTCGCGAGCTGAGGTGATCGATGCCGTTGAGCAACACAGACTGTCGTTTGACCTTCGCGAGGTTCATCCGGGACGTCTCCCCGGAGCGGCCGCAGCACAACCGCCCGGCGAGACATTTGACCTGGAGGCCCTTCAGCCGATGCTGCTTTGGCAGCCATTGGCCCGGGACAGTCGCGTCAGCATCTCCACCCTCAGCGCCCAAGAGGCCTTCGGCATTTATGTGAAGGCCGCCCTACTCGTTGGCTTCGTCCTCGCCGGTCCCTGGATCATCTACCAACTCTGGACCTTCGTGGCCGCCGGGCTCTATCCCCACGAGAAGCGGCTGATCCATCTGTTCCTGCCGGTCAGCACCCTGCTCTTTCTGGCGGGGGTGCTCCTCGCCTTTTTCTTCGTCTTCGACTTCGTGCTGTCGTACCTCTTGGCATTCAACGAATGGCTGGGACTCGACCCCGACCCTCGCATCAGCGAATGGCTCAGTTTTGTGCTGTTCCTGCCGGTGGGCTTCGGCCTCGGGTTTCAGCTGCCGCTGGTCATGGTGTTCCTCGACCGGCTTGGCATCGTCGAGGCAGACACATTCACCAGCCAGTGGCGAATGGCCCTGGTGGTGATCTGCATCACCGCCGCTATCCTCACCCCAGCTGATCCATACAGCATGCTCTTCCTGGCGATTCCCCTGGCGGCCCTCTACTTTGGCGGCATCGCCCTGTGCCGCTGGACAAATGGCACGTCTTCTGCGGCCACTCGGCCCACGCGATAACGGCCTGACGCCGGGGCCTGCGGCCCTGCGTTCCCCAACTCAGGCAATGAAGGCCATCCAATAGAAGATTAGGCCTGTCACGGTTGTCACCAGCAGGTCAGCCGCTGCGCACCGAGCCATCAGGCGATGCCGTCGGCTGTGCGGATTCGGCTGTGGCGGAGCAGGAAACCTCCGCAATGCCTCTACCAGCACCCAGATCAGCAGCACCAGCGTCGAGACAGCGAAAACCAAGTGAATGGCCAACGCGGTACCAACGCCGACCGGCCAGTAGGGGCTTGGTGCCGCCCGGACCTTCCAGTCACTGATCAGCCGAATGTCGATTTCAAACACGACAATGGCCGCCAGGAGTGCCCCAATGATCACCAACTGCAGCGTCTTATGCAGCCGGTACCGCCCCCGCCTGACCGCCAGGATGCTCACCGCCAAGACCGGCAGCAAGGCAAACAACCCGACAATCACAACATCCATGCCGACCGAGGCCCGACTGCCAAGGAAACCGTCGATACCCGGAAGCGTAGCGACTGCGGCAAAAATCCCTCCTGGGTCAGTCATGCGTCCTCAGTCTGATTGTGTCCGGCTGCTTCGAGTCATTCTCCTGGGACTCATCGGCCGACGGTAGTCCACTCATTGTCCGGGCTCCCACTGACCTGTGCAGCCCCCCCAGCCCATAGCATTTGCGGCTTTCCACCTCTTCGGGCTACGATCCCCACTCCACCGGCCGAGTGGCGAAACTGGCAGACGCACGGGACTTAAAATCCCGTGGAGAGGAATCTCCGTGCGGGTTCGATCCCCGCCTCGGCCACTGCCGTCGCATCGAGAACTGAATTTCGGATTGCTTTGATCCCCAGGACCGGGCTATTTCTCGGCTGCTGGTGAGGCATGGCCTCGCCGCGAAATGCCCCTCCAGCACCGGTGGCCTACAGGAGCCCAGCATGCCGACTTCGGCAGATCATCGCACGATTGACCGTTCGAGCCGACGGACGGGCGCCTGCCCATCCCCCGCCTGCCCATCCCCGTGGATGCCCTGGCTCGCCGCGCCGCTGTTTCTCTTCCTGCCGGTTCTTGGCTGCTGGCTGACCGGGCCCTGGCACGAGCCCCGGTCCACTCCCCCTCGTCAGCAACTTCTGACCCAGCAGGCAACGCCAGTGGTAACAATGGTGACGGTTGCAACGCCCCGCTGACAAGCGAACATCCAGAGGGCTCACCATTACTCGCCTGTGAAACCCTGCGGGTTGGCGTGACTGCAAAAGGTGGGCTAGCCTTGCGGGAAGAGCCGACTGGGTGCTGGCGAAGGTCTGTCCAGTGATCCGCAGCCGGCCATTCGCTGGTTGCCGTCTCATGTCACTTCGGTCCCGCATCGCCACGATCGTCGCCCTGATCGTCACTGCGGTGGCGGTTGCCACCACGATTGCTCAATCACTCGCCGGCCGGGAGGCTGTGCTCGAGCAGGTTCGCCTGGGAGGCAACGGCATTGCCGAAAGCCTAGCGCGAGCCGCCGCGTTTGCCGCCGAAGTACCGCGGCAGGTTGAAGAGGAGATGGGCCGCCAGATGAAAACTCAGGCCGAGTTGGTGGCTCATCTGGTTGCCCTTGGCGAGTCTGGTAATGGTTCCACCACCACCATCAGCGGGCATCTCAAAGAGGTTGCCAAGGCTGCCGGCATCGAAATTCTGGCCACCGACTCGGCGGGTCGAGCCATCATCTACACCAACGAGACGGATGATATTTTCGTCTTCTCACCCGACCCCACCAAGCAGCCACAGGCCCATGCCTTCTACAAACTCTTGGATGGGAAAACGGACCATGTCACCCAGCAGGCCCAGAAGCGGGAGATTGACGACAAAGTTTTCAAGTATGTTGGTGTCGGAGGCGTTGATCGGCCTCGGATCGTTCAGGTCGGCATGGAAGCGACCTTTCTGGAACGACTCGACCAGAATCTCGGGATGCAGCGGCTCCTCGATGAACTCGTGGCTGGTGATGTGCAAGCAATCACGATTCTTTCGTCTCAATTGACACCGGTGGTGAGCCGCCGGGCGGGTCCCACCGCGACAGCGGCAACAACTCCTTCCCTCTCCGCTGCCGATCGGGAGATCGTCACCGCTTCTTTCGAGAAGCGACAGCCGGTCGGTCGCCTGACCTCGGCCGGCTACCAGGTGGCCGCGTCTGTCACCCGTGCCGATGGCACAGTCGGTGGGGCCGTCCTCGTGCATATTTCGACCGCTGCCGCTCGGTCACTCCTCTGGAAGCAGTCGCTTTGGGGCCTCCTGGCAGCCTGCGGGATTGGCATCCCTGGCATCCTCGCAGCAGTCTGGCTGGGCCGATCGATCGCGCAGCCGGTCCGAGATGCCGTCGCCATGGCAGAGGCCATTGCCGCCGGTGACCTGACCCAGGCCACACCCGACGCCACCCAGGATGAAGTCGGTCGCTTGCTCACCGCATTTGCCGGCATGAACCAGTCACTCAGCGGGCTGATTGGACGCATTCAAGCCGCCGGAGCACGGCTGAGCACGGTGGAGTCAGACACCACCGAATCACTGCAGCGTCAAGAACGTGTCCTGAGTGACTTCGATGGCTCCACTGCGGAAATCGCCGCAGCGGTGAATCAGATTTCGGCGACCAGCAACGAGCTGCTCGAAGCAACCAGCCAGGTGCGAGATCTCGCCCGGGAAGCCCAGCAGGTCGCCGACGAGGGCCAGGGTGGCCTGGAGCGAATGACCACGTCGATGCACCAACTCGACGAAGCGATGCATGCCTTCACTCGCAAGCTCGCCACCATCAGCCAGCGGGCGGGGGGTATCACCGCTGTCGTCACCACCATTGCCAAGGTGGCCGAGCACACCAACCTGCTTTCTCTCAATGCCACCATCGAAGCCGAAAAGGCGGGTGAGTCAGGCCGCGGCTTCCGCATCGTCGCCCAGGAGATCCGTCGCCTGGCCGATCAAACAGCGTTGGCCACGAAAGACATTGAGCGACTGGTGGGTGAAATGCAAGCCGCCGTTTCCAGCGGAACGAAGGAAATGGACCGCTTCCGCAATGAAGTCAGCGGCCGCGTGGCTGCAGTTGCAGAAATCAGCAACAGCCTTGGCCGGGTCGTCCAGCCAGTGGCCGCCGTCAGCGACTCACTGGAGCAGGTTCACGAGGGCATGCAGGCGCAGTCTCAGGGAGCCGGGCAAATCCGTGAGGCGATGGAAGCCCTTCGCAGCGCCGCTGGTGAATCGTCGGCAACAACCGCAATGTTCTATGCATCGCTTGATGAACTCCGAACCTCGATCACCGAACTCAATCACGAGGCAGGGCAGTTCCATCTCAAGGACTCCCCAGCTGGAGCCTCTCCCACCCTGCCAGCCGATGAACGAGGAAGCAACAAGGCCTAGCGTACCGTTCCACCTGTGCGGCGGGCAGTCTGACGGGTAACGAGAAACCGTCGCAGTCCGCTGACAATCCGCTGCGGTGACTGGCTGCCCGAGGCCATAAACACTGGCGTCTCGCCATCGTCGGTCACAATCACCTCAACCGCATCGGGCTCAAGCTGACCACCGAGCAGTTGCTCCAGCGAGGCATCCGCCTGCTGGCCATCTGCGGTCGCCGCCGGCATGGCAGCCATCACGAAGCTCTCCGCGGCAAGGGCTCCAAATTCAGGATCATTCACCAGCGTCGCCGAGCGGATGGCAGCCGTCTGCTCAGGGCTGCCACTGACCACCAACAGAATCGGCCGCTTGCTTTCACGGGCTGTGAGAACCGCCTCACCGAGGCTGTCGAGAACTGGCCTGGCATTCGTCGCGACCGGCTGCCGGGCGGGCAGCTTCGCTGCCATCTGCTTGATCCAACTCGATGCAGACGTTCCCCGATACCCCTTCTGCTCGGCCAGCTTTTCGCCAAATGAGTCAAGGAGGAGTACCGATGGAAAGGTCCGCACGCCGTACTTGATGCAGATCCGTGAGCGTTCGCTGCGAACCGCCGGGCTGATGCCGGCCTGAGGCATGTCAACCATCAGGAGGACGACATGGTCATTCGCCCAGGTGGCAAATGCCGGACTGGCGAATACCTGGTCTTCAAGCGTGCGGCAGTGGGGGCACCAGTCGCTCCCCGTGAAGAGGGTCAGCACCGGTTTGCCGGTGCGAGTCGCCGTCGCCAGGGCCTCGTCGTAGTCGGTCAGCCAATCGTCTGATGCACTGGCTGAGGAAACCGTCACCAACAACACTGCGACCAGCATCAAGCCGGCTCGCGGGGCGGGAGTGATCCGCCCAAGCAACAAAGTCATCTCTAACCTTCCTCCGTGCAGCCAAAAGACCCAATGTGACATCGGGTTGCCGTTACCTCGTCCACGAGGCCCATCCTTGGCGATCTAAATAAAACGGTAGCAGTGATCACGAGAACTGACAACGAGCCGGCGTGCTGCCGCCTCCCAAGCCGGCTCGCCCCCTCTACACAATGCCCAGAGGGGGGGTGTCGACCGCCTCTGCACTGCCTGGTGCTCCCCGTGAGCAGTGGAGCTGAGCAGCGTTATGCGTCGCCGAAAGAGTGCGACAACAGGCAACCACCGCGAGGCACCAACGAAAAACGCCGCCCACCGTGAGGTGGGCGGCGCCTTCGCCTAGATGATCAGGAGAGGGTTCCCTCCTTGTGTTGCTGGAGCGTCTGACGGCCCAGCAACTGCAAACTTAAAACTGGTAGACGACGTCGCAGCCGCCGTAGAACTGGCCATACTCGCTGGCATTTGGGCCGAAGGGCAGCGTGCCCGGAGCACCAAGGTTGGCACCCTCATCCGGAGAGAACCAGTCGTACCGCAGTTCCGGTCGGATGACCAGATTGCTCCCAACAAGGTAGTTGAGACCCCACGTCATCTCCCAGAAATTCCCGGCATAGCCACCGCCCCCCGGCGAGCCATCCCGGAGGCCGTAGGCGACCCGGGTGCCGTTGTTATCACGGAACCACTCGAATCGCAGGCCACCGATCAGGTAGTCGGTGAAGTTCCAGAACAGGTACTGATTCGCGCCGTACCAGTATGCGGAACCGGCCTGCTGACCACTGGTGTTGTAATAGTTCGGGTCGTTGCCACCGGCATAGGCCTGATACCCGAAGTCACTCTGATACACGTACGTCAGCTTATCAGTGAACTCGTTGCTATAGACAAAGCTCGTCACCGAACGGTTACCCACGAACACACCAGGATTCACAACATCGTCACCACCCAACTGGTTGCCGCTGGAGTTGGCAATCGTCAAAGCCTGCGTCCCATCGGAACTGGAGAAGGTGATTGCTCCGAGGAATGACGCGTTGCTGTTGTAGTTGGCATAGTTGGTATTCGTGATCGGAGCCCCTTGACTCTCAAGACCATCGTCCCAGTTATCCCAACCGTTGGTGATACCGCCAATGATCGTCAACTGATCATTTGGCCGCCATGTGCCCAACACACCCGTGTGGGTGAACGGCTCGCCATACTGCATCGTATAGGCGTGCGTGTAAAAGAAGTTACCGATCGCCGGCACCACTTCGTACCCGATCAGGGTGTAGAAGTGACCAAACTTGACGTTCAGGTCCTGGCTGCCGACCTCACCGTAGAGCTGCGGCATGGCCAAACCGTAGTAGCGGCTTGAACCCCACCGTGGCCCGGACAGACCAAGTGCACTTTGTCTTCCCCGAAACGCATCGAGCCCCGACGCGACCGTGTAGATATAGTCGGTGCCGTAAAGCAAATCGATCCGGCCGCCCCAACTCAGCTCATCCTTGAGCACACGCTCATTGACGAGGTAGAGCTGGTTCATCTGGCCCTGCCAGTTGCGATCGTTGAAGGTGATCGGACCATTCCAGTCAGCGCCCCAGTTATTCGCGCCAATGCCGACATCGAGCCAGCCGTAGGTCTCAATCCCACGATCAAGCATGAAATCGGTCTCAAGGTAGCGAGTCGCCCCCTGTTCAACAGCCGCCTCCTGCGGGGCAGCGGCACGGTACTGATAAACGTCCTCGTCGGGCACGCCAGCACGTGGCTGGAGCGTAACCGGAGGCTGTCCCTCGGCCTGCGCAAACGAGTCGTAGATGCTCGTGTCGATTCGCGACGGAACAGTCGGCTCAGCACTGACCGCTGCAGTCGCCACCAAGCCTGCTGCCACCCATACGGGCAGTTTGAATTTCAGAAATCGCATGGTTCTGGAGTCTCCCAATCCTTAGGTGTCGAACCTCAGGCTGCATCCATCGCAGCCCGCTAGGCGTTCGAAAGGAGAAATCTTGACCGGCCACGTCCGCCGCCGCGGGCCCGTCTTTCCCCCCCTCACTCTCATTTTTCGACCCGTCAAGGAACGAAAAAGGGGGTTTCCAAGGGGTGCCAGACATTTTTCCGAATCGTCACAACCGGACCTACATTCCGGTTAGCGAAGCGTGGGAAACCTTAGGGGCTGAGCGTACCCTCGAGCAGGGCTGCAACAAAGGCGTCGGGATCGAACGCCTCGAGATCCTCCGCAGCCTCCCCTAGGCCGACAAACTTGACCGGCAGTTCGAACCGTTCCGTCACTGGAACCACCACGCCCCCGCGGGCAGACCCATCGAGTTTGGCCAGCACGATACCGGTGCAGCCGGCAGCCTCCTTGAAACCTTCGGCCTGGGATAGAGCGTTCTGGCCCGCCGTGGCATCAATCACCAGCAGCACCTCGTGCGGTGCGTCAGCAATCTGCTTGCTGATCACCCGACGAATTTTGCCGAGTTCCTGCATCAGATTCGACTGCGTCTGCAGCCGACCGGCCGTATCAATGATGCAGATGTCAAAGTCGCCTTCGACCGCCCGAGCGACCGCCCGATGAGCAACGCTGGCCGGATCACAGCCCTGCTCTCCCCGAACAATCTCCGCCCCGAGGCGGCCGGCCCACATCGACAACTGCTCGACCGCTGCTGCCCGAAACGTATCCCCTGCGCCAAGAACCACCCGCTTGCCGTCCTTGGTGAATCGTCGGGCCAGTTTGGCAATGGAGGTGGTCTTCCCCGACCCATTGACGCCGGTGACCAGAATCACCGTCGGACCGGAGGCAGCCGTCGCCAGCGTGTCAGCGGTCCCTGTGAGCCTTGCAAGCAGGGTGCTGCGAATGGAGTCAACCACCACGGCAGGATCGACCACTCTGGCTCGCAGACGTTCACCAACATCCTTGACGATCGCCTCGGCAGCCGACGGCCCCATGTCGGTTCGCACCAACGCCCGCCGAAGCTCCTCGAGAAAATCTGCGTCAACATGTCGCCCCTCCTGCTTGAAAAGATCACGAACATCGGTGTTGAGCACCTGCGCGGTCTTCGACAGCCCCGATCGCAGCCGCCCCAGAAACCCCGGCTTGTCGGTAGCAGGCTCAGCAGGAGCCTCGGAAGATGAATCAGAGCGGCCAAAGCGGAACAACGCCATCAATCTATTTCCGTCAAACGAGTGCAGAAGAGTTCAGAATTCATCACGGGGACGCAGCGCAACCATCCGCCGAGGTTTCCTCGTCCAATCGCTCGTGCAACTGGTCACGATCGGCGAGACAACGGCCGAGAATCCCGCTGACAAATGCCGGGGAACCGGCGGCACCATACCGCCGGGCAAGTTCAATCGCCTCATCCACGATGACTGGCCCGGGGGTTTCGGAACAGGCCAATTCAAAAATGGCCAGCCGCAGCACGGCGCGATCAGTCGCCGCCATCCGGCTGACCCGCCAGTGCTCCGAACGTTCGTCGAGCATCTGGTCAATCCGTTCCCGCTCACTGGTCACCCCGGAAATGAGTGCCTCCGCAAACCTGATCAGGCCAGGCTGCCGCAGGCGGGCCTGCAGGAACTGCAGGGGATTGACTGCAGCCGCGGCTGGATTCAGATCGAACTGATAGAGCACCTGGAGGGCGACCTCGCGGGCACGGCGTCGGGTGGACATAGGCAAAAAAACTCAAAAGAGAATGGTGGAAGAACAGCCGACGGCCCCACTCAGGTCGCTGGGGAGGCTGCCGCTGAGAGGCCGGCCAAAAGACTGATCATGGCGAGAGCGGCTTCGGCACACTCCTGCCCCTTATTGCCAACCGCCCCACCGGCACGGGCCTCTGCCTGGCTGACGGTCTCACAGGTCAGCACGCCGAAAAGCACCGGCAGCCCATACTGGCGGCCAACCGACTCAAGACCGGTGGCAACGGCCGTGTTGATGTGTCGGTCGTGGGTCGTCTCGCCCCGGATCACAGCACCGAGGCAGAGCACGGCAGCCACGCGACCGGTTGCCGCGAGCCGGTCCGCCGCCAGCGGCAGTTCAAACGCCCCCGGCACCCAGGCAATCTCAATCGCGTCACTCGCAAGGCCGGCAGCAGTGAGCGTTGCCACCGCCCCCTCAAGCAGCTTTCCCGTGATGCCGGCGTTGTACCGTGATAC
>JBDQOY010000250.1:0-11079 GCA_040260935.1 Pirellulales bacterium
TCGGCTGGTCGAGCCTCCCCCGTTTTCACCCAGCTGGGAATCGGCGAGCATACGACAGCCCTCTGCCCACGCCTAGCCACAGGCCAAATAACCAGACCGCCAGCGACTAAAAAACGGCCTCCCGCTACTTGTGATCCAGATGGTTTCAGGGAAAATTGCAGATTGAACCAGTCGCCCCTGTTCACTAGGAAAAGTCTTGCATGAATGCCCGCGTGAATGCCTCCCCCTCTGCTCCCATCTACCGTGGCCCCCTTCCCCACGTCACCACCATCGAGCGGGTGCCGGTCACCGTCTATGACGACTCCAGCGAGGCAAGCAGGGGCGTGGCTCGTGAAATTGCCGACCTGATTCGTGAACGTGAGGCCGCTGGCCAGCGAACCGTGCTGGGCCTGGCCACGGGCAGCACGCCGGTGGCGGTCTACGACGAGTTAATCCGGCTGCATCAGGAAGAGGGGCTCTCCTTCCGCAACGTGATCACCTTCAACCTCGACGAATACTGGCCGATGGAGCCGGCCGCCCTGCAGAGTTACCACCGGTTCATGCAGGAACACCTCTTTGATCACATCGACATTCTCCCCGAGAACGTGCACATCCCCAACGGCCAGCTCGCCCGGCAAGACGTGGCCGCTGCGTGCAGCCACTATGAAGAGCAGATCCGTGACACCGGTGGTATCGACCTGCAACTGCTCGGCATTGGTCGGACGGGGCACATTGGCTTCAATGAACCGGGCAGCAGCCTGGAAAGCCGCACCCGCCTGATCACCCTCGATAGTGTCACCCGCGCGGATGCTGCCAGCGACTTCTTCGGTGAATGGAACGTGCCCCGGCAGGCAATCACGATGGGGGTTGGCTCCATTCTTGATGCCCGTCGGGTGGTTCTGCTGGCCTTCGGTGAACACAAGGCCCCGATCGTCCGTCGGGCTGTCGAAGAGGCACCAAACAGCCACGTTTCGGCGAGTTCGCTCCAGCAGCACCCCGACGCAAAGTTCGTGCTCGACCGCGCCGCGGCGGCGAAACTCACTCGCTTTGAGTCGCCCTGGCTGGTCGGCCCGCTGGAATCGATGGATCTGGAATGGACGCCCGAGTTGATCCGCAAGGCCGTCATCTGGCTGGCGTTTGAACTCGGCAAGCCGATTCTGAAACTGACGGATGAAGACTACAACGAACATGGTCTGCAAGACATGCTCTCTCACCGCAGCCGTGCCTACGACATCAATATCGATGTCTTCCGAACCCTGCAAGACACCATTACCGGCTGGCCTGGTGGCAAGCCCGGCGCAAAACGCCGGATCCGCGGGATCGCTGCCGATGCCGACACGGGCGTCACCTCGAAGCGGGTGGTGATCTTCAGCCCGCATCCTGACGACGATGTGATCAGCATGGGCGGCACCTTCATCCGCCTCTGTGAACAGGGTCATGATGTCCATGTTGCCTACCAGACCAGCGGCAACATTGCCGTCTGGGACGAGACCGCCGACGCCCATGTCGACTTCGTCGAGGCCTTCTGTCGCAGCTTCGGGGTCGGCACGAAGACGAGTGAGATTGCCGAGAAAATCCGGGCCTTCCTCCGAGACAAAGAGGCCGGTGCCGTCGACATCCCTGAACTGCAGCAAGTGAAGGGGCTGATTCGCCGAACCGAGGCCCGCGCTGGTGCCCGGTATTCGGGGGTTCATCCCGACCGCATTCACTTCCTCGACCTCCCCTTCTACGAAACCGGACGCGTCCGCAAGAAGCCGATTGGGCCGGAGGACATTCGCATCACTGCCGACCTGCTCGACGCGGTCAAACCGCACCAGATCTACGCCGCTGGCGACCTGTCTGATCCTCACGGCACCCATCGGGTCTGCCTTACCTCAGTCTTCGAGGCACTCGATGCCCTCGCGGACCGTGACTGGGTCAAACACTGTGAGGTCTGGCTCTACCGTGGGGCCTGGCAAGAGTGGGAACCGCATGAGATTGACATGGCCGTGCCGCTCTCTCCCGATGAGGTCGAGCGGAAGCGGATGGCAATCTTCAAACACGAAAGCCAGAAGGACCGGGCCCTCTTCCCAGGACCGACCGACCCCCGAGAGTTCTGGCAGCGTGCTGAAGACCGCAACCGGGAAACCGCCCGGCTCTACGACCGCCTCGGTCTTCCAGAGTACGAAGCCCTCGAAGGCTTTGTGCTGCACCGCCCGACAGCGTCCTAACTGTTCGATTCCTATCGGAGCACCTCGAGTGGACGAGTCGCCAGAATTCAACTTGTAACCGCGGCGGCGAAGCAGAGATGCCCTGCGGCTTCCAAAACAACCGCTACTGTCAGCATCGACTCCTCATTGAGGCTGCTCGGTCTGCTCCCTACGATCCAGACCACGTAGCGGAAACACCTCCGACGGCGTGTGCTCCCGCTGCAGAATCGCCTCAAGCCGAGCCAGTACCGCTGGATGGGCTGCGGCCACATCACGCTGTTCACAAGGGTCGCCTTCACGGTCATACAGTTCCGTCTTGGGGGCACGCTTTTGCAACTGCTGGCGAACGGCCTTCCAGCGTCTGGACCAGACTGCCTGTTGGCCGCCGTACCCCAGAAATTCACGATAGAGGAACGGACGCTGGGCTGCCTACAGCTCATGAATTTCGATGTCCTTGAAACGCACTTCTGCCGTGGCATTGCCATGGATCTGGAGGGCAATCACGCCAGCCTTCGGCAGGCCCGGCTCGGTCTCGGTGTAGTCGACCGTCTGGATGCCATTGACCCAGAGTTGGATGCGGTCCCCCTCGGCACGAATGCGATAGTCGTGCCATTGGCCGGGCTGGGAGGCCGCCTGCAACACGGTGTCTGATGGCCGGGCAAGAAACCGTCTGCGGCGGGATTCATCGTAGAGGGCACCATCGTGACCGTGGCCGAAGTCAGCCTGGTAGCCGATGACCTCGTGGCTGCCACCAATCCGTTCACTGCGAAACTGGATGCCAGAGTTCACAAACCCCTCGGTTCCGGACAGTTTGATCTTCAGCCGCAAGTCGAAGTCGCCATAGCGTTTTGTGGTACAGAGAAAATCATTCTTCGCCTGTTTCTGCTCGAGTGACCCACCCACGATCTGGCCCGCGTCGATCCGCCAGACCCCGTCGGTATTCCCTTCCCACCCAGCGAAGGTTGCCCCATCAAAAAGCGGTGCTGCCTCGACGAACGAGACACCAACGAGCATTCCCATCAGGGCGATTGCAGCCGCTACCCTCAGGCCTTCGCGGACGAGCCCGTAGGAATTGCAGCATCGTTTCATGACGTCTCCCCTTCACCACGGTAATTTGTTCTCCCTCGGTACCACTGCAATAACGCCTGGGTTCCCGCATCGCTCTTACCTGATGCTCCCAGGGCTTCATACAGCTGCTCCGCCACCTCCAAGCCGGGGACGACACAGCCCGTCTCATCAGCCTCCTCCCGAGCGAGATGAATATCCTTGACGAGGTGTCGCACTAGAAAGCCTGGAGCGTTGTCACCGGCCAAGGCTCGCGGGGCAAGATGCGTCAAGGCCCAACTACCGGCAGCCCCACCGCTGATCACCTGCTGCACCGCTGCAGGATCAAGCCCACCTGCCTCAGCCATCGTCAGCGCCTCACACCAGGCCACCATGCCCACCGCAACGGCCACCTGGTTCGCCACCTTACACCGCTGCCCACTACCGGGCAGACCCAGCCGCGTCACGGCCTTCCCCAGAATCTCCAGCAGCGGCTTGGCCCGCACAAAGGCTGCCTCATCTCCCCCAACCATGATCACCAGCGTTGCCGTGCGGGCCCCCACGTCGCCGCCGGACACCGGTGCATCGATGGCCGCCAGGCCGCGTGCAGTCGCGGCCGCGGCAATCCGCTCCGCCAGCCGGGGACTCGACGTCGTCATGTCGACCAGCAGACTGCCCGGAGCAGCCGCTCTGATAATGCCGCCACTTCCGTCACCCCCGAAATAGACCTGCTCCACATCACCCGGCAGCCCAAGCATTGTGAACACAACCTTACCGGCTGCCGCTGCCGATTCGGGAGTATCATGCCAGATGGCACCACTCTGAAGCAGCGGCTCTGCCTTCGCCCGGGTGCGGGTGTGGACATGCAGCGGATGGCCAGCGGTGAGCAGATGCCTGGCGATACTCCCGCCCATGATGCCGGTGCCAATCACGCTCATGGGAGCAGAACTATGGATCACAACGGAGCCTCCAAGGGCTAACGAACCAAAGCCAAGTGAGGGTACCATATTGCAGCCCCACTTCCCCAAGCGTCCAACAGCTCTCAAGCCCTCCTTCGCAGCATGAAAATCATTCGCTTTCGCAGTGGATCCACCACGCAACTCGGTAACCTTAACAACGACAATCAGGTCACCTTGCTTTCCGGAGACCTCTTCGCTGATCTCCAAGACACTGACGCACCGGCGACCGTTGACCAGTTGCTTGCTCCGCTTGAGCCCCGCGACATTCTCTGCGTGGGCCTCAACTACCGCCAGCACGCAACTGAGACCGGTGCCGAACCACCAAAGCATCCCGTCCTCTTCCTGAAGAACTCCGGCGCACTCCAGCACCCGGGTGGCCCGATCCTGCTGCCACGAGCCTTGCGAAGCGACCGGGTTGACTATGAATGTGAACTCGCTGTGGTGATCGGCAAACGCTGCCACAACGTCTCCCGCGACGACGCACTCAGTCATGTGCTCGGCTACACCTGCGGCAATGACGTCTCGGCCCGGGACTGGCAGAAGCACGGCGGTGGTGGCCAGTGGTGCCGGGGCAAAACCTTTGCCACGTTCTGCCCGCTTGGGCCAGCACTCGTGACATGCGACGACATTCCCGACCCCAACAACCTGACGATTCGCACCATTCTCAATGGCCAGGTGATGCAAGACTGGAACACCGCCGACATGATCTTCGATGTGCCAACCCTCATCGAGTTTCTCTCTGCCAGCATGATCCTCAACCCTGGCACGGTGATCCTCACCGGCACGCCCCACGGCGTTGGCTTCGCCCGCACACCACCGGTCTTCCTGAAACCTGGCGACACGGTCACGGTCGAAATTGAGGGCATCGGCAGCCTCACCAATCCGGTCGCCGAAGAACCCTGGCCGCCGTGAGCAAGCCTCCGTTCAACGATACTCCGGCCACCGGCTTCAGCTTTTTTCCTCGAAAACCATCTCCACACCCCTTGCCCACCCCTGAAGGAACGAGCCCATGAATAATTCGACGCTCCGGCACCAGCCGCTTCTGCTGTTCTTTGGGCAGTTCTGCATGCTGATGGGCTGCGCTCATGCCTCAGCAGGTGACGCCATGCCTGCACACAAATTTCCCCCTCCATCCGCCAGGCCGTTTGGCACCCTGCCTGATGGCAGCACTGCAACGCTTTACAGACTCACCGTACCGGGAGGCTGGCAGGCCACGATCACGGACTATGGTGCGACCCTGACAAGCATGCTGGTCCCGGGGAATGATGGAAAACCTGTTGATGTGGTACTCGGCTTCGACTCCCTGGCAGGCTACCTCGCCGAGCCGCCGTACTTTGGATCGATCTGCGGACGCTTCAGCAATCGGATCGCCAATGGTCAATTCACACTGGCCGGTAAACGCTACACCCTGAACTGCAACAACGGCCCCAATCATCTGCATGGTGGCCCTGTGGGCTTTGACAAAAAACTGTGGACAGCGACACCCCTCGTCTCCGACAAAGGGCCGGCGGTCGACCTCGAACTGACCTCGCCCGCTGGCGAGGAGGGGTATCCGGGCCAACTCACCGCCCGAGTGCGTTACACCCTGACGCTCGACGGAGAACTCTGGGTGGAAATGGAGGCCACCACTGACGCTCCCACTCTGGTCAATCTCGTCCACCACTCCTATTGGAACCTGGCTGGCCATGCCTCAGGCAGCATTGCCAACCACACCCTCTCCGCCCACGCCGGCCGCTACCTGCCGCTTGATGGTGGTGGCATTCCGACCGGTCCACTCGCCGATGTGACAGGCACCGCCTTTGATTTTCGGTCGGCCCATCCCGCATCAGTCCGCCTGGGGAACGCCATCGCCGCCCTCACCCCATCCCCTGAGGGTGCACCCGTCGGGGGCGTCGATCACTGCCTCGTACTCGATGCCTGGCAGCCCGACGGGGCCCTGCGACCGGCAGTCCTGCTGACCGATCCGGCCAGCGGTCGCAGCCTTGAAATCCTGACCGATCAGCCCGGCATCCAGGTCTACACCGGCAACTACCTCGATGGCTCGCTGACCGGCAAGGGCGGGGCGGCCTATCCGCAGCATGCTGCAGTCTGCCTCGAGTCAGAACGATTCCCTGATGCCATCAACCATCCCGACTGGCACGCTGACTGGCCATCGGGCCGACTCGACCCCGGCCAGACCTACCGGCATGTCATGGTGCACCGGTTTCAGGCAGGGCGGTGACCAGCACCGTCACACCAACCCCGCAGGCTGGCCGTGAGAATGCCGTCAACCATCCTCAGGTTGCATCGGCCGCCTGCCTGCTGTCACTAGGCAGGCTTTCCATGGCAGACTCTTCAGCCCGCAACTCCGCCAACGGCTCGATGATCTCGTCAAGCCGCTCATTGAACAGGTCGCCGATCAACAGATCGGTGATGTGCCCGCGCAGATGCGGGAAACGCTTGACAAACTTCCCGAAGTTGAAGCCGTCGTAGAACTCACAGACCAGCCGCCGCATCCGCTCCATGCCCTGCACATAGCCTTCTGCCCAGCCCCCCAGTCGGGCTGCCGACAGATCGTCAGCCTTGAGCGCCGCCACCACTGCATCACCGGCCAGCTCGCCGCTTTTCAGCGCAAGCAAGATGCCCGATGAATAGAGCGGGTCGAGAAAGCCAAACGCATCACCAACCAGTACCCAACCATCACCGGCAACCTCACTCGAACGATAGGAATACTCCTTGGCCACCCGGGCGGGCTCGCACTGTGTCGCAGCAGCCAGTCGTGGCGTCAGGCCAGGACAGCGGGCGATCTCGGCCGCATAGACTGCCTCGGGATCTTTCACATCCCGCTGTTTGAACAGATAGTCATGGTCGGCCACCACACCCACGCTGACGACATCGTCCTGCAGCGGAATGTACCAGGCCCAGCCCTGCTTTTGATCGAGTTGCATGACAATGGTCGCTCCTTCGTCACGGCCCGTTCCTCGAACCGCACCCTTCCAGTACGACCAGACTGCCGCCTTCTTCAATTGTGAATCCCACTGGCGTAGCCCAAGCCGGCTGGTGATCATCGCCGCCTGACCACTGCCATCGATGACCACCTTAGCCCTGATGGTTGAAATGCGGCCACTGGCATCAGCCACCCGCACACCAACGGCCCGGGTGCCTTCAAACAGCACTTCGACGACCCGCATTCCCTCATGCACCTTCACCCCATGCGTCTCCGCATTGCGGAGCATCATCTCGTCAAAATCTGCCCGCCGCACCTGCCAGGTTTGCGAGCTTTCGTTGTCTTTGTGATCAATGAAATAAAAGGGGGCCGAGAGTGCCCCCTGTTCATTGACAAACTGCACAGAGTGCTTTTCAACGAACCGACTCCCGCGAAGTCGCTCAACCATTCCGAGCCTCTGGAGCGTCCAGTAGGTCTCGGGAATCAGGGACTCGCCAACATGAAACCGGGGAAATCGGTCGCGTTCAAAGAGCATCACGCACCGCCCCTGCTGGGCAGCAATCGTGGCTGCGGTTGCCCCGGCGGGCCCGCCACCAATGACGACAACCTCTGTCTCTTGTGGGAGCGCCCCAGGCGTGCGATCAACCATCAGTTCAACTCCCAGATGCCAGGGCCCGGAAACGGTATGACAGGTTTCAATTGCCAGCCAACCGTACCCGGATGGCACCTATCCCTCTTCCATGTGATAGGCAACCGCGACCAAACGTCAAACCTGCACCGCTGCCGACGCCTACTGGGCCAGGTAGAGCGGCACTGAGCTTTCCCGCAACAGATGCAGGGCGGTTTCCCCAAACAGCTTCCGGACCAGCAGGTTTTTCGCTGAGTTCCCCGCCACGATCAGATCAGCTCCCCAATGCTCGGCATAGGGAATCGTCTCGCGAACGGGATCCCCCTCCACGAAGTCAGTCTCAACACTGCGGCCATGTGCCTCGAAGTAGCCTTGCACCGCTTCCAGTCGCCGCTGGCAGACAGCCACATCGCCGCCAAAATGAATGACCCGCACCGCTGCCTCAGGGTAAAGCCCGGACTGCACGAAGTGCTTGAAGGTCTTCGCGCTTTCCAGTGACCCCGAGTAGGCCACCAACACGCGGCTCACCGGTCGATGGGCATCGGCAACTGCCAGGACAGGACGGACCCCCGCCGCCACCAAGTGCTCCAAGGCATCGGTCGGCTCGGGCACAACATCGTGCTCAAACAGCCCCTTGAGCCCAAACACGCAGAGGTCCTGATAGCGAACCAGATCGGCCGCAATTTCAAAGGGATCGCCCGTCCGTTCACAGGTCCGGTGCGACACCCCGGCGGCACTACACATGGACGCAAAGAGCTTGTTGGCTTTGGTGATCTCCGCCGTCACCTTGTTCATCCGATCGTGTCGCAGTTCTGCTGTCAGCGTCTCGACACCTACCCCGATCGGCCGGGGGCCCGTCCATTCCAGACGGGCTTGATCGATCACCGCCACACCCAACAACTCTGCTGCGTTGGCTTTGGCAATCTCTATGGCATGTTTCACAACCGACTCGGCAGATCGGCTGGTACCAAGTCCAACCAGAATGCGTTTGATCATGGGGTAGGTTCCCGCAAGGTGCTCACCAACTATCAGGTGCAGTCGCACCTGACGCTTATCTCTATTGTCACACACTTCCTCGGCCACGGCCACTCTCGACCCGAGAGCCGCGAAATGGGACCAGCTTCGCCAGTTCAATGACCGTGACCGGCAGAAGAGCAAGCCCAAGCACCAGCGCCCATTCCTGCTGGAGTGCCCGTTCGATTTCAAACACTGACTGCACACCTGGCAGCATCACCACCGCCAGCTGCAGCAATCCTGAAAGCAGGATAGCCAGCAGCAGATACGGATTCCCGAAGAATCCAAGTGAAAACGCCGTTCGCCGCTCGCTGCGGCACCCGATGACAAAGAACAGTTGGGCAAAGGCCGCCACGCAAAACGTGATGGTCCGGGCCTCGGCTTCACGGGACGGCTCTCCACGCCAGCTGACCCAGAAGGCAATCAGCGACACCACCCCCACCAAGAGACCATGGGTGAGAATCAGCAACCCCCGCCGGGGCGGAATGACCGACTCTCGCGGCGGTCGGGGAGGACGAGCCATGATGTCCTGCTCCGCCGGCTCAAGCCCTAAGGCCAACGCCGGCAACCCGTCAGTGACCAGATTCAGCCAGAGAATTTGAATGGCCGCCAGCGGAGCCGGCCAGCCCACGACAGCGGCAACAAACATCAGCACCACCTCACCCGCATTGCAGGAAAGCAGGTAGTGAATGAACTTCTGGATGTTGTCGTAGATGCCCCGCCCCTCCTCGATCGCATTGACGATTGAGGCAAAGTTGTCATCGGTCAGCACCATGTCCGAGGCTTCTTTGGTGACATCTGTTCCCGTGACCCCCATGGCAATGCCGATGTTAGCGGCACGGACCGCCGGCGCGTCATTCACTCCGTCGCCGGTCATGGCCACGACCTCACCCCGGTGTTGCCAGGCCTTGACAACCCGCAGCTTGTGTTCCGCTGACACCCGGGCATAGACCGCAACCTGCTGGACACGCTCCACCAACGCTACATCGTCAAGCCCATCAAGGTCGGCTCCGGTCAACGCCTGACCATCATCCGCATCAACGAGGCCTAACTCCCTGCCGATAGCCAACGCCGTGGCTGGATGGTCTCCGGTGATCATCACCGGTCGAATCCCCGCCGACCGACAGGTTGCAATCGCCTGATGCACTTCTTGGCGGGGTGGATCGATCATCCCGGCAAGGCCCGCAAAGACCAGCTCTTCCTCAACAATGTCAACTCTCGGAGCCGACTCCTCCGCCGCCGAGGCTGGCATGCTCGCAGGCCGCGGCTCCTCCCGCCAGGCGTGCGCTAGCACCCGCAACGCCTTATCTGCCAGCGCTGCAGCAGCGGCAAGAATCTCCCGGCGACGGTCGGCGGTGAGGGGAATCACCACGCCGTCCCGCTGCTCCGCCACGCAGCGGGGTAGCAGCATCTCAGGGGCGCCCTTGGTGTAGACCAGCGGCCCCTCGGGCCGGCTGACTACCACCGACATCAGTTTGCGTTCGGAGTCGAATGGTTTTTCCAACACCACCGGCTCGGCATCGTCATCACCCCCGAGGCCGGCCTTGCGAGCAACAACCACCAAGGCCCCTTCGGTCGGATCTCCCACCACCTGCCAGCCGGTACCATCCCCCTGGGGACGAATGGTCGCGTTGTTGCAGACGGCGCCAATCGTCAGCAACCGCCGCAGGTCCGCATCAGCGCGGGGTATCACCGGCACGTCCGGGCCATCACCTGTTGCAATCCGAGTGAAACTGCCGTGTGGATCGTAGCCGGCACCACTGACTGCATAGGTGCCAGTGGCGGTGATCAACTCACGCACGGTCATCTCGTTCCGGGTCAGTGTGCCGGTTTTGTCCGAGCAGATCACGGTAACTGACCCGAGGGTCTCAACACTGGGCAACCGTCGCACCAATGCATTCCGCGCGGCCATCCGCTGGAGACCGATGGCCAGCACCAGCGTGACGACCGCGGGCAGTCCCTCGGGCACCGCTGCCACCGCCAGGCTGACGGCCCGCAGGAGCACCTCGAAGATCCCACCACCACGGGCAAGTTCGATCGCAAAGATCACGCCTACCACGGTTAGACAGACCACGATCAAAAGTCTGCCGAGTTGTGCCAGCCGCCGCTGCAGAGGTGTCGTCTCTGGCTCCGCCTGCGAGAGCATGCCGGCAATCCGGCCGAGCTCGGTCTGCATGCCGGTCTGGGTCACCACCGCGACGGCGTGCCCGGCTGCCACCACCGTGCCGGCATGGACCATCGTGCTGCGGTCACCCAGCCCAGCCGCCACCGGCACGGTCAACGCCGCGTGCTTCTCAACCGGTTCCGATTCCCCCGTCAAGGCCGACTCCGTCACCCGCA
>JBDQOY010000251.1:0-6488 GCA_040260935.1 Pirellulales bacterium
GCGCATGACCCAACAAGCAACGCAATTCACTAGGCTTTCGCCCCCCGGTACCGGAAGCGTGATCAAAACGGCGATGTATGACCGCCGGCGATCCTAACAACCATTTTGGTTTCGAACGCGGTTAACGCTTCAGCGGGACTGTGAATTGTCATCTTGAAATACTCTTTGGCGTCCCCGGCGATATCGGCCCGAAGAATCTCAGAAGCCTCATCGATAAACGCGCCGGAATTATCAAAGAACTCGGCTTCAATCGTCACGCTAGACCATGTCTGGCTCCCAGTGTTGGTAATCAGGCCTACGATCTCCAGGTCGCGTTCGCCAGTTCGTTTCTGAACTTCGCTTATGACCAAGTCCTTGCTAATGTCACTGCGAAGGAGCGTCATTGTCGCGAGCGGATAAAACCCCAACAACATGATGGGGATTACGATCAGCAACTGTTTCCAACCCCAAGACATGTTGAGATTCGACATTTCGTCTCCGCAATGGGAACACTTCATTTTGGCAAGCATGACGAGTGGGCCTTTGGGGATTAGCGGGAACCATCACGGTATCAGACTAAGACCTTCAACAGCAAATCGCGAGCGCTGAGGGACCACTACCAGCCTGCCGCTCGCCAGCCGTCACAGGTTCGAATCCTGCCCGCACCGCTACAGCCCGTGACCGCAGGCCCCCCGGGTTTCACCGTTACCAAAAATCCACCCGGGTGGTACGGCCCGTTGTTTCGCAGATACCAATGCAGAGGCATTCACCGCAGATGTCAACATCACCACGCCATGCCCGCCCCCAGTCTGCGGCACGGTTGGTCCGCAAAAATTTCAGCTGACAGATTCATCACGCCGCAAGCACGCTACCCCAATTGTGTGCCCCAAGGCGGGGGGCGGAGTGGACCATGTGAATTCGTTAAGGACCAAACACATGAAAAATGCCTCCCGGGAAATTCTTGCCATCGCTGCGATCCAGGAACTGATCAGGGCATTCAACGATGGCGACCGCAATCTAGCAAGCACCCTCTCAGAGATCGCCGCCATTATTGAGCGACTAGGCCTTTCCAACGCCTCCGATAGAAAAATAGCGTGAGGAACAGCACCCGTGACGGCTGCGGGAGGCATGGATTCCACGGGGTTCCGGATCGGGTATATTCGGTGCAGCCGGCGGCCCCTTGGGCCTACCGGGACGACGGCCCGATTCGGGAAAAGGTGGCCCCAGCGGTGGCCCCAACCCAAAAAAGGCCGTTTGGAGGGTAAGCGAATTGGCAAGCGGCCACATTGGAATTGTGGTGCCGGGTAACCGGTTGTGGGTTCGAGTCCCATGCCCTCCGCTTGGGTGATGAAAGCCAGAGGGCCCTCGTGGCCAGGTGGCGGCAATCGCTGTGTTCCTCAGCCCCATGATGCACCTGCCCAAGCGGCCGCCTCCATTCCTTCACTCTGATCCAGCACAGCCCCGGCTCGTATGGCGGTTCTTCTCGAGATTAAAAACGCCTCCAAACGGTACGGCGACCAGGTTCTTCTCGACGAAGCCTCGGCCACCATCACCGACGACGGCAAGGTTGGCTTTGTCGGTCGCAACGGCGCGGGCAAAAGTACGCTCCTGCGGGTGATCCTCGGGGAGGAAGACCTCGATGGTGGCGAAGTGGTGCTGCATCCCCGACTCAGGATCGGCTACCTGCGGCAGCACGACCCCTTCCGACCCGATGATTCCGCGCTCGCGTTCCTGATGCGGGACAGCGGCCAGCCCGACTGGAAGTGCGGCGAAGTGGCCGGCCAGTTTGAGCTTAAAAATGACGCGTTGCACGGCCCCGTCCACGAACTCTCTGGCGGCTGGCAGACTCGCGTGAAACTTGCCGCCTTGCTGCTGCACGAGCCGACGCTGCTGCTGCTCGATGAGCCAACCAATTTCTTGGACCTGCGAACCCAGATGCTGCTGGAGCATTTCCTGCGAACCTTCAAGGAAGCCTGTCTGATCGTGTCGCACGATCGGGGCTTTCTCACGGCCACCTGCGATCGCACCCTCGATCTCTGCGGAGGAAAGCTGACCACCTATCCCGGTAAAATTGACGGCTTCCTTGCGCATCAACAGGAGCACCGGGAACACCTGCAGCGGGTCAATGCCGCAACGCTGGTTAAAAAGCGGCAGCTTGAGCAGTTCATCACAAAAAACCGAGCCAAGGCCTCGACCGCATCGCAGGCCCGCTCCAAGGCAAAGCAACTGGAACGGTTGGAACTGGAGGAGATTGCCAGCGATGCTCCCACAGCCGCGATCCGCTGCCCCGAAGTGGAGCCCCGGCAAGGGGCGGCGATCCGGTGCCTCGAACTGGCGATCGGATACCTCGATCATACGGTGGCTGGCGGCGTCGCCTTGGAAATTGATCATGGCTCCCGCACAGCCATTGTGGGCGATAACGGGCAGGGAAAGACAACTTTTCTGCGGACGCTGGTCGGCTCGCTCGACCCGCTGGCCGGACGGGTGAAGTGGGGCTATGGCTGTTCCGTCGGTACCTACGCCCAGCACGTCTACACAACCCTGCCCGAAGATGAAACAGTGCTCGGCTATCTGGAGCGGGTCTCGGCCCTCGGCACGAAGACGCAGCGGATTCTCGACGTGGCCGGGGCGATGCTCTTCCGAGGGGCAGCGACAGAAAAAAAGATTCGGGTGCTCTCCGGTGGCGAGCGGGCTCGGCTCTGCCTGGCTGGTCTGTTGCTCGGCGGTTCCAATGTTCTGGTGCTAGACGAACCGGGAAACCACCTCGATGTCGAGACCGTTGAGGCGTTGGCCGATGCCCTGCGGGATTATGCGGGCACCGTGATCTTCACAAGCCATGACCGCACCTTCGTGCGAGCGGTTGCCACCAGCGTGGTCGAGGTATCAGCCGGCCGAGTGGTGCAGTACGCAGGCTCGTATCAGCAGTATGTCGAGCGGATGAACGCGGACATCGACCACGTTGATGCGGCCCGCCCACCGTCCCGGCCCCGAACGGCGGCAGGAGGCCAGCCGCAGCAGCTTGGCGCCAACGCTGATCGAAGGCTGCGCAAAGAGATTGCGACCCTCGAAAAAACCATCGCCCGCCTCGATGCTGAGAAACGACAGGTCAATGAGCAACTGCTACAAACAACAGACCCCGAGGCGGCTGTCACCCTGCATGCGGAAGTTACCGCACTCATCGACCGACTGGCAGCGGCAGAGGATCGCTGGCTGACGCTCACTGAAGAGTTGGCGGGATGACGGATGAAAGCTAGCAGGCGAGGTGACCACCACCGCGGGCGGGCTGAGGCAGAGTCGGGAACGGAGATCCAGAGCAATGGGTGATCAGCGGGAGGAAGCCCCCTTTGTTCGACTCGTGCACCTGCTTGAGGTGCTGCTGACAGCGGACGGACCGCAGTCCATTGCCGACCTGAACTGTGCGCTGCAGGAGCGATTCGGGCTGGTAGACAGCACCGCAAACCAGATACGCCGCGACCTCACCCGGCTGGAGACCTTTGGCTACCAATTGGCCCGCACGAAGAAGCAGTCACCCCGCGGGGGGACTTGTCTGGTGATTGCCCCTGGGCGATTGCCGTGTGGGAGAGGCCAAGCAGCTGCCGGAATGGGCCTGCTTGGCCTGCTTGGCCTGGCCATTACCCGTGACCTGCTGACACCCCTTGCCGGAACGATTTACTGGCCCGGCATCGAGGCACTGCTGGCCCAGGTCGATGCGGTTGTGACTCCTGGCCTGCTCGAGGAGGCCAGCCTTCACCTGCAGGGCATGCTGGTGCATCCTCAGCCACCGTCGCACGCCCAGCAGCCGACGCTGGCCGCCATCAACCAGGCTATCCGGCAGCAGGTGGAGCTTCAGGTCACGGTGCATTTGGCCGGCCAGCCACGTCCGCGGAAGCTGGTCCTGCAGCCTACAGCGGTGGTCGCCCAAGGCGGGCGATTCTTTCTCGCGGCGTTCGTACCCGATGAAGCCGCTGCCCAGCCGACGCCGCAGTTCTTCGCGATCGACCAGATCACGCGGGCGAAACCGACAACCCGGCCGTTTGGCAACCCTGCCATAACCCTGTCGGAGAGCCTCGCCGGTCGCACCACGCTGTCCTGTTCAGGTGAGTCGCCTCGCCGCTATCGCCTGCGCATTGCAGCAGAACGCGTTCACTGGGCACTCAACAAGCCCTACCACCCTGAGCAAACACTCGAGCCGCAAGCGGACGGTAGTTTGATTCTCACGATTGCCAAGGCCTGGGATGATGAAATGCTGCCCGCGATCCTATCGCTCGGCGACTATGTTGAGGTTCTGGAGCCAGACGATGCCCGCGATTGGGTACTCGACACGGCGAGGGCCATGATTGGCAGGTATGCCTGCCAGTACGTGCAGGAGTTTGAGAAGATCTATGCAACCCGGTCCACGGTTGACTTGGACTGACCGGGAACGCCGCTGTCGTGTGGCGCTGGTTCGCGAGCGATTACCGCTCGTCACCCGCATCGAGCAGCCGTTCAACCGCGGCCATCGGCACCTCAAGCCAGTCGGGCCGGTTGTGAAGTTCATAGGCCAGTTCATAGATTGCCTTATCGAGCGTGAATGCCGCCAGCAGCAGCCGAACCTCTTCGGCGTCTGTGGGCCAAAAGCACTGGCCGGCTGCGGTCTGTTCATAGGCCTGCATGAAGACCTTGCTCAACTCGTCAGCGTTCACCGCTGATGCCCCCGGCACCCGGCTGACGGTGCGGGCGAGATAGTCGAAGGACCGACAGACCCCGGCGAGGTCCTTGAAGACACTCGTCTTCTCCCGCCGTTGCTCGAGCGTTCGGGAGGGTTCCCCTTCGAAGTCGATCACCCAGAGCCGTCCGGTCGGGCGTTCCCAGAGCACCTGCCCAAGGTGGTAGTCGCCGTGCACGCGAATGAAGGGCGTAGTGAGCGGCGCAGCCTGCAGAGACTGCAGCCGTTTCAGCAGGTGCGGCCTGCGTGCCACCACCCGGTCAAGCCGGGGCTGCAGGCTCCCGGCTGCTGTCACGGCGGCCAGTTCGCCCAGAACCGACGTGGCATGCTCGACCATGCCAGCAACCAGCGTTGAGACTGCGGCTGGAGTCGGTTTCAAGGGTTCAAAGGCTGGGGCGGTGGGCTGGGTGGCCAGCGTCGTGTGCAACTCAGCAGTCAGCCTGCCCAGGCTGGCAGCCATCTCCCTCTGGTCCTGACTGTCGGCGGTTCCCCGCTCCGCGGTGCCCCGAAGCATGTCCCAGAGGCTCTCTGTCTCGGTGAGGCCCACGTGCACCGTCGTCAGCACTCCTGCTGGTTCGGTTCCGTCGGTCGGCTGATATTCAAGCCAGCCCAGCAGCGGCGGTGCTCCCGCCCAGCCCCGGCGTTCAAGGAACAGCCCTAGCTCAACCTCGGGCTGAATGCCCCCATGGAACCGCCGCAGCAGTTTAAGAACGACGCCACATCCTGTCCCGGACGTCACACCACACGACGTGTTCGACGCATCACCGCCAAGCGGACTAACCTGAAGTGTGCTGCCAGGTGGCAAGAAGCCAGCCCTTGTTGCGGCGGCCGTCCGCCGGCCAAGCAGCCGCCCGCTGCGGCCTTGCAATGAACCCTCCGCTGCCAGCAGGTCGAGCAGCCACTGGGCGAAGGTGGGGTCCGTAGCGGCATCGGTGGTGGTGACGGAGCCATCGGGCTGGTTCATGCAACGGACCGGCACGATGTATCGAGACCACGTTTGGGCTGCTGTTTCAACCGCCAGCACAAGCAGATGCAGGGAGCCCGTGTAGGAATCGTCAGCCGCAAGAAGGACGTTTTCCAGCACCGCCAGGCTGGTCGCTGCCGGGTCGTGGTGTTTATCGCCAAACCACCTGGCCTGCCGCAGCCAGCCAGCAGTCGCAGCGGCAACACTCGAATCTGCATCAGGCATCGGAACTTCCCGGAAGCGAGAGTTGAACCGCCGCCCGGGTCAGCCGCAGCACGACCACTGGGCGTGCCGGAGTGCAGGTGACCTCAAGCTGGTTGCCTGACAACTTGACGGGACTCTCGTCAAGCAGATGAACACCCTCCAGGTGGCAGTCGGCTTCCAGGCCAAGTGCCGCTGTGTCGAGTGTGATCGTGCCATGGCGGCGGTCCTGGGGCGAGAGATTCACAATCACCAGTACCCGATTACCCGTCTCGGCATCGTACCGACACCAGGCCAGCAGGTCAGCGTGGTCAATCGGCTGGAGCAGCGGTGGACGCACCTGCCGGACCGCTGGTTCCTGCTGACGAATCGCATTGAGCCGCGTGATGTACCCGGCGAGACTGTCAGAACGCTCCCGATGCCAGGTTTTGATCTCGTACTTCTCGGAGTCCAGATATTCTTCACTTCCCGGGTCGCGGGGAGTGGCCTCAAGAAGTTCCATCGCGGGGCCGTAGATGCCCCACTTGCCGACAGACAACGCCGCTGGGGCCAGCCGCACCATGAACAGGGGCCGGCCGCCCTCGTGCCGTGTCCGAGGCGGACTGTCCGGGGGGTGGGGCTAGACGGTGGGCCGACGGA
>JBDQOY010000252.1:0-3929 GCA_040260935.1 Pirellulales bacterium
CCGTGACAGCGGCTGGGATACGCGGCATATGGTCCGTCTGCTGGTCACCAGTCGCGGCTTCCGTCGGGAGAGTGCCATCAGCCCGCTTCACCAACAGCTCGACCCCAAAAACCGGCTGTTTGGCCGCGGCCCGCGCTTCCGGCTTGATGCGGAACAGATTCGGGACAACGCGTTGGCAGTCTCAGGCCTTCTCATCACCACCAGGGGTGGAAAGGGAAGCAATCCGTATCAGCCTCCAAACATCTGGGAGCCAGTCGGCTTTGGCAATTCGAACACCCGCTACTACAAGCAGAGCACCGGGCCGGACCTTTATCGCCGCAGCCTCTATGTCTTTTTGAAGCGGACCGCACCGCCGCCATTCATGGCATCATTCGATGCCCCCACTCGCGAGCAGTTCTGCGCCCGCCGCGAGCGGAGCAACACGCCGCTCCAGGCACTGCAACTGATGAATGACACGCAGCACATCGAAGCGGCCCGAGAGCTAGCAGCCGACATTCTGACTAGCGCTGCCGCAACAGAGCAGGAACGCATCGCCCTGCTGTACCGCACCATCTTGGCTCGGCCTGCCACCACGCGGGAACAGACAATCGTCGCGTCGACCCTCAGGGACCATCGGCTCCGCTATGCGGCAGAGACCGATGCGGCAACAAACCTGATTTCGCATGGTGGTTCACCAGTTCCTGAGGACCTACCTGCCCCGGAGTTGGCTGCCTGGACGCTTGCAGCAAACATGCTGCTCAACCTCGACGAAACACTGTGCCGCAACTAGCGAGGAGTTCCCCATGGCATCGACCATTGCCGCTGCAATTGAGGGCCTCAACAACGCGGCATCGCGGCGAGCATTTCTGCAGACGGCCGGACTTGGCCTCGGCTCTGCAGCGATCGCGCTCCTTCAGCAGCCTGCGGCGGCGGGCGTTACCTCTTATGCGTCTGGCCGGGTCCACACCGGGCTGCCGGGGCTGCCGCACCATCCCCCGAAAGCAAAGCGGGTCATCTACCTGCACATGAATGGCGGGCCGTCGCAGCTTGACCTCTGGGATTACAAGCCGGGGCTGAAGGCTTTTTTCGATCAAGATCTCCCACCGAGCGTGCGTGGAGAGCAGCGGCTCTCCACCATGACCAGCAACCAGGAACGGTTTCCAGTCGCCCCGTCGCAGTTCGAGTTTGAGCAAAAGGGACAGTGCGGCCGCTGGGTCTCAACCAAACTTCTCCCCTATACAAGTGAACTTGTTGATGACCTTGCGTTGGTGAAGACCGTTCATACCAACGCCATCAACCATGACCCGGCCTGCACGTTCGTGATGACTGGCAGTGAAATTCCGGGCAAGGCCAGCATCGGAAGTTGGCTGGCCTACGGGCTTGGTAGTGAGAGCGACGACCTGCCGGCGTTTGTGGTGTTCACGCCACAATTCCCCGCGACAGGAAATGCCCAGGCATTGTTTTCCCGCATGTGGGGCAGTGGGTTTCTGCCCACGCAATATTCCGGAGTGACGCTGCGAGGGTCGGGAGACCCCGTGCTGTATCTCGACAACCCCAAAGGCGTCTCGACCGCTGATCGCCGCCGAATGCTCGATGGCCTGCAACAACTCAATCAACTGACGAGTGAACGGTACCACGATCCCGAAACGACAACCCGGATTGCCCAATACGAAATGGCCTTTCGAATGCAGGCAAGCGTTCCAGAACTGACGGACCTGCGGGACGAGTCGACCGAAACCCTCGCCCTTTATGGCGACAGAGCAACCACCCCAGGCACGTTCGCCCACAGCACCCTGCTGGCCCGCCGCCTGGTGGAACGTGGTGTCCGGGTGGTGCAGGTGCTACACCGTGGTTGGGACCAGCATGGCAATCTTCCCAAGACCATCGAGCAGCAGTGCCTCGATACCGACCAGGCCACTGCCGCCCTCGTGACCGACCTGAAACGACGGGGACTTCTCGACGATACCCTCGTTGTCTGGGGGGGCGAATTCGGTCGCACCGTCTACTCGCAGGGCACGCTCACAAAGAGCAACTATGGCCGCGACCATCATCCACGGAACTTTTGCATGTGGCTGGCAGGAGCCGGCGTGAAGGCCGGCAGTTCCTACGGAGAGACCGATGACTTCAGCTACAACGTCGTCGAGAACCCGGTCCACGTCAACGATTTGAATGCGACCATCCTGCATCTCATGGGCATCAATCACGAGCGGCTGACCTTTCCATTCCAGGGACTTGACCAACGACTGACCGGGGTTGAACCCCAGCGGGTCATTCACGATCTGCTCACGTGAGGCGACGGCGCGCAGCCTGTTGGTCGCGGCGATGATGGTGGGCGTAAGTGTTCGTCCAGAGTAGCCTCGCCATCCCGTCGCGGTGGCGAAGGGGTGTTCTCTTCCGGGAACGCGCTCCCAGGGATCGAATGCTCGCTGGCAGACCGTACACTCTGGAGGCTGGCGGCGGCCCGGTTGTGGGCGGCCACCCAATCTTCGTTGGTTTTCCTCCCGAAAGGCCCTTTCCCACCCGTGACTGTTTTTCCGAACCTTCCCGCAAGCCGACCGTCCCGCGTGACCATCGACCGGATTTTCCCTGACGTGGATGGAGGGCGGTTTGCCGCCAAACGCGTCGTTGATCAACCCGTCACGATCGAGGCCGACATCCTCTGTGACGGCCATGACGAACTGGCCTGTCAGCTGCATGTCCGTCCGCTGGGCAGCGAGCAGTGGACCAGTCTGCCCCTGACCTGCGAGGGCAATGACCGCTGGCGGGCGAGGTTTACCCCTGGTCGGATTGGGCACTGGGAGTACACCGTCAGCGGGCGGGTGGACGGCTTTCAAACCTGGCTGCGGGACCTGCTGCGGCGGGCCGAGGCCGGTGACGATCTCACTGCCGAACTCGCTGAGGGCCGCGTTCTCGTGGAAGCGGCCGCGGCTCGGGCAGCCGCCGCCACCGCGACGGAACTCCGCAGCATTGCCGACGGCCTGATGGGTTCTGACTGGCGGGCCACCGCCTGCGCTGAGCGGCTCGCCGTCTTGATGGAACACCACGCCGACCGGGCTGAGGAGTGCTGGCTTGAAACACCGCGACGCCTCTGGGTCGACCGCCCCCGGGCGGTCTTTGGCAGCTGGTACGAGGCGTTTCCCCGGTCATGGGGCCCACCCGGAGAACACGGCACCCTGGCAAGCCTTGCTGACCGACTCGACTATATCGCTGAGATGGGGTTCGACGTGCTCTATCTGCCCCCGATCCACCCAATCGGCACGTCGTTCCGCAAGGGGAAGAACAACAGCCTGACCGCTGGCTCTACAGATGTTGGCAGCCCGTGGGGAATCGGTGCTGCCGAGGGCGGCCACACCTCGATCCATCCAGCCCTGGGCACACTGGCCGACTTTGAACACCTGCGTCAGCAGGCTGCCCGACACAGCATGGAACTTGCCCTCGATCTTGCCCTGCAGTGCTCTCCTGACCATCCCTGGGTGACCGAGCATCCTGAGTGGTTCTGCCATCGCGTTGATGGCACGATTCGCTACGCAGAGAATCCACCCAAGAAATACCAAGACATCTACCCACTCGACTTTGGAACGCCTGCCTGGCAGTCGCTCTGGCAGGAGATTCTGGACGTAATTCGTTTTTGGCTTGCCCGCGGTGTCCGGATCTTTCGCGTCGACAACCCGCACACCAAGCCGTTCGCCTTCTGGGAATGGCTGCTTGCTGAGGTCCATGCCACCCATCCGGATGCCCTGTTCCTGGCAGAGGCGTTCACCCGCCCTAAAACGATGTATCGCCTCGCCAAACTTGGCTTCACACAGAGTTACACCTATTTCACCTGGCGAACGGAAAAGCAGGAGTTGGCCGACTACCTCGCCGAGGTCACCCAGCCACCGGTCAGCGACTTCCTTCGGCCCAACTTCTTTACCAACACCCCGGACATTCTGCATCGGACACTGCAAGAG
>JBDQOY010000253.1:0-3699 GCA_040260935.1 Pirellulales bacterium
AATGAGCCTGGCTGCACGTGAGGCCA
Organism: Pirellulales bacterium; assembly: GCA_040260935.1. Taxonomy (GTDB): domain Bacteria; phylum Planctomycetota; class Planctomycetia; order Pirellulales; family UBA1268; genus UBA1268. The sequence goes on from JBDQOY010000253.1 coordinate 27, forward strand.
CCAACGCCCGCCAGCCAACGACCAATCTCCGACGTCGAGCCGCGGTGATTGGCAGTGGCTTTGGCGGTCTGGCAGCGGCCATCAGGCTGCAGTCAATGGGATTTGAGACCGTCTGCTATGAGGCCCATGACAAGCCAGGCGGTCGGGCCTATGTCTACGAGGAGCAGGGATACATCTTTGACGCCGGGCCCACGGTGATCACGGCACCTCATTGCCTCGAAGAGCTCTTCGGTTTATCTGGACGGCGGCTGTGCGACTATGTGCGGTTGCTGCCGGTGACGCCGCTGTATCGGCTGCAATGGAGTGATGGCGTTTCGTTCGACTACGTCGCTGACGAGGCGGGACTCATTGAGCAGGTGCAGCGTGTCAGTCCCAGCGACGTTGACGGCTACCGGCGGTTCGCCGACTATGCCCGCCAGGTTTTTCAAAAGGGCTATGAAGAGTTGGGGGCCGTTCCGTTCCTGCGGTTCACCGACATGCTCAGGGCCGCTCCGCACCTCGCCCGTCTGCGGGCTGATCGGAGCGTTTACACCACGGTGTCTCGGTTTGTGAAGGACGAACACCTTCGTCAGGCCTTCAGTTTTCATCCATTGCTGGTTGGTGGCAATCCGCTGGAGACAAGCAGTATCTACACCTTAATTCACTGGATCGAGCGGCAGTGGGGGGTATTTTTTCCCGAAGGCGGCACCGGAGCGTTGGTCCGCGGACTGGTGCGGCTCTTTGAGGAACTCGGAGGCAGGCTGCTGCTTAACACCCCGGTGGAGCGGATCGCCGTTCAGGCCAACGGTGATGCCTTCAAGCATGTGGTACAAGCGTCAGGGACACCGCCCGCAGCCTTCGATTTGGTGGTTTCAAATGCTGACGTCCACCATACCTACGCGACGCTCTACAACGGTGTTGCGGGGGCCAAGCGGCGGCAGAAGCGGCTTGAGCGGATGGCCTGGTCAATGTCGTTGTTCGTGCTTTACTTCGGCACGAACCGACGTTATTCCGACCTTGCTCACCACACGATTCTGTTTGGGACTCGGTTCAAAGGGCTGCTGAGAGATATCTTTCGGGGGCGAAGGTTGCCGGAAGACTTCAGCCTCTATCTGCATGCGCCGACCGTCACCGACCCGGGTATGGCGCCGACGGGGGGTGAGTCATTTTATGTGCTCAGCCCCGTGCCACACCTCGGGAATGCGGCCATCGACTGGAACGCCCGGGCCCCTGTGTACGGCGATGCGATTCTTGCAGCACTCGAGCAGTACCTCCCAGGCCTGCGGGAGTCGATCGTCACCCGCCGCCACTTCACCCCTCAGGACTTCGCCACGAAGTTTGGGGCCCATCACGGATCAGCGTTTTCGGTTGCCCCACAGCTCACCCAGAGCGCGTACTTCCGCCCTCATAACCGCGACCCGGATATCCCCGGGCTCTATATTGCTGGTGCAGGAACCCACCCTGGTGCCGGTGTGCCGGGTGTCGTCAACTCTGCCAAGGCGACCTGCGACACGATCGCGGCGGACTTCCATGTCGTTTCTGGCTAACACCACGGGGGCAACCACCGATGCGGACGTTGCCGCTGGTGCGTCTATCCGGCGGCATAGCCGGTCGTTCTCTTTTGCCAGCCGTCTGTTACCGGCTGAAAAAAGGGCCGATGTTGAGCGGCTCTATGCCTGGTGCCGCTGGTGCGATGACGGGGTCGACATGGCTCCCTCGACCGCAGCTGCAGCTGCGTTTGTCGAACGGGCTACCGACGACCTGCGGTTCATTGCTGACGGCCACGATCCATCGGCGACTGAAAGCCAGTGGCTGGCCGGACTGGTTCTCAGGCACGACTTGTCACTTGCAGCAGCTGCGGCCCTATTACGGGGCATGCAGTCCGATCTCACGCCCGCAGCTGGTTTTCATCAGGACGATCTGTTGCGGTACTGCTTTCAGGCTGCCGGTGCGGTGGGGGTACTGATGTGTCCGATCCTCGGTCTGCACGATCGTCGCTTCCTCCCTCATGCTGCGGCACTCGGGATGGGCATGCAACTCACCAATATCGCCCGCGACGTCGCGGAAGACTGGCAGCGATCCCGCTGTTATCTACCGATTCATTGGACCGATGGACTGCGGCCGACCGGCGGTCCACCCACGCCCTCTGGGGTAAAAAAGGGGGTTGCCAAAATCCTCGATCTGGCGGATGGGTATTATGCTGCCGGTGAGGCGGGCATCGACGCCTTGGACAGTGACGCTCGCCTGGCGGTACGGGCCGCTGCCCGGATCTACCGGGCCATTGGCGTCAAGATCAGGAAGCGAGGATGCCGGGTTTTGGATCAGCGGGTTCGTGTCTCGGCGTTGGAGAAGCTGTGGCTGTTTGTCTGCTCAGTAAATGCAGGTGGGTTCATGTCGCCTCGCCCGCCTCTGGACGACGTGGTGGCAGGCCCGCTTGCGGTTGCTGAGAAACTATTACTCGAACACGGAGTCGCGTTATGAAGTGGGATGCCTGGAGCCTTGTTTTTACTGGCCTGTCGCTGACCTGTGTCACGTCGGCCGTGCTCTTTGTGCTGGTTGCCATGAACCCCAAGGATGCGACCTATGGCACGACTCCACTCCTCTATGCAGGTGGCTCGGCAGCCTTGGCGGTTGCCTTCAACCGGGCGTCGGCATGGGCAGCCAGGCGGGCCCAGTCGGCCTGATCGCTTTGGTCTGGGGTGAAATGGTTGGCGGTTCATTCGACCCGAAGACAGTGTTCCAGACTGCTGCTACCGTACGGCAATCGCTTCTTCCCCATGCTGCAGTCCAGTTCATTCCTTCAATGTCTATCTCCGCTGTGTGACCTGCTCCCAACTTGGTACCAGCCGAGTTGTTCGCCATGCAGGGCCGGTAGCTGGGCATTCCAGTAGCATCGTGGCCGGTTCTGCCTCCCCCAATCATGGCCACAGCGTCGAGCGGGCGGAGGGCGTCGAGGTCGCCTCGCCGCTTGCTCGCAGTGCGTGGTAGAACGAGAGGTGCGGGCCTCCTCCGATAGTTGCCACATTGGTTTCAAGAGAGCGTTCTGGCGTGGGAGACAAGCCGCCGCAACCTCCTGCGGCGGTGCTGGCTCCACACTTCCTGGCCGAGTGGCTACGCCAACATAATGTCACCAGAGAGGAAAAATTCATCGAGTGTTCCGGCCTACTGCCGTTGCCCGGACGATAGGAGAGACGCAGTGTGACTACCAGGCTTGCTATCGCGGGAGGGGTGCAAAATGACCATCTTTCTCCCGCCGGGCAGTGTGCTGTCCGATTCTTTTCTCCAGCAAGCCCCGTGCGCCCCCTCAGGACTGTTCGGTGCCTCTGCAATTGATCGGCCGAGATCGTACCGCCCTCGCCCGTGATATACACGCGGGAATTGACTGAGCTAGCGTATTCTGACGTGGTCATGTACGGAAGATTCAGTGCAATTCCGCAGATGACGGCTTCTTCCGGGGAAACCTCCTTGCCTATTCGCTTCCTCATTTCCATCGCCGCGATCGCTCCCTGGTACGGAGGCGCAGCGGCCCTTGTTCTGGCCGACGGGTCAATACCAGCCGCCGCTGGCCCAGTGGTATGGGCCGGTGCTCGCCGAACTGGCCGACGAGTTTGATCCGCAGGGCATCCGCGTCGTGGGCGTGGTCTGCGAGTTCGACGGGATCGATGAGATCGCCGAGTATGCGATCCACTTTCCG
>JBDQOY010000254.1:0-3980 GCA_040260935.1 Pirellulales bacterium
CGATGCCGAGCTCATCGAGGGCTGGCGGCCGGAGGCCGGCGATCAGGTGGCGGGTTTCCGATGACGCCTGCCGGAGCAGTCGGAGCACTTCGGTGATGTTGGGCTCGCTGCCGGGGCCTTGAGGAAGCCCCGCTTCATAGGCCTCCAGGTGCATGATGGCCGCCGAGACATACTGGGCAAGGCCATCATGGATTTCATAGGCAACGAGTTGGCGTTCGCGTTCTTGCCGCTGAATGAGGGTGCGGAGTGACTGTTCGGTATTCATTGGTGTGTTCTTGGAGAGGTCCTACCGCTTGGGTTTGGGAATTCGGCCCTGGCCTCCCTGTCGCCGACCACGCTTGCCCCGGGGCGTGCCCCGGGAGGGTGAGCCGCCGTCGCGAAGGCTGGCGATCTGATCACGAAGTTTTGCGGCCCGCTCGAAGTCGAGTTCTGAGGCAGCCTGCAGCATGTCGGCCTCAAGCAGCTCAAGCACTTCCGCCTGTTTCTGGGCAGCCTCTTCGGCATTGCCGACGGCAGCCTGAGCCCGTGCCCGGGCCTGTGAATCGGCCTCGATTCCGGTGCGAATCTCCTTGCGAATGGTCTCGGGGGTGATGCCATGTTCGATGTTGTAAGCGAGCTGAAGTTCCCGCCGTCGGCTGGTTTCATCCATTGCCTGCTGCATTGACTCAGTGATGGTGTCAGCGTAGAGGATGACACGGGCATCGACGTTTCGGGCTGAGCGGCCAATGGTCTGCATGAGCGAGGTCTCGCTGCGAAGAAACCCCTCTTTATCGGCATCGAGAATTGCTACGAGCGAAACCTCGGGCAGGTCCAGACCTTCCCGGAGAAGATTGACCCCGACGAGAACGTCGAACTCACCGGCGCGGAGATCCCGCAACAATTCGACCCGCTCGAATGCATCCAGTTCACTGTGCAGCCAGCGGCAGCGAACGTTCCGCTCCTGGAAATAGTTGGACAGATCTTCGGCCAACTTCTTGGTCAGCGTCGTGACCAGAACGCGGCAGCCAGAAGCGACGGTTCGGTCAATCTCGCCCGCCAGGTGGACGACCTGATTACGTGCCGGAACAACCTCAATGACCGGGTCGAGCAGGCCGGTGGGCCGGATGATCTGTTCGACAACCTCGCCTTTTGTGCGGCCCAGTTCCCACTGCCCCGGTGTGGCTGACACGTAGACCGTTTGATGGAGCTTCTTTTCAAACTCGTCAAACATCAGCGGACGGTTGTCGAGCGCGCAGGGAAGCCGGAAGCCGTGGTCGACGAGAGTGAGTTTGCGGCTGCGGTCGCCGGCGTACATGCCGCGGACCTGTGGCACGGTGACGTGCGACTCATCGACAAAGAAGAGGAACTCTTTTGGGAAGTAGTTGAACAGCGTGTCGGGGGTGCTGCCCGGAGGGCGGCCGGAGAGCGGCCGCGAATAGTTCTCGATGCCGGGACAGAAGCCTGCCTCCATCAGCATTTCAATGTCGAATTTTGTGCGGGCGGAGAGTCGTTGGGCCTCCAGAAGTTTGCCCTGGCTCTTCAGCTCTTCGAGCCGCTCGTCAAGTTCCCGACGGATGTCAGCGACGGCTGCCTTGATGCGGTCTTCCGGCATGACGAAGTGCTTGGCCGGATAAAAGTAGGTCTCGTCTTTGCGGGCTGCGATCTCGCCGCTGGTCGGGTGGATGATTGCGATCGATTCAACCGTGTCCCCCCAGAACTCGATGCGGATCGCCAATTCGTCATAGGGGGGCCAGATGTCGATCGTGTCGCCCCGGACCCGAAACCGCCCCCGCTCCAGGGCCATGTCGCCGCGTTCATATTGCACGGCAACCAATTGCCCAAGCAGTTCATCGCGGGAGAGTGGTACGCCGGTGGCAACCCGGATGACCATCGCCCGGTAGTCGTCCGGCGAGCCAAGGCCGTAAATGCATGAAACGCTTGCCACCACGATCACGTCGCGACGACTGACCAGGGCACTGGTTGCGGCCAGCCGTAGCCGGTCAATCTCTTTGTTGATCGCCGCATCCTTCTCAATGTAGATGTCCCGCTGCGGGATGTAGGCCTCAGGCTGGTAGTAGTCGTAGTAGCTGACGAAATAGTGCACCGCGTTGTGTGGGAAGAAGTCCCGGAACTCTGCATAGAGCTGGGCCGCCAGTGTCTTGTTGTGAGACAGGACCAGCGTCGGGCGGCCGATCTCGGCAATGACGTTGGCCATGGTGAAGGTCTTGCCCGACCCGGTCACGCCCATCAGGACCTGGGCGGCATTGCCCTCTTCAATACCCTGCGTCAGCGCGGCAATCGCCCCAGGCTGGTCTCCCGCCGGCTGGTACGGAGCGACCAGTTCGAAGACGTTGGGCTGTGTGGGCACGGGCGTGCGTCGGGTCATCGTTGGGGGGGCTCCGGGGGAGTCTGCAGAGCGCGGAGGGAAGGCCGAATCTGCTCGAGGGTGACCGGCCCGATTCCGGGAACACGGGCAATCTCTTCGAGGTTTGTGAACGGGCCGTGCTCTGTTCGATCAGCGACGATGCGGGCCGCCATGGTCGGCCCGATTCCGGGGAGCAGGGCCAGCTCGCGGGCCGGTGCTGTGTTGATGTCGAGGCTGAATTGAATCCTGCCGGGCGGCGGTGCCTCGATATCGACCAGCGGCGTTGCTCGTAGCACCAGCCAGCCGAGCATGCTGACGAGTCCGATGGCAGTCAGGCCGACCAGGAGTCGCTGGCCTCCTGGGGTTGGGAGCATGATGCCGTCATTCTGGTTGGGCTGCGGGGCCGGCATCGTTTCGGGCGGAGGCATGGCAGGGTTTTTGGAGCAGCGGTCAGGGGAATTGCAGCGGGAAGATCATGGCCGTTCGGGCACGACTCCCCTGCCCCGTTATCATAGGGGTCAGCCAGATGATTTCGCAGGAGTTGAGGCATGCCACGTTCTGACAGTTCCCCCGCAGCGGCTGGCCGCGATCATCCACAACTCGGCTGGAACGACCAGGTGGCCGCCGCAGTCGCGAAAGCTGTGCCCGGGTGGTTCCGCGAAGATCTCGGCTTTGAGGCCGATTGGACCAGCGTCGCCCTGGTACCGGCCTCCGCTCGCGGCCGGCTTGCCGTGGTGGCCCGGCAGGCAGGCGTTGTTGCTGGTCTGCCCGCAGCGGCGGTGGTCACGGCAACCGATCCGGACCTCGTGTGGGAACCGTTGCTGACTGATGGCGAGCGGCTTGGGCCTGGCACAGTCGTGGCCCATCTCGCCGGTCCGCTGCGGTCCGTGCTGCAAGTTGAGCGGGTTCTGCTCAATTTGCTGGGTCGACTGTGTGGGGTTGCCACCGCGACTCGACACCTGGTCGATGCTGTTGCCGGAACAGGCTGCCGCATCTACGACACCCGCAAGACGTTGCCGGGCTGGCGGTTGCTCGACAAGTATGCCGTCCGCTGTGGCGGCGGCTTCAGCCACCGGCTGGGGCTCTATGACGCGATCTTGATCAAGGACAATCACCTTGCAGCCGTGGCCGGTGCCGGGATCGACCCGGCCGCTGCAGTTGTCCAGGCTCGCGGGTTCATCGAGCGAACCTTCCCGCCGTCGCGGGCGGCCGAGATGGTGGTCGAGACCTGGTCGCGCGCCGCCCGTGATGCCATTGCACCCGCGTCGGCTCGCCTCGCACCGACAGTCGGCCTGCGCAACCTCCGTCGATGGCTTGCGGGCGACGAGCGAAGGGACGCCAGATGCGATGCGATGCGATGCAATGCGATGCGATGCGATGCGATGCGATGCGATGCGATGCAATGCCACGCTGAACGGTTTTGTTGAGCTAAGTTTGGGACAGACTTGCAAGGGGAAGGGGGCGGGACTCACTCGCGCTCACAGATTGGCGCGGGCTGCAGGACCGTGGCGGTGTTCGGCGCGTGTCTTGTGGAATATGTCGCACGGTCGTCGCGAGCGCCTTGCGGCGCTTCTCGCGCGGGAGAATGAGAAGTCCGCCCTCCCTAACCGGGTGCGCGTTTCGTCCGCCCCCCACG
>JBDQOY010000255.1:0-5771 GCA_040260935.1 Pirellulales bacterium
AGAGTGCGATCGAAGCAATGCTGCCGGGGTTGATCGAACGCGGCCATGATCCAACCGTCGGCATCACCGCGCACGAGGCGACCATCACCCTGCGGATCTCTGCCTGGGCGGCGGATGCCTCGGGCTGTCAGGCAAAGATCACCGCAACCGAGAGACGTATTCGTGACGCACTGGGAGAGCTTGTCTACGGAGAGGAAGACGACGAGGTGGAGGACGCAGCGCTCACCTCGCTAACCATGGCAGGGGTGACCGTGGCAACAATCGAGGTCGGAACGGCCGGGCGGGTGGCGGCCCTACTCGCCCAGGCAGCGGCCCGGCGGCCAGCCGGAGCGGCCCGAGTCTATCGGGGTGGTCGCGTGGTCAGTGAACTGCCAGTCGCTCCTGAAGCCTTGCTTGATGCCGCTGCGGCGACGGCGGCGGAGCAGGGGGCCTCTGTTGGCCTCGCTGTTGGCCCCCTGCGGCCCAGTAATGAGCGGCAGGCAGTCGATATCGCGATCACGTACGCTGGACGCCGGGAGATTCACGAGCATCACCTCGGTGGGGGTGACATCGCCTTGGCCCGGGCGGCCAAAACGGCGGTCAACATGGTGCGGCGTACCGTGGCCACAGCGAGGCCCTCGGGGCAGAGGAGCGAGTCATGATGGAGACAGCAAGGGCAGGCGTTAGCCGCAGGACGGTGATTCTGTTTGTGGGGCTAGTGGTCCTGGTCGGCCTGATTGTCTGGCCGTCCTTTCTTGGCCGGATCCGCTATGCCCAGACCCGGGCGGAACTTCGGGCCATCCGGGATGCCGCGATGGTGGCTGAACTCTCGTCGGTCGGCAAACTCTTCACGACGCTCGCCCGGGTGATCGGTCCGTCCGTTGTCAACGTGACGAGCGTGCGGCGAGTCACCACGCTGATTGACGAGATTGCCGCACTGCATGGCGGCCTGCCCGGGGGGCAGGTTGATGAAACGGTGGGGTCGGGGCTGATCATCTCGGCTGACGGCTACATTGCCACCAACTATCACGTCGTGGCCCAGAGCGAAACAATCGAAGTCAAACTGGCTGATGATCGGACCTTCCCTGCGCGGCTGGTGGGTGCCGATGCGGCGACCGACTTGGCGGTGTTGCAAATTGATGCGGATGAATTGCCGGCAGCCGACTGGGGCGATAGTGACGGCATTGAGGTAGGCGAAATGGTCTGGGCGATCGGCAATCCCTACGGGCTCGACCGCACGCTCACCTACGGCATCATCAGCGGGGTCGGCCGGCGTGGCGTGGTTGGGAACCCCTATGAAGAGTTCCTTCAGACCGATGCCTCCATCAATCCGGGCAATTCGGGTGGGCCCTTGGTCGATGTCCACGGCCGCGTCATGGGGATCACGACGGCGATTGTGGGACGGAGTTTCCGGGGGATCGGCTTTGCCATTCCGAGCAATACGGCTCGCCGGATCTGTGTTGAGATTCAAGAGAATGGCTATGTGGAGCGGGGCCATGTTGGCCTGCAGTTGCGCGAACATCCGGGTGGTGGTGTGCTGGTGGTCGCGGTTGCCGAGCAGTCACCCGCTGCCCTGGCAGGGCTTCAGGCGGGCGACGTGATCGAGGCGCTTGGTGATGAGCGGATCGACAGCCCAGCCACCTTGGTGCTGATGTTGACCCGCCTGCCAATCGGTGAGGACGTGGTGGTGACCGTTCGTCGGGAGGGCAGCCTGATCACGGTGCCCGTTCGGATTGGCCGTCGGCCGCGCGAGCGGGGGCAGTTTTCTCTGGAGTGACCAGATGAAGTCGTTTCTCGTCGTTGCCGGCCTTGCGTTGGCACTTGTTTCACCCCGCGGTGTGCCGGCTGCAGTCAGCCAGCCAAACATCGTGGTGTTTATGGTTGATGACCTGGGGTGGAATCATCTCAGTGCTGAGGGGCCGACCTTGGGGACGGCTCCGGCTGTCTACCGGACGCCTCAGGTGGAACGGCTGGCAGCAGGCGGCGTGAGTTTTCCGTACGCCTATGCCCAGCCCAATTGTGCGCCAACCCGGGCGGCAATGCTGACCGGGCAGTATCCGGCGCGGGTCAACAATGACGTTTATGTGGTGAACAACCTCAATCGGTTTGGGAAAGGCGGTGTTACCAAGCAGGCGGCCAAGTTTGTCGGGCCTGATCAGCATGAAGATGTGGCAGCGGCTGCGGTCACCATCGCGGAAGCGATGCAGAAGAATGGATACACGACCGCCCACATCGGGAAGTATCATGTCGGCGGACACGATGGCCCAGATACCCTGCCAGAGCAGGAGGGCTTTGCCATCAATATCGGGGGCTGCGAACAGGGGCATCAGCCGGTCTGCTTTGCTTCGCGGCAGGGGGGCACTTGGCGGTTCAAAGGCCTCGGTCGCGGAGACTTCGACCGCTGGGCACAACCTTATGACGCTGCCTACCTGACGCGGCGGGGCCTGCCGGCACGTCTGGTTGGCACGCCGAAGCACGTTTGTGATGCCACAGGGGATGCCCTCGTCGAGACGCTTGGGGAACTCGCTGCTGAGGAAAAACCGTTTTATCTTCAGTTTCACACCTATGCCGTCCACGGGCCGGTGCAGGCCCGGCCTGATCTGCGGGAGGCGGCCGCTGGGCGGGCCGGCAAGAGGCAGCAGGCAGAGTATCTGGGCTTCATCGCCGGTGTTGATGAAACCCTTGGCCGGCTGCTGACAGCACTCGAAGATCCTAACGGCGATGGCAACACCAGCGATTCGATTGCCGCCAATACCCTGGTGCTCTTCACCTCGGATAACGGCGGCACGCATGCTGACAATCTGCCCTTGCGGGGTGAGAAAGGGATGTTCACCGAGGGGGGAATGCGGGTGCCGCTGATTGCGTCCTGGCCGGGCACGATCCCGGCCGGCACAGTGAGTCAACGCATGGTGCATGCCGTCGACTATTACCCGACCTGTCTGGAACTCGCCGGTCGGCAGTGGCAGCCGCCGGTCGCCGAGCACCCGCTGGATGGAGAGTCGTTCGCGGCTGAACTGCTTGCACCCGGCAGTGCTGCCGACCGGGGGGCGATTGGGTTTCTGTTTCCGGGCTATCTAGATAGCCGAGCCCAGCCCGGCGTCTGGCTGATTGACGAGGTGGCGGGTGAGCGTTGGAAGGTGGCCTATGACTATGAGGCAGATGCCTGGTCGCTCTTCTGCCTGACTGACGATGTCGGCGAGCAGCACGATGTTGCCGAGGCTGAACCAGAGGTGCTGATGACCCTTGCCCAGCGGCTCGACGACTGGCTGCGGCAGGATGCTCCAACCTGGCAGCCGAAGTACCCGATTCGCAAAGACAATGGCCAGCCAGCCGGCCCTCCCCGGCTTCCGTGATCCGAGCGGCAGGCCCTTGTGGCTTGTCAGTGGTCGACTGGCCGGAGGACGAGCCGGCGGACGTCGGCAACGGTCTCGCCGGGAATGGTGGTCGCCCGGAGTCGGAGTTGGCTGGGGCCTGCTGCCAGGTCGATTGCACCAAGCGCAAGGGGGCGAAAGGGTTTGGCGTAGCTTTCTGCATGACGGGGGACTCGGTCGTCGCTGGTGTTCAGGGGGGGGTCCCAGGCAGGCTCAACCGTTGCGCTGGTCAGACTCGTGCCGCAACGGAGTTCAATGGTGCTGCCAGCCGAGTCGGTTGGGCAGGTGTACCAGAGTTCGGCAGCGTAGCGGCCGGCGGTCTGAATATCGACATCCCAGGTGATGGCTTGGCTGGTCGTGTTCCAGTTCGTGAAGAAGGAACAATTTGGTGCTTTTCCACTGCTGGTCACGCCACCTTCCCCGCGGCCGTCACGGGCAGGTAATTCGGTCAGTGGGGCACCAGTTGCGGCGACTGGAAATCGTGCGGCCAGTGGTTCGTCGGTAACAGTCAGCACCTCACGCCGCCAGGCGGAGGCAACCGCCCGCAGGCGTTCGGCTTCGGCAGGATGTTCAGCCGTGATGTCGTGTGTCTGGCCAAGGTCAGCCTGCATGTCGTAGAGCCGGCCTTCATGATCGAGTCGATACTGGTTGCTTCGAATGCTGACGCGGCCGCGAATGGTTGAGACAAGATGCCGAGTGGCAAGTTGGCCCTGCAGGGGCTCGCGGCTGGAGGTAGCGGGCATGGATGCCGCGAGGGCTGCCGTCAGATCGATGCCATCGAGTGGTTTGGAGGGCAGGAAGGAAATGCCCGCGAGGCCAGCGAGCGTCGGCAGTAGGTCGATCGCCCCGGTGATCTGCTTGAGCCTCGTGCCAGATTCGATTCGGGCAGGAAACCGAATACAGCAGACGCTGCGAACACCTCCGTCGTCGGTCGAGCCTTTTTTGCCACGCATTTCACCGCACCAGCGGGCGTTATTTGGCCCGTTGTCTGAGAAGAAGACGACGATGGTGTTACGGCTGGCATTGGCGGCATCGATTGCAGCCAGTACGCGGCCAACGTTGTGGTCGAGGTTTTCCACCATTGCCAGTGCTGCTCGGGTGAATGTCGGATTCTCCTTGTCGGGCTGTGGCCCTCGCAACGCCAAAGGCCGGTCAGCGAACCGGCTGAAGTCAGCATCGGGGACGCACATCGGTGAGTGCGGCGTGTTGAACGCGATCAGGCAGAAGGCGGGCTTGGCTGCCGAGGGGGAAAGCAGCGGACCGAGGAAGCCGATTGCCTTGGTGGTGATGTCGTCGGTGATGTAGCCCTCGCCGGTGACAAACTCCGTTCCTCGCTGCATCGGCGGATCGAAATAGTCGCCCCAGTGTCCTTCCGTAAACCCATAGAAATGGTCAAAGCCTCGAGCCAGTGGGTGATAGGGCCACTGGGTGCCGTTGTGCCATTTGCCGAAGAGGCCTGTGGTGTAGCCGGCAGCTTTGAAGACGTTGGCGATGGTCTGCTCGCTGGCGTTCATCCGTTCTTCCCCCAGGGTGACGCCGCGGACACCGCTGCGGGGATGGTAGCGGCCGGTGAGCAGCTCTGCCCGGGTCGGCGCGCAGACCGGCTGCACGAAGAACTGTTTGAGCACCGCCCCGTCACGGGCGAGCGAGTCGATGGCTGGGGTCGCCAGATTGGTGTTGCCGACAAATGAGAAGTCGCCCCACCCTGCGTCGTCAGCAACAATCACCACCACGTGCGGTGGCCGGCGTGGCGGGGGAGTGCCTCCAGCCGCCTCCGGGGTCAGTGAGAAAAGGCTGACTCCAATTCCCACAAGCACAAACCACGACAGCGTTGGGTGCCGCGAATGCCGAGACGCGTAATTGCCCGGTTGGGATGACATAATAGGTTCTGTGCGATGAGGTCGTTGGCGACGTGTCCCAGGGGTGGGGCCGCAGTCTCGTTGGTTCAAGTCTACTCCCAGCGTGTTGAGAGGTACAAAATGCCCTTCGGTGTCTTGCGGATGTGGGCTGCGTGGTTCGGGTTTGCGGTCTTGTTCGCCTGGACAGGAATGAACGGCTGTGAGGCAGTGGCCGACGGTCCCCATCAGGCCGATGTGATCGTCTACGGGGCAACTCCGGGCGGGTTCTGTGCGGCGATTGCCGCAGCCCGGGAGGGCGCGGATGTCGTGCTGCTGGAGCCGACCGATCACATCGGCGGCCTGAGCACCGGGGGCCTGAGTCACTGTGATTCCAACCAGATGGTGCGGTCCACGCTGATGGGGCTCTTCGACGAGTGGCACGTTCGTATCGTGAAGGAGTACACCGACCGTGGGTTGAAGGCTCCGTATGACCCGGCTTTGAAGAATCAGGCTCGATGGGTGTTTGAGCCCCATGTCGCCATGCGGGTGACGCAGGCCATGCTTGCTGAGGCGGGAGTGAAGG
>JBDQOY010000256.1:0-3841 GCA_040260935.1 Pirellulales bacterium
GGCCTGTTCACCGCCAGCAGCATTGCGCTGCCCTTGTCCCTTTTGCTCGCCAGCCGAAGGGCCGGATCCTTGCGGGTCTGTCGATGGATCCTTCGCCCCTGCCCCGGACTGCCCCGGCTGCCGCTGCCCCGACCGCTCGCCCTGCTGGCCCTGCCCCCCCTGAGGGCCCGCGGCACCGCTGGCGTCCTGCATGCCCTGCTCAGCTGGCGGCACGTCATCGGGTTGTTGCCGCTGCTGCGGAGCCTGCTGACCGGCAGGCGGCTCCGGCGGCGTGTCGGCATCGTGCTCAGACGGAGGCGTGTCCTGTGGCACCGCACTCGCTGGCTCAGTCTGGCCGTCGTCAGCGGGCCCGGCCGGCTCGGCGGGAGGTTTTCGGCGTCCCGGCCACTGCTGGTCATCCGCCGGTGGGGGCGGCGCCAGTTCATCAACCAGCAGCCGGCGCCATGGGGTGGCAGCCGTGTTGGGCTCTGGCTGGCGGTTATCGGCGACAACCGCACGGTATTCCAGAATCGTGGCTCCGTGTGCCTCCTCCGCCGGCACAATCCGGGCACTCATTCGCAGCCCACCAGCGCCCTGGTTGGGCTGTTCTGGCGCAGGTTCCCAGAGCAGGTGCTCGCGACTGTGGGCCGCCCCCTGTGGACGGGTTTCCAGCCACACCCGCGCGACCGCATAGTCAGGATCGACCGCCCGCACCCGCACCCGGACGGGTGTCCGCGATGGCACCCGCAGCGGATCATCTTCCGGCAGATCAATCGATACCTCCGGGCTGAGATCAGGAATCACCTCAATGCGATGCGTCAGCGGCTCATCAATGATTGCAGCGGTGCCCGCTGCCCGCTCAGCCTGCGGGCGGAACCGCAGGCGGTAGGACGGGTGCTCAGCCGCACTGCGGTCGGCCGTTCGCCGGAGCACAAAACTGCCGGAGGCACGGGTCGGGCTGGCCCGATCGACCAGCAGTCGCAGGTCATCGGGACGCTCCGTATCGAGAAAGTCGACCCAGACAGCATCGAGCGGCTCATTGGCCTGCACCTGCAGCCGTACATCGGCCCCTTCGAGCCCTCGGATATCGCCCTGCCACGCCAGTGTTTCCGGCGGACGGTCCGTGTAGGCCGGAAACGTGTAGACAACCTCCCGCACCAGCACAGAGGGGGCATCGACTGCCAGCACATCGAAGGCGGGGACCCGGGCATCTCCGGCAACGAGTTCCAGCCGCACCGACCGGTCCAGTCCAATTGTGGTTCCGGGCAACCGGGCCCAAAAATTCTGTTCACCCGCCGCCTGCGGGCGGAGTTCCGCTCGCCAAGGCATGCCCTGCGGATCAACACGACCATCATCAAGCAGCGGTGTCACGAGGAGCAGCGGAATCTCCCCGGCACCAAGATGATCGATCGCTGCCGTCACCACCAACTGACGGCCACGCACAATCTGCAGGACGCCGTCGCGACGCGGCAATTCCCGGCGTTGGTCAACCAGTCGCCCGGCAGCCACGCCGTCGGCCTGTGCCACTGATTCAGCAGTAGGGACCGCTGCCCAGTAGCAACGGACCGACTCCACCGTCACCCGTGAGGGTGCCATCCAGCCCGCCCAAGGAACAAGCAGCCGTCCCGCCGTCACAAATGGATTTTTGGGGGAGAGCAACGCATACAGCGTGCCCCCAATAACAAACAGGGCCAACGCGAGGGCAAGCCGTACAAGGTGGTGTTTGTCGAAAACACCGTCCGCAGGCACGCTGGTCAACTGTCGGGCCGCCCGCTGCTCGAGTGAGCGTGTGATCACCTCGCCATGCGGATCGGTCTTCCCTGGCTGAACAAGCACCGCATTGATCAGATCGTTGTGAAGTTCAGGGAACTCCCGCTCAATCGCCCGCGCGGCATAGAGCACATTCACCCGATAGCGACACAGCGGCAGCAGCCACTTCACCCCGGCGACCACGATCGCGGTCAGACCGCACCCGAGCCAGGCCCACCGCATCCAGACGGGCATGCCCCCGACCAGCCACCAGTGCTCCAGAACAATGCCGAAGGCAAGCCAGCCAGCGGCCGCGACAGTGACCGTGAGCACAAAGGTTGCCACCGAGACACTTCGGTAACTCGCGCGGGTTTCGGCAAGCCGATCAGCCAGATAGCGAGCCGCCTTGGAGCGATCCGCCGCCTGCCATTCGGCAAGCGTCAGGGCCGACTCCGGTTGTTTTTCAATCGTCGCCATCGACCGCCTCGTCCTGTCGTGCCGCAGCGACACACTCCGGCCTGCATGACCAGCCGCCAGTCTTTGACGTCGGCCGCGGGCTGGCCCCGTCGTGCCCCACGTTGACGCCAGTGGAAAATCTCTCCTATTGTACGGGGGTTGCGAAAAAAACTGCCTGAGAACGCCCCGGGGGCCGCTTTTTACCGATGCTTCCCGACGCGGAACGCTTTCGCCGCTTGGTCGATGGCCGCTTGACCGGACTGCTCCCGACATGCGCGCGGGCTGGCCTGGCCCTAGCCGCAGTGCCGTACGGCCTTGCCGTCACCCTCCGCAACGCCAGCTTCGACCATCACCTCCGCACGATTGCCAAGGCACCGGTTCCAGTCATTGCAGTTGGCAATTTGACCCTGGGCGGCACGGGGAAGACCCCGCTGGTGGCCTGGCTGGCCCGCTACCTGGCTGAACGTGGCTGGCGACCTGCCGTCGTCAGCCGGGGCTACGGGGCGGCGCGGGGGCACCGCAGTGACGAGGCCGCCGAACTGGGGCTCCTGCTCCCAGACACCCCCCACCACGCCGACCCGCGGCGGATTCGGGCAACCCAGGCCGCAGCCGCCACCGGCGCGACCGTGGTGCTGCTCGACGATGGCTTTCAGCATCGACAGCTTGCCCGTGATCTCAACCTGGTGGTGATCGATGCCACCGATCCCTTTGGAAGCGAGCGGCTGTTCCCACGGGGCTTGCTGCGGGAACCCGTCACCGGCCTGCGGCGAGCCGATGCGGTGATTCTCACCCGCGCTGACCGGGTCTCAGCGGCAACCCGGCAGACGATTCGCGAGCGGTCTGCTCGCCTCTGCGGCGACCGCCCATGGCCCTGGCTCGAGACGAGCCACAAGCCTGTTCAGCTCCGGGCTGCCGACGGGACCACGGCACCACTTTCCACCCTCGCGAACCGCCGCCTGTTTGGGTTCGCCGGCATCGGCAACCCGGCTGCGTTTCAGGGAACGCTCGGCGAACGTGGCCGCGATCTGGTTGGCTTCATGGCATTTGCCGACCACCATCCTTACGACCACGCCGATCTGCGGGAACTGGCCCGCCAGGCCCACGCAGTGAACGCAGAGATGGCCGTGACCACGCTCAAGGACTTGGTGAAACTGCCGCAGACAGATCTCGCGGGGATTCCGCTGGTCGCCGTCGAAATCGGCATCGCCTTTCATGGCGAGACGGCTGGCTTGGAAACGCTCCTGGCCGGCCTGCGACCTCCCACTGGCACGGACCAAGAGGCAGACACCTAACGCCGCTGGCGTGCCCTTACTTCTTCTTCTTCTCGTTGTGCAGCGTATGCCGACGCAACCGCGGCGAGTACTTCTTCAGGTGCAACTTCTCACCTCCGGTCTTCCGTCGGAGGGTGTAATTGAAGTCTCCGGTCTCCTCGCAGACGAGGTGGATGACTTCGAGTTTCTTCTTGTTCTTGGCCATAGCACGTTCTTCAAAGGGGGCCGGAGCGGCTCAACCCAGCAGACACCCGTCCACGGGAGCCCCTTAAAATAGGCCGTTGGCCCCCCGTGCGGAGAAGGTGCCAACGGCCGATTTTAAGGGGCGGCCGGGGACGGGTGTGTGCGGGGGTGTGGCGCGCCGGCCCCCCTTGACTTAAGTGCGA
>JBDQOY010000257.1:0-5154 GCA_040260935.1 Pirellulales bacterium
GCCGAGCCACCTTGTCAGCTTTGGCGTACTTGGTGACGTCGTCGTGGGCTGGGCCGGAGATGATCAACGGCGTCCGGGCCTCATCGATCAGGATGTTGTCGACTTCATCAATGATGGCGAAGTTGAGCCGGCCCTGAGCCTGCTGCATCTGCTTCGGGAATCGCTCGTCGCCGCGGGCCGCCATCCGCATGTTGTCGCGGAGGTAGTCAAACCCGAACTCATTGTTGGTGCCGTAGGTGATGTCACAGGCATACGACCGCTGCCGTTCGTCAGAGTCCATGCCGGTCTGGATCGCCCCGACGGTCAGGCCGAGGCCCATGTAGAGCGGCCCCATCCACTCCATGTCACGGCGGGCGAGGTAGTCATTGACGGTGATGACGTGAACGCCCTTGCCTTCGAGCGCATTGAGGTAGGCCGGCAACGTGGCCACCAGCGTCTTGCCCTCACCGGTGATCATCTCGGCAATCGCTCCGGAGTGGAGCACCATGCCGCCAATCAGTTGGACGTCGTAGTGCCGCATGCCGAGAAAGCGACGGCCCGCTTCGCGGCAGACGGCAAAGGCCTCGACGAGCAGGTCGTCGAGCGTTTCGCCCGCCGCGATTCGTCGCCGGAATTCGGCCGTCTGGGCCCGAAGTTCGGCGTCGGTCATCTCCTGATAGCGGGGCTCGAGCGAGTTGATCGCCTCAATCTTTGGCTCCAACCGCTTGAGAAATCGGGCGTTGGAGGAGCCAAACAGGCCGGTGATGAATCGCTCGATCTGAGCGCCGAGGGCCGACGCGACGTTGCTCACGGCATCCCAGATGCGTTCCAGTTGTTCCATTGCGGTAGTGGTTGGGGGCGATGGCCCGAGGCCTCAGGGGGCGCGGGGATACGGTTTGCCCGATGGGTGGCCGAACGCGAGACGAACGCGGCGGCAGTCTCGGGGCTCGTTCGAACCGCCGCGCGAGACGCATACCTTATAACTGATTGTCACCGTGAGGCCGGGGGAGGGTCAAGGCGACTCCTGCTCTCGGGAAATCGGGAGTAGAATCAGCGGGTCATTGCGGCAGCGTACGGCGAGATCGGGAACCTTTCCAGGAGGAAGAGATGGAGAAAACACGGGCATTGCTGGCGGGACTCGCCGTCTGGATGGGCATCGTCATGATTGGCGGGCCGGCAGCGGCGGAGCCCGAGACCCGGCGGAATGTGCTGTTCATCGTTTCGGATGACCTCAACACCCTGCTTGGCTGCTATGGCGATCCGCTGGCCCGGACGCCGAATCTCGACCGCCTGGCTGCCCGCGGGGTGCTCTTTCAGCGGGCCTATTGCACCTTCCCGCTCTGCGGGCCGAGCCGGAATTCGTTTTTGACGGGGCTTGCCCCCAACGCCACGGGTATTCACGCCAATGCTCAGATTTTCCGGCAGTCAATTCCGAATCAGGTGAGCCTGCCCCAGGCCTTTCGGCGGGCGGGCTATTTTGCGGCCCGGCTCGGCAAAATGTTTCACTACAACGTGCCGCGGAGTGTCGGTACGGACGGCCATGACGACCCTGCCTCATGGGAGTTGGAACTCAACCCGGCAGGCGTCGACCGGCTGGAAGAAGAGCCCGAGATTTTCAGCCTCTCGCCAGGGAAGTTTGGCGGCACGCTGAGTTGGTATGCCTCGCCGAAGGGCGATGCCGCGCACACCGATGGCCTGTTGGCTGCCGACGCAGAGTGGGTCCTTGAGCGGTGTGCCCGCGATCGCTCCCGACCGTTCTTCCTGGCCGTCGGTTTCTTCCGGCCTCATACCCCCTACGTCGCTCCGCGAGATCCGTACTTTGGCTGGCATCCGGCCGAGTCCATGCCGGTGGTCACGGGGGTGGCCGAGGATCAAGCCGATCTGCCGGAGGCAGCGCTTGCGAGTGCCAAAAAGGAGCAGGACAACCTTACCGACGACCTCCGCCGGCAGTGTCGGCAGGCCTACAACGCCAGCATCAGTTTCATGGACGCCCAGGTTGGGCTGGTGGTTGCTGCACTCGACAGGCTTGGGCTGGCCGACAACACCGTCATCGTCTTTACCAGTGACCATGGCTATCACATGGGTGAGCATGGGCTCTGGCAGAAGATGAGCCTCTTTGAGGAGAGTGCCCGCGTGCCCATGTTGATTGTCGCGCCCGGGTTGTCTCAGCCGGGTGGAGTTGCCGAGGCGCCGGTGTCACAGCTCGATCTGTTCCCCACGCTCGCCGAACTCTGTGGCGTGACGCCGCCGGACAACCTGCAGGGGCAGAGCCTGGTGCCGATGCTTGCGGATCCTGGCTGGCAGGGTCGCAACTGGGCACTGACCCAGGTGACGCGGCGGCAGAAAGGCGGGCAGTATTTCGGCTATTCGTTGCGGACGCCCCGCTGGCGGTACACCGAGTGGGACGAAGGCCGTGAGGGCCGGGAACTCTACGACCACGAGGCTGATCCGCAGGAACTGGTCAATCTTGCCGACGCCCCTGCGCATGCCGCCGAGGTTCAGCGGCTGGCCGCTGAACTCAAGGGAGCGGTGGCTGCAACCTTGCCGGCCGATGGTGTCACCCCCTCGGTGCGTTCGGGCGGATGGGATATCCTTTTGCAGGAATGAGCCGGCGGTCTGGTCGGGCCGGTTGTCCCGGTCTCCGGCAGGGCCACGGTGGGGCGGCAGCCGGAGGCAGACGCGAGGCCTCCCGCTCGTGGTGTGCCTCCGGGGCGACGGTGGCAACGGGGCCCCGGTGGCTGTGTGTACCGTTGGCCTTTTCTCAACCCCGCGACCTGAACCCTGTGGCTGCCCATGACGTCTGCTGGCTCTCGACGAGACGATCTGCTGGGGCACCTGCTCTTCCTGGGAACAGGAACGAGCGTCGGGGTGCCGGTCGTGGGCTGTGACTGCGAGGTCTGCACGGGAAGTGAACCGCGAAATCAGCGGACCCGAACGAGTGTGGTGATGGGGCTGCCGGAGGGCACGCTGCTGATCGACACGACCCCCGACCTGCGAGCCCAACTGCTGCGGGAAGGCATTGGGCTGATCGACGCAGTGCTCTACACCCATGACCATGTCGATCATCTCTACGGGCTTGATGACATCCGGCCGCTCTGTTTTCGGAAGGGGGGGCCGTTGCCGGTCTACTGTGAGCCCCGGGTGGAGCGGCGAATCCGGAGAGCTTTTGACTACGCCTTTGAAGCGCCGACGTCTCCCGGTGGTGGCCTGCCGCGAATGGTGCTGCACACGATTGGGACGGATCCATTCAGCCTGCTCGGGGCGACCCTGACTCCGCTCCGGCTGCGGCATGGCGTCTTCGATGTCCTCGGGTTTCGGGTGGGAAATGTCGCCTACTGCACCGACACCAATGAAATTCCTGAGGCGACCTGGCCCCTGTTGAACGGCCTCGATCTGTTGGTGCTGGACTGCCTGCGGCCGTCACGACACCCGACCCACTTTTCGATTGACGAGGCGGTGGCGGTCGCTCGGCAGGTGGGGGCGCGGCGAACGATCTTCGTGCACATGTCGCACGAGATTGATCACACCACCGTTGCGGCGACACTCCCGGCTGGCATGGAACTGGCCTTTGACGGGCTCCTGGTGCCGTTGACCTAGCACGGCCGAGAGCCACTGGGGTGTGATGCTGGCCAAGACGCGATGCGTTTGGACGTTGGCACAACCACGCGGTGTTGCGTCAGACCCACGTCCGAGCCACGAGCCGAGGGAATGTGCATCGTTGTCAGGCAGGGCAGCCCGCATTCCCTCAGCTTGCGCTTCGGGCTTTGGTGACGTGGTGCTCACGTGTGGTGTTGTTTCATACCCAAGCCCGAGGCGCGAGCCGAGGGAATGTGCGTCGTTGTCATGTAGGGCGGCCTGCATCCTCTCAGTTTGTGCCGCGGGCTTTGGTGAGGCGGCACTCGCTCAGGTGGCGTCGGCGGCAGTGATGAATCCGCGGAGAATGCAGTCCTTCACCGCCGCGACGTCGCAGGTTGTGAGTACATCCAGGTTCGGCTTCCACTGGCGAACCTGGCGGCGGTCGATCACCAGCATGCCAGTGGTCAGGTCACCGCTGGTCTCAACGTCGGCGGCAACGGTCTGGCGGTGAAAGAGTTCAGGGTTGGTCAGGGCCACCAGGGCGACCATGTCGTGAAGATGAATGCCTTCGCTCCCGAGCAATTGGCGGTGCGCCCGGAAGGCGTGGGGGAGCATGCGGTGGAGCACCCGGCCAGTCCGCGAGAAGGCATCGGGGAGTTGGTCGAGCATTTCAAAGCCAAAAATGACCTGTGACGATGTTTCGAGTGGCAGCAGGGTTTTGTGGCAGGGCTCGGTGATGACATGGCGGGCGGCCAGGGGGTCGCAATAAAAGTTGAAGTCGGCAACTGGCGTGGCCCCGCCGTTGGCGTGGAGGGTGCCTCCGCAGATCACCACGTCCCCCAGCAGTTCGAGAATCGACGGATCGCGACGAAACAGCCGGGAAAGGTTGGTCAGTGGGCCCAGGCAGAGGATGCTGACCTCGTGCGGGTTTGCCCGGACTGTTTCCCAGATCACCTTCTCTGCTGCATGACTGCCGTGGAGCGGCACGGCGGGCAGATTCATGCCACCCAGCCCGTCCGGCCCATGCATGCTGAAGGCCCGCTCTGGCAGGAGCCCATCGTCCGACGCGATGCCGATGCGGGGCAGGCGGGGAGGATCGAAATAGGTCACCAGTGCCTGGAGATTTGCCGATGCCTGGGATGGCGAGACGTTCCCACCGGTCGCCGTGACGGCCAGCACTTCGAGGCGGGGGTCGAACAGGGCCACCGCTAAGGCGAGGGCATCGTCGATTCCAGGGTCCACATCGATGATGACTTTGCGTCGCATGGCGGAATCGTAGCGTCAGAGACCCGCCACGAAAACCTGAGCCTTTCGGCAGGTGACGCCGGGCCGAGTTCATGCGACACTTTGGGCTCGGCCGAATGTCCCCGGCCTCAGACACTCCTGCCATGTTCGCGTAGAGGACCCGCCACCGATGGACCTTCCCTTTGCAGAATTGCTGCAGCAGGCGACTGCCGCAGAGGCCGTCGGGGAGTCGCTCCCCCGGGAGGTGGCGGCGGGCCTCGTCGAAGGCGTGCTGGCTGGCGAAATCAGCCCGGAGGACTTCGGCAACTGGCTCGCACGGTCCGCCGACCGGCTGCCGACCGCGGCCGAAATCGC
>JBDQOY010000258.1:0-5813 GCA_040260935.1 Pirellulales bacterium
CGCCAAATGCCTCCACCCGCACCCCCGCGTCGCCAAGGGCAGCGGCGTGGCCGGTCACCAGTTCAAACTCAGTCGGTGCCAGATCGACCCGTTCGGGCACCAGCAGGGGCTGGACCTCGAGGGTTCCCGCCGCCACCAGCTCGCGGAGACGCTCATAAAGCACCCGCTCGTGGAGGGCATGCTGATCGATCACTTCAATACCAGAGTCGGTCTCGACCACGAGATACCTGTCATGCATTTGAAAGGCCCGCTCCCGCACCGGCTCGGCTGTTCCGGCAAGCGGCAGGGACTCCTGGTGACTGGCTGTGTCACGTTCCCAGGCTGGCAGGTGCGGTGGCGAGGCCGTCACGTCGGCCCGACCTGGTGTCGCCGCTGCGTGCGCTGGAGGCGACTCAGGGGCCGTTAGCTGTTGCTGCCAGATCGCCTCCGCCGCCGCCAGACCGCTTGCCGCAGCCTGCCCCGTCTCTGCCACAGGTTCAGCCGACCGCCAGGCCTGCTCTGGCGGTCGCAGGGCTGTCGGACCATCGAGCCCAAGCAGGGCACGGCGAATCGTGGACAGCACCAGCCGATGCAGCCGCCCCGGGTCGCGAAACCGCACCTCCATCTTGGCGGGATGAACATTCACATCCACCGATAGCGGAGGCACCGTCAGCCGCAGGAAGACGATCGGCTGCCTGCCCGAGAGCAGCCGCCCCCGATACCCCTCCTGCACGGCATGCAGGATCGAGCGGTCGCGGAAGGGACGATTGCCGACAAAAAAGTGCTGCAGCCGTCCGCTGGCCATATCATCCTCGGGCCGGCCGACCAGCGCGGTCACCGTGACGTCGTCGTCGGCCTCCTTCGCCTCAAGCAGCCGCTCCGCGAGCTGGCTCCCAAACACACCGGCAATCCGTTGCCGCCACTCGGCCGTCGCTGGCAGGTCGTGCACCTGCCGCCGATTGTGCGTCAGCGAAAAGGCGATACCAGGATGGGCCAGTGCCGTCCTCACAAAAGCTTCCGACGCATGCGACCATTCCGTGGCCGGAGTTCGCAAGAAGGCTCGGCGGGCTGGAATCTTGCCAAACAACTGGTGCACCTCTACCGAGGTGCCGCGGCCACAGCCCTCCGGCACCACCCCGCGGTTGATGCCCCCATCGACCTCAAGCCGGCTGCCGGTGCCCTCAGCGGTCCGGCTCCGAATTACCACCCGTGACACTTCGGCAATCGACGCGAGGGCCTCGCCGCGAAACCCGAGCGTCCCAATTTCATCGAGGTCTTCTGCCGTCCGCAGTTTGCTCGTCGCGTGTGGCGAGACCGCCAGCGGCAGATCCTCCGGCACGATCCCGCAGCCATCGTCGACAACCCGAATGAGGGCAATGCCCCCTTGCTCAATGGTCACATCAACACGCCCAGGCTCAGCATCCAGTGCGTTCTCGAGCAGTTCCTTCACAACACTCGCTGGCCGTTCAACCACTTCGCCAGCGGCAATCCGATTGACAACCGACATCGGGAGTGCCTGAATTCTCGCCACGGCGTCATTCCTTTCGTTCGATCATGCTCGCCCCAGAGGGCAATCCTGCCAGCGGCATAGATTTCACCGCCGGCTCATCCTCAAGCCCCACACCCAGCCGACAGGTCAGGTGAGCTTGTATTCCTTGATCTTTCGGTAGAGGGTTCGTTCACCAATCCCGAGCATGTCGGCGGTCTGCTCCCGATTCCCCCCGGTCAGTTTCAGTGTCTCGGCAATAAAGATCCGCTCGACCTCTTCCAGTGGACGCCCCACCAACGCTGCAATACCTGGATCGCCTCCACCAGCCTCAGTCGCCACGGCCGCGGGGGCGGCATCCGGGTCGAGTTCCAGCGGCAGATCATCAACGTCGAGCGTCTCGTCGCAATCAACTACCACCATGCTCTCAATCACATTGCGAAGCTGCCGAACATTTCCTGGCCAGGCAAAAGCGGCCAACTTCAACCGAGCGGCACGCGTCATCCCCTTGATCGTCTTGTGGTGCCGCTTGGTGAACTGCTTGATGAAATGTTCTATCAGTAACGGAATATCGGCAGCCCGTTCCTGGAGACTCGGAATCACAATCGTGACCACTTTCAGCCGGTGATAGAGGTCGCTTCGGAAACTCCCGCTGGCAATCGCCTCCTCAAGATCCCGATTGGTGGCAGACAGGATCCGCACATTGACCCGCACCGGCTGATTCGATCCCACCCGCGTGATCTCACCCGACTCCAGCACTCGGAGCAGTTTGATCTGCGTTGCCATCGGCATGTCGCCGACCTCATCGAGGAAGAGCGTCCCCCCGTCGGCATACTCGAACTTGCCGACGCGATCAGATGATGCATCGGTAAAGGCCCCTCGCACGTGGCCGAAGAGTTCACTCTCAAGGATATTCTCGCTCAGCGCGGCACAATTCAGCGCGACGAAGGGTTTTTTCTTGCGGGGGCTGTTCTGATGAATCGCCTGCGCCACCAGTTCCTTTCCGGTGCCCGTCGCGCCCTGAATCAACACCGTCGCATCGGTCGGCGCAATGCGTTTGAGCCGTTCGATCACAGTCAACATCTGGGGGCTTGAACCAACAACCCCCTCAAAGCCAAACCGCTCATCAAGACGACGATTAAGCTCGAGGTTCTGCAGCCGGAGGCGAATGCCAGCGGAAGCCTTTTCGACCGCAGCCCGGAGGTGCGTGAGGTCGAGGGGCTTTTGCAGATAGGTGAAGGCCCCCTGCTGCATTGCCTCCACCGCCGAGGGAATGGTGCCGTGGCCAGTGACAACAATCACCTCGGTTTCCGCAGCCGCCTCTTTGGCCTTCTTCAGAATCTCCAAGCCGCCGATGTCGTTCATCATCAGATCAGTAACGACTACATCGAAACTCTCTGCGGCAAGACGGCCTGCACCCTCGTTTCCTCCTCCGGCAACAACGACGTGGTAGCCAAGCCGTTCAAGCCCTTCACCCATGGTCCGGGCATGGACAATGTCGTTATCAACAACCAGCACACGGACCGACCGTGGCGTTCCATCGAGCGTGGTATCAGCTGAAGGTTCACTCATTGCGGCGGAAAGGGGAAAAAGGGAAGGGGACAGCAACGAAGAGGGCCTGACTCGTCAGTGACCAGCGGCCGGCTCAGTTGGGAGCCGGGGTGGGGCCGGCAGCCAGATGGCCACCTTGGTGCCCCGGCCGGGAGCACTCTCAATATCGATGGTCCCACCATGGGCCTCGACGATCTTCCGCGCTGTGGGTAGCCCCAGACCAGAGCCACCCTGCTTGGTCGAATAGAAGGCCTCGAAAACCCGGGCGAGTGTTTCGCGGCTCATTCCGGGCCCGGTGTCGATCAGTTCAATCGTCACCCCCAGGCCAGCCGCCCGGGTCCGAACCATCAACTGCCCTCCTGCCTCCATCGCCTGTGTCGCATTGATCAACAGGTTCAGCAGGGCTGAGCGAAAAGTCTCACGGTCGATGCGGACCGCCGGCAACGCCGGATCGAGGAAACGGACAAGTTCCACACCCGCCTCCGCTGCCCGCGGCTGAAAGAAGTCGAGCAACTGCTCGATCTCGGTGTTGAGATTCCCTGGCTCAGGATCGATTCGCTCCTGGCGGGAAAAGTCGAGGAAGTCATCCAGCAGTTTCTGGAGGCGATCACACTCCTGCCGGACCAGATCGATCTTCGCCCGGGCCCGTCGGGTGGTCTGATTGGCCGCACCATCAGCGGCGATGCCATCGACATCCTCGGCGAGCAACTCCATGTTGAGACGAATACTCGACAGCGGATTGCGGATCTCGTGCGCGAGTTCGCTGACGAGTTTGATAAGGTCGGCGTAGGTATCGCCGTCAGCACGGGAATCAGAAAGCAGGGCAGAGTGGGCCATGATCGCATCGCGGGCTACGGCCGCCATCTCGGCAGCGGCCTGGCTGCTGAAGCCACCTCCTTGGGCAGCTACACGGGCCGCCAGCACATTCTGTCCGACTATTCGGCGGCCGGCTCGGGCTCGGCAACAGCCTCGTCCATCGCGGCCTTCCGGCTCAACTTCACCCGGTCTTGCTCATCGACCGCGATCACCTTGACCCGCATCATGTCCCCAACGCGGCAGACATCGCCCACGTTGCCAACATATTCGGTCGAGAGTTCGCTGATGTGACAGAGACCGTCCTTGCCCGGAACCAGTTCCACGAAGGCACCAAAGTCCTTGACGCTGGTGACACGTCCCTCGTAGATCCGGCCAACCTGAATCGACGCGGTGAGGGCCTCCACCTTGGCCAGGGCCGCCGTCGCACCCTCGGCATCGTGGCTGGCAACGGTAACCGTTCCATCGTCCTCGACTTCGATGCTGGCACCGGTCGACTCCTGAATGGCTCGGATCGTCTTGCCACCCGGGCCGATCAGCAGACCAATCTTTTCGGGATTGATATGCGTCCGGATCAGACGCGGTGCCCATGCCGAAGGCTCCTCACGCGGCCGGCGGATTGCCGAAAGCATGGCACGAAGAATCTCCAACCGCGCCTCGCGGGACTGGTGCAACGTCGCCTTGATGATCGCCGGCGAAATGCCATTGATCTTCAAGTCGAGTTGGATGCCGGTAATGCCTTTCTGCGACCCAGCGATCTTGAAGTCCATGTCACCGTAGTGATCCTCGTCACCGATGATGTCGGTGAGAAGTGTCCACTTCTCTTCTGACTCCTTGACCAGACCGACCGAGATACCTGCCACCGGGTTGGTGATTGGCACCCCTGCAGCCATTAGGCCCAGCGTGGCACCGCAGACCGATGCCATCGAACTGGAGCCGTTCGACTCGAGGATGTCGGAGATGACCCGAATGGTGTACGGGAAGTCATCGGGGTCGGGCAGGACCGGCTTGACGCTTCGCTCTGCCAATGCCCCGTGGCCGATTTCCCGGCGACCCGGTCCTCGGATCGGTCGCACTTCACCCACCGAATACGAGGGGAAGTAGTAATCGAGCATGAACTTCTTGGAGTACTCCTCAAACAGGCCATCGACCCGCTGCTCATCTTTCCCTGTCCCGAGCGTGATGGTGACCAGCGCCTGGGTTTCCCCTCGCTGAAACAGTGCCGAGCCGTGGACCCGCGGCAGCAGATCGACCTCACACTCAATGTTCCGCAGCGTCTTGCCGTCACGACCGTCAGGCCGGGTGCCAGCCAGAATCAACTCGCGGACCGCCTGCTCTTCCAGAGCATGCCAGACGTGCGAGAAGTCACCGTCACTGACGACCTCAGCACCGGCAGCCGGCTCGGCCGGGAAGACCTCGGCCTTCGCCCGTTCCTTGACCGCCTTGACCGCCTCACCCCGCTCAAGCTTGCCCTGCACGGCCTTGGCAGCCTTGAGGTCAGCGTAATAGGCCGAGGTCAGTCGGTCTCGGAGCGGCCCGTAGTCGGGCAGGTCGTATTCCTTCTTGGGCTTGCCTCCCTTGGAAACCAGCTCATCCTGCATTTCGCAGATGATGCCAATAATCCGGTGGGCTTCCTCAAGCGCCTCGAGCATCCGCTCCTCTGGCATCTCACGGGCGAAGCCCTCGATCATGAGAATGGCCGTCTTGCTTCCCGACACGACGAGATCAAGGTCGCTCTCCTCCAATTGATCTTGGGTCGGGAAGGGAACGAACTGCCCGTCAACCTGGGCCAGCCGGACACTTCCCAGTGGTCCATGGAATGGGAGTGGCGAAATCGAAAGCGCTGCGGAGGCACCGATCATCGCCAGCACGTCAGGATCGTTCTGCCGATCGCTGGAGAGCGTCTGGGCCTGAACCTGAACCTCGTCATAAAAGCCCTCGGGAAAGAGCGGCCGTATCGGCCGGTCACTCAGACGGCTGGTCA
>JBDQOY010000019.1:0-4143 GCA_040260935.1 Pirellulales bacterium
GCCGTACCCGCAGCGGTGGGATAAGACGCCTGAGGTCAGCCTGACGCCCCGGCATCCGCGGCAGCGAACGACAACGCCACCGCTACCGCCCCTGCGGACCGACTTGATCGGGAAGGCCGTCGTCGACTTGCCCCGCATCCGCCCGACGGCTGGCGAGTCGTCTGCCCGGGAACGCTCGTGGGTCGATCCTGATCGGGACAACTGGTCAAAGGCGGTCACCAACAAGCCGGTAACGGTGGCGAAGCCGATCGAAAGCCCGCGGGAACGCATTGTGAAACGGCTGGCCGAAAACTCGGCCCCAGACCCCGTGAAAGCGGCGCCTGCCGCCCCCGCGCCACCGCCCGATCCAGCCAGCGCATCAAAGCAGGTCGAGCCACCCGAAGCACCCGTCAAACGGCTCCTCGAACGGCTCCGGCCGACTGAGCGCATTCGGGATCGACTTGGGCAACTCCGGCAAAAACCTGAGGTCAGATCGTCAGAAGATCATGGTCCGCAAACAGTCTGGCCACCGCCGACAGCACTCCTGCGGCAGTTGGATGACCTGGCCGCGGAGGCCTCTCCGCGGCCTTCGGCGTATAGAGACATTGAGGCCTGGATTGCGCAGTCAACCGACGCCATCGAGCGGGTGCTGGCCACGCACTCGTTTGCCAGCGATGCTGCCGGTGCGGCCCTTGGTGACCTCAGCCGTTGTGTTCCAGCCGGACTGGCCGTTGCCGACAGCGTGAACGATGAGGATCTGGCAAGCCAAGTCCGCCGGGTGGCCTTTGCCATCAACCGCCGCAGCGAGCTCTGGCAGGCGGCCCCAACGCTGGCCGCCAATCCCCTAGCCACGGTAGCCACAACTGACCAGCTTCCTGGGCCCAGCGACACGAGCGTCACCGTCGCCAACCTGCTGGCTGCCATTGAGCAGTTTGAGTCAGACGCCATCGCACCACATGCCGCTGCGGTGCAACTCGCAGCCGGAGCCGTGACCGCCTCCACCCCTTCAGCAAGCAGTGACCTGCTCCGTGCGATCAGCCATCAATACGCCGCCCCAAATCTTCGCATCTCGCTCCGGGAGACATTTCTCACCCGCTTGATGCCCAAGACCACACGTCGCACCGAGGGCCTCAATGACACCGTGCTCGGCCGGCCTGTCCGGGGTCGCCGAGAGCTCGCGCAAACGACCTCGATTCGTCTCGTCCCTGACAGCGACGAGCTCTGCTTCACCCTCACGGTGGATGGGGAACTGAACACCTACGGCATTACCGATGCCGGTCCCATCTCGCTGACCTCCAGCGGCTCTGGCTCCTTCACCGTCTGGAAGCCCGTCAAAATCTGTCAGGACGGGCTACTCGTTGGGCCGGCGACGGCATCTGCCTCGAACCGGGCCCGGCTGATGGACGTCTCGACTAGTTTCGATTCGGTCCCGCTGATGGGGTCACTGCTGCGAACCCTCGCAAAGAACCAGCATGCTGAAAATCTGCCGGAGGCCAACCGGGAAGTGGCCCAGAAAATCGTCTGGCAGTCATGCCGGCAGTGCAACCGTGAGGCTGAGGAGAAATTCGCGGCACTCTCGAAACAGGTTGAAGAGAACATCTGGAATCCCCTGGTGGGCTTGGGCCTTGCTCCGACACCCTTCATGGAAACGACCGACGAGACCGCCACCCTGCGACTGCGGCTGCACGCCGACAATCAACTCGCTGCCCACACCCCCCGACCCCGCGAGCCGACCGGCGCCTTGTTCGGCATGCAGGTGCACCAGTCCACACTTAACAACGCTTTCGATCGGCTAGGGATCGCAGGAGAAAAGCTCTCCCTCGAAGCCCTGTTCATCCAGGTGCAAGAACGCCTCGGTCGTGAACCCAAACTCCCTGACGATCTGCCGGAAGGTGTGACGGTTACCTTCGAGGCCATCGAGCCGATTCGGGTTGAGTTCGCCGATGGGCTGGTCAACGTCAAAGTGGCGATCGACGCGCTCGAAAGCGGCCGTCGTGACTGGTATGACGTGATCGGGCAGGTCTGCTACAAGCCGGTGGCAATCGGCAACCGAGTGCTGCTGGAGCGGGAGGGCCCGATTCGCATCAGTGGCCCGGGGCATCGCGGACGGATTGAGTTCGCCCTGCGAACCATCTTCGGCAAAATCTTTCCGAAGGAACGGCCGCTGGTGGTGCTGCCCGCCAAGGTGACTGACCATCCCGGCCTCCGCGATCTTGTTGCCTCCCAGGCGGTCAGCTGGGACGGCTGGCTGGCCTTGGCACTGAGCGAACCGCTGCCCCTGAATACTGCGGCTGCTGGCGACACGCCCGACCGCCGCTGAGCGGTCGCCTCCTGCCCCGGCAGCGTTGCCCTGCAGCCACCGACGGGTTGAAAACAGCAGGGGACCGTCTGACAATCAGCGGTTTGGTGTGTTTCCCTCCCGTGCTTCTCCTGAAAGGACCTCCCCGTGTCACAGCCTGCCCCGTCGTTCCGCATTGAATCTGACAGCATGGGCGAGGTGCAGGTGCCCGCCGACCGCTACTGGGGCGCCCAGACCGAGCGATCGCGAGACAACTTCAAGATCGGCGTCGACCGCTTCCAGTGGGGACGAGCCGTCAAGCGGGCCCTCGGCATTCTGAAAAAGGCCGCCGCGCAGGCCAACGGGGAACTGGGGCAGCTCCCTGCCGAGAAGGTCGGCCTCATCGTGCAGGCGGCCGACGAGGTGATTGCCGGCACGCTCGACGATCACTTTCCGCTGGTGGTGTTCCAGACCGGCAGCGGCACGCAGTCGAACATGAATGCCAACGAGGTCATCTCGAACCGGGCAATCGAACTGGCCGGCGGAACGATGGGCTCCAAGCAGCCGGTTCATCCCAACGACGATGTCAATCGGGGCCAGTCGTCAAACGACACCTTCCCGACCGCGATGCACATTGCCGCCGTTGAGACCATTCACGGCCGCCTGCTCCCGGCAGTCCGTCAGCTTCGGGATACGTTTGCGGACCTCGAGAAGCGGTATGCCGACATCGTCAAAATTGGCCGCACCCATCTGCAGGATGCGACCCCGATCACCCTCGGCCAGGAAATCTCCAGCTGGCGGGCCCAACTCGATGAGCGGCTGGCGGGAATCGAGCGGGCCCTGCCGGGGCTCTATGAACTGGCAATCGGTGGCACTGCCGTTGGTACAGGCCTCAATGCCCACCCCAGGTTTGGTGACACAGCGGCTGCCTTCATCGCGAAGGAGACGGGGCATCCTTTTGTCTCAGCGGCCAACAAGTTTGCGGCCCTCGCCGCCCACGACGCTCTGGTCGAGGTCAGCGCTGCTGAGCGGGGTCTGGCGATGGCGCTCCTCAAAATTGCCAATGACATCCGCTGGCTGGCCAGCGGGCCACGGTGTGGCATTGGCGAAATCACCATCCCTGAGAACGAGCCGGGCAGTTCGATCATGCCGGGCAAGGTGAACCCGACCCAGTGTGAGGCCCTGACCATGGTCTGCGCCCAGGTCTTCGGCAATGACGCCGCCGTTGCCTTCGCCGGCAGCCAGGGCAACTTCCAGCTCAACGTCTACAAGCCGGTGATGATTCACAACGTGCTGGAGAGTGCCGACCTGATTGCCGACGGCTGCGACTCGATGCGACTGCACTGCGCGACGGGCATTGCACCGAACCTGACCCGCATTCAGCATCATCTGGATGACTCACTGATGCTGGTGACGGCCCTCAACACCCACATCGGCTATGAAAATGCCGCCAAGATCGCCAAGCAGGCCCATGCCGACGGCTCCAGCCTGAAGGAAGCCGCCGTCGCCCTTGGCCTGCTCACCGCCGAGCAGTACGACGAGTGGGTGATCCCGGTCGAAATGACACGACCGCTGGCAAAGTGAGCCTGAGCCCCCTTTTTTTGGGGAGGCAACGCCAGATTGGGTGTGTGTCATGTGTTTACCCGATAGTGGCGGGCTCGTTTTCATGCGGTATTTCCAGAGTTGATAGACGGGGTGGTGTTGCGGGAGTTTTCCACGCTCATCTTCTCTTTTTCCTACTGGGGTGTTGCCGTGGCTTCGAAACACACTCTCTCGCGTGACGGGTTCACGCTCATCGAACTGCTCGTCGTGATTGCCATCATTGGCGTTCTTGTCGGCCTGCTGCTGCCGGCGGTCCAGCAGGCTCGTGAAGCTGCCAGACGAAC
>JBDQOY010000259.1:0-4546 GCA_040260935.1 Pirellulales bacterium
GCCGGCGATGACGACAGCGATGACGATTCCGACGCTAGCGGCGACGATGATCTCGAAAGTATCGACCCGCTCGATGACGAAGACGAGAATTTCGACGATTTCGATGACGATTTTGACGATGACTTTGAAGAGGATGAGTCGGACCCTGACTGGGACCATCCGGCCGATCTGAAGCCGGAAGCCCCGCCACCAGGGAAGCCGGCCAGTGGCAAGAAATAGCCCGACGGCCCCCGCAGCCGGGAGGGAACCATGACTGGTGCCAACGCCCCGCAGAACAGCAACGCCACGCTTCGGCGTCGTTGGTTCGGCACGATGTCACAACTCGATTTTGACATCGATTTTTTCGAACAGTTACTCAGCCGCAATGAAGCCGCTGTTGAAGTGCTGCGGATACTCGCCGAGCTGGTCTCGAAGAAGGGGCAGTTGAAGCGGGCGGTTGAACTCGACCGGAAGTTGACCGACCTCCTGCCGCACGACCCCTTGGCCCGCTACAACCTAGCCTGCTCCCTCGCGCGTGCCGGTCGCCCGAAAGAGGCCATCGACACTCTCTCACGGGCGATCCTGTTGGGGTATGATGATCTCGCTCATCTCGAGGTCGATCCCGACCTCGATTCGCTGCGTGACGACCCCGATTTCCTGGAACTGCTTGATCAATCCTAGGCAGCCGCTCGTCGTGCAGCGAAGCACACGTCTGGCTCCCGGACGCCGGACCGATCGCCGTGATCGGCCACGTCGTACGGTGTGTCACCGGCGGGTTTGATGGGACCGCTGCCCCTTGAAGACTCGTCCTGCCCCTGCTTGAAAGCCTGCCACCATGCTCGACCAGTACGACCAGATCACCGCTGCCTGTGACGTCATCGCTAAGCGTTGGCCCCATCGCCCCAAGGTGGGAATCATTCTGGGAAGCGGGCTTGGCGAGGCTGCCAGCGGCGTCACGGAGCGGGTGGAGATTCCTTACGAAGAAATCCCTCACTTTGCCCGCTCCACGGCTCACGGGCATACCGGCCAACTGGTCTGCGGCATGCTTGAGGGCGTTCCGGTGGTGATGCTTGAGGGCCGCATGCACGCCTACGAGGGCTACCCACTCGCGCAGATTACTTTTCCCGTACGGGTACTCCAGCGGCTGGGCGCTGACCTGCTCGTGGTGACCAACGCCTGTGGTGGTCTCAACCCGCACTACCGGGCCGGTGACATCATGCTGATCGACGACCATATCAACCTGATGCAGGACAACCCCCTGGTCGGCATCAACGACGAACGGCTCGGCCCGCGGTTTCCCGACATGTCGGCCCCCTACACGATGCCGCTGATTGATCGCGCACTGGAGGTTGCCCGGCACAAGGATTTTGTCGCCCACCGAGGCGTCTATGTGGCGGTCACCGGGCCAAACCTGGAAACCCGGGCTGAGTATCGGTTCCTGCGGGGTATCGGCGCCGATGTCGTTGGCATGTCAACCGTGCCGGAAGTGATTGTGGCGGTGCATGCTGGCCTGAAGGTGCTGGGCATCTCAGTCGTGACCGACATGTGCCTGCCCGATGCCCTTGAGGTGGCCACCGTTGAAAAAATTCTCGATGTCGCCCGCTCCGCCGAACCCAAACTGCGGGCCCTAATCGAGGCTGCCGTTCGGGACGCCGCAGCCGAGGCCGGCGTGATCTGACCGCTCAGTCAGCGGTACAGACAAGCCGGGTCTGCGGAAGGGCGTCTCGCAGCCGGGCAACGCCTGCATCATCGACCGCAGTCCGGGCCAGAAAAAGCTCCCGCAGCGTCGTGAGCCCGGTAAGCGAAGACACCCCGACATTCGACACCGCTGTCGAGCCGATGTGGAGCGTCTCCAGTTGGCCCATGGCTTCCAGTGCCGTCAGACCTGCATCCGTCAGCAGGGTATTGTCGAGGCTGAGCCACCGCAGTTTGCTCAGCGGTGCCAGTCGGGCGATGCCGGCATCACCGACCGGCACCCGCCACAGGTTGAGTCGCTCAAGCCCAGCCAACCGCCCGACCGGTACAAGCCCATCGTCATCGAGACTGGCGCATTCACTCAAATCGAGGTCCCGCAACTCGCGAAGGCCAGTGAGCGTCTCAAGGCCAGCCCCAGTCACGGGCGTGCGCGCCAGTCGGAGCCGACGAAGTTTGGTGAAGCGGGCCACGGTCGAGAGCGACTCATCCCCAACAAGGGTCTGGGCCAACGTCAACTCGGTCAACTCTTTGAGTGGTGCTAACGCCTCCAGCCCCTCTTCGCTGATCCAGAGAAAATCGAGCATGACAGTCCGCAGCGACGCCAGGCCGGCAAGCTCTTCCATGCCGCCATCATCAACCGTCGTCGCTCCCGACTCACCGGAGAACCGAATGGCTGCCAGGCTTGTCATCCCTGTCAGGTGGGCAAGCCCCGCGTTGCTGACCGGGCAGCCCCGCAGGTCGAGGTTTCGCAGGCGGCTGAGCCGGCCAATAACAGCCAGGTGTTCGTCGGCGGTGTCGGTACCAGCCAGCACCAGGCTCCGCAGTTGGGGCAGGCTGTTCAGCGTCTCAAGGACCGCCTGCGTTGGGGCGGCATCCTCCAGGCGAACATCGGTAATAAAGCCGTCGCCATTCCGCGTGAGCGTGCAACCGGCCTGATCCAGAACTGCCACCGCTGCCGGTGGATCAGCGGCCGCTACAGGACCAGTGAGGGCTGCGAAGCAGGCTGCCGCGAGCGTGGTGAACAGAGCGGCACCGACGAAACCGCCACATTTTTTCTCAGTTGGCATAAGAGAACCGGAGGAGGCAAAATTCGTTCTTGTTGAGCGAACTATCGCTTCCAATAATAGCACGCCCGCACCGCATTCTCCCGTACTGTTTTATCCCGCTTCGATCGGAGGTTTCCATGCCCAGCGTCAATTCCCAGACCAGTCGCCGCCGCTTTCTGCAGACCACCACCGCCGGGGCCGCTGGCCTTTCGGCGGGCGTATTCAGCAGCCTCTCACCTCGCCCCTCGCTGGCAGCCACCGACAAACTTCAAATCGCCTGCATCGGCACCGCCAACCGCGCCCGGGCCAATATCGGCGGCGTGCAGGGTGAAGAAATTATCGCCATTTGCGACATCGATGAGACCTATCTCGACAAGGCGGCCAAGCAGTTCCCCGAGGCCCGCCGCTACACCGACTACCGCGAGTTGATCGACCAGGAGCAGGGCCGGGTCGATGCGGTGGTGGTCAGCACCGCTGATCATCATCATGTGCCGGCGTCACTGCGAGCGATCCGCAACAAGATGCACGTCTATTGTGAAAAACCACTCGCCCACACGGTGGCTGAGGCCCGGCTGGTGACCGAACAGGCTCGCAAGGCTGGGGTGGCCACACAGCTCGGCACTCAGATTCATGCCGGTGACAACTATCGCCGGGTCGTCGAGATCGTACGCTCGGGGGCGATCGGCGATGTCACTGAAGTCCATGTTTGGGTCGGCAAGGGCTGGGGTGGTGGTGAACGACCGACCGAAGCGGAGGAGCCGCCCAAGACCCTTCACTGGGATCTCTGGATCGGGCCAGCACCGGAAAGGCCCTACGCGGCCGGTCGCTACCATCCGGCCCAGTGGCGGCGGTGGTGGGACTTTGGCAACGGAACCCTCGGTGACATGGGCTGTCACTTCATGGACCTGCCATTCTGGGCGCTGGAGCTGAAGCATCCGACTGCGATTGAGGCAGAGGGGCCCGAGGTTCATCCCGAGACCTGCCCGCTGGGACTGACGGTGCGGTATGACTTTCCAGCCCGTGGTGGGCAGCCCCCGGTTCGACTCACCTGGCATGACGGCAACATGACCCCGAAGGAAGTGGGCGGGCAGCGGGTGCCCGCCAATGGCGTGATGTTTGTCGGCAGCGAGGGCATGCTGTTTGCGGACTACAACAAGTACCGCTTATTTCCCACCGAAAAGTTTGCCGACTTCACGCCGCCCGCCAAGACCATTCCCGACTCGATCGGCCACTACGCCGAATGGCTCAAGGCTTGTCGGGAGGGTACTCCCACAACCTGCACGTTTGACTACTCTGGCCCGCTGTCGGAAACCGTGCTGCTTGGCAGCGTCGCGTACCGCACTGGACGCCCGCTCACCTGGGATGCCGAGAAGCTGACGGTTGTCGGTGATGCCGACGCCACCGCCCTGATCGCAAAGGCCTACCGAACCGGCTGGGAACTGACCTGACCAGCCCACCTGGCGACGCCTCTCGCGGACATCCAGGCCCGGCCGGTTGACCAGCCAGACTTGCTTCGACGGCATCCCCGGCGGAGGGTTCGGTGTTCGCGTCACGACCGGAATCGCCACGGCGATCAGAAAGGCTTGTTTCACTGCGGCCCGGGGCCTCGCGGCTGTCGAAATCGGACTCGGCGATTAGAGTAAGGACTTAGATTTTCCGCCCGCTGTCGGCCAGCCGCCCCAGACCCATGTTCCGATCGTTGCCCCATGTTTGAACCCGTCCGCGGCAGGCCCGACCTGCCGGCTACTGAAGCCGATATCGCCCAGTTCTGGAAGTCGGCTGGAATCTACCAGAAGTCGCTCGAAAACCGACGAGGAGCCAAACGA
>JBDQOY010000260.1:0-7440 GCA_040260935.1 Pirellulales bacterium
GCTCGCGCCGGCTGGCGGCACTTTGTTCACGCTGACACCAGCATCACAACCGCCGTCGAACTGTCGAGCCTGCAGCCCGCAGCAGGACAGACCAGCCTGCGGCTGATGGCAACCGCGGTCGATCTGGAACAGCCCCCGCTCGTATTGGAGACGCCGTGGAGAGTGCGGTGATCAGTCGCCAGTGGTCAGGCAGCGTGGCCGACGACGTGGTCAGTGGGCTGGCCACCATCGAGCCAGTTGCGGTCACGCCTCGCTCCCAGAAAAGCCGTTCGAGTTGTCCGGCGATCGCTCGTGCCCGTTCCAGCAGCCGGACGGCGGTTGCCGGATCGGTGGCGATCACCGCTTCGGCGCGGCCGGCCTCGTGTTGGGCTTCGGTGAGCATCTCCGTAACGGGCAGCTGTCCAATCGCCTGGCGAGGCAATTCTGCTGCCAGGCGGCTTGATCGGGCGATGGCAGCTGCCGCCTGAGAACGCGCCAGCAGCGCTGCGGTCGGTGCGGTGCGGCGGACGATCTCCTGCACGTGGGCGGTGGCGGCATGGTCCCCACTGATCAGCACGACGGCAGCGGCGTGAAAGTTGTCGAGCGTCATGGCGACCCCACCGGTTACCCGCCGATGTTCCAGCGGCCGCAGCGTGCTGTGCGTGATCGACCAGGGGCGGTGTGCCTCCGGAACACCCGGAATGAGCAGCGTGAGCGGCTGTTCCTGGCGGGGGATGTCACCGCGGTAGTGACGGGCCATCACCTGCCCTCCCTGGACGGCTCGCCAGACGAGTACCACGCGGGATCGCGAGGCCTCGATCACCATCGCCCGGACTTCGGGATCGCTCGTGTCGGCCTCGGCCGTAAACCGTCCGCTCGCCCCCCAGGCGGCGATTGTTTCCAGTTCCAGATTGACCGTCTGGACGGCGGCCGCCCGAGCAATGGTCTCGGGGTCCTCGGCATCAAGCCGTCGCGTTGACGTGAAGAGAATGCCTCGGCTGCCGGCTGCCAAGGCAGTGAACGAGGCTCCCAGCAGGCTCTCTTCGTCAACGGGCAGCCCGCGGTGACCGGTGCCCGAAAGCAGGGTGGCCTGGGCAGCCGTGCGGGGGTCGATTTCCGTGGCCAGCGTCGTCAGCAGCGGTGTGCCCGGTCGGGCCAGCCGGGGCTGCTGCTGCAGCCAGGTCAAATAGTTGGCTAACTCCAGGCTTGTGCCGAGGACCGCCCGCCGAGCGACGAGCATGTCGAGGTGGCGGGAGAGATCCCGCAGTCCCGAATCGGCTGAGGCGATGACCGGGCGGCCCTGCCGCCGGTCACAAATCCGCAGCCTGCGGACCTGTTCAGCCAGTTGGGGAACATCGTCGGCGGAGAGTCCATGCCCCATATCCCAGAGCAGGACGCGATCCCACTTGGTGGAGAAGGCAGGGAGTTTTTCGGGCTCGCGAAGATCGACCTCAGGGAGCGTCGGGGGCGGGCAGATGATCCAGATGTCGGCCCGGGCGGCTTCAGCGAGCAGATCGGCCGAAGCGGGCTCGCGGAGCCGAACGCAGTTGAAGCCCAGCCGGGCAAGGGCGGTCAGGGGTTCCCCGTTGTGTTCGATGGCACGGGGAAAGAAGGGCTTGCCGGCCACTTCAAGCACGCCGCGGACAAGCCCTGCCGCTGCCGCCGGGGTTGGCTCTGGCGGCATGGTTTCGGGTGGCAGTAGGGGGGTGTTCGGACGCGGGGCGAGTGGCTGGCTGACAAGACCGGAGACCGAGAGATCATCGACTGCGATCGGATAGCGGCCGACGCCGAGGGGAAGTTCCACGGCGAGGCCGACGATGGTTGCCCCGGTCAGTGTGACCTGCGGTCCGTGTTCAGCGCGGAGGGCTGGGAGGCGGGCCTGAAGGTGGCTGGGCAGGTCAGCCACTGTCAGTGGCTGCCAGCGTCCGCCGGTCTGCAGGGGTGGGCCGGTGACGGTGACCTCCAGGGGGCGGCCAGTGGTTGCGGCGGTGGCTGGCAGGAGCACCCGGCTGGCGAGTTGTGCGCCAGGCTGTTCGCAACGGACCCAGAGAGTGGCCGAGAACTCATCGATGACCGCAGCCTGAGGCAGCGACAGCTGCAACTGCGCCAGCAGCGGCGCGGTGGTTTCGAGCAGCAGTGACTCACAGCCGTTGCCAGCATGGGGAGCGGCGGTCTCCGTACCTTGGCTGACGAGCCGCAGGCCTGGGGCCGGACTGACGCTGACCAGAGCGGCAGGGCCCTCAAAGGCTTCGTGAAGCGGGGCTGCCTGCGTTGGCTGGATGCCAGTGAACTCTAGGAGGAGCAGGACCAGAGCGATGCCCAAGCGCGACCGCCGATGCCTGTGACTGCCGCCGGCCAGCCTGCTCTGATCGACCGACTGGCGGCAGAGGAATGCCCCAGGGTGGCCGCGTTGCCACCTGTCGCGACAGATTCGGTTTGTGGGGGGCGGGGGCACCCGGACTCCTCTCGGTAGGGCCGGTAGTGATCCCTCAGCAACCGGCGGGGGGAGGGGCTTGTACCAGGGATGGGGCGGTATCCTCCAGAGGGCTCACCGCCAGAATCGGTACAGCATGACTGAAAACCGTGGTGGCTTGGGGGGGTTGGGAGAGGAATTGGCGGCATTTCACGGCCGATGACGGTACGATTCGAGGAGGAACGCTCCCGCACTATGCAACCGCTCACCGCTGAAGATGCCGCCGCCGCCGTTCAGGAACTCGGTCTCGCTGAGGCGGGTGACCTGTCTGCTATCTGGCGGGAACTCGGCTCGCACGATGTGCCGGCTGAGCAACTCGGCAAGGTTCTCCTCCGTCGAGAACTGTTGACCAGTTACCAGTGGGAACGGGTGCTGCGGGGCTACCGCCAGGGCTACTTCTATGGGCGAACCAAACTGCTCTACCAGGCCGGGGCGGGCTCATTCGCCCGTGTCTACCGGGCGATCAACGTCGATTCCGGTGACATTTTGGCAGCCAAGGTCCTCCGGAAACGCTTCTCAGCCGACAAGGACAAGTGCGAACTGTTCCTCCGCGAGGGCCGCATGGGGCTGATGCTCCGTCATCCCGGGATAGTTCGGACCGATGATGTTGGCCTGGAAGACAGCGGCAGCTTCATCACGATGGAGTTTGTCGAGGGGCAATCGTTACGGGAACTGATCAAGATTCGTGGAGGGCTCGACGTGGCCCGCGGGATTGAGATGGCGCTGCAACTCATCGGTGCCCTCGAATATGCCCACGAAGAGGGCGTCACTCATCGCGACTTGAAAGCCTCCAACGTGCTGGTCTCCTCCAAGGGTGAGGCGAAACTGGTCGACTTTGGCCTGGCCAGTTTTATTGAGGCGAAGGGCAAGAAGGCCAACGAGGTTGGGAACCTGCGCACGGTCGACTATGCCGCCTTAGAGACGGCCGGCAAAGTGCGGGGCGATGATGTCCGGAGCGACGTCTTCTTTCTTGGTACGTTGATTTACCTGCTGTTCTCCGGCAAGCCGGCGCTGCTCGATACGCGGGACCGGGAGGCACGGTCACGGCCCGAACGATTCTCTGAAATTGAGCCGCTCGGCAAGGTGGCGCCCCAGTTACCCCGCGATCTTGTCGACATCATCAACAAGATGCTCTCGGTGAAGCCGAAGCACCGTTTTCAAACCGTCGCTGAAGTGCGGCGGGCGCTCGAGCCGATTCAGCTGCGATACGCCGACCAAGAGACAGGAAGCCCGCAGCCGACGGCGGCTCCCACGGCTGTTGAGGTGTCTCCGACCCAGAAGTACGACAAACAGCGGATCATGGTCGTGGAGGTTTCGGGGAAATCGCAGGACTCCCTTCGCCAGTTTTTTTCGAGTCAGGGGTTTCGGGTGCTCGTCACCGAAAACCCGAAGCGGGCGATGACCCGATTTGAGACGACGCCAAAGCCGGCTGATCTCCTGCTGTTGAGCAGCCAGACCCTCGGTGAAGATGCGGTCGCGGTGTTCAATGCGTTCGCAGCCGACCCGTACCTGAAAAAAATTCCTGTGGTACTCATCACCAGCCCCCGGCAGACCGAACTGGCCGCGACGGCAGTCAACGATGACCTCCGGCAGGTGGTGACCATGCCGTTTAAGGCCAGCGAACTGCTCGGCCAGGTACAGCGGCTGATTGCCGCGGCCATCTGACCGGCGGCAGGCTTCGCTGACGTTGGCGGGCCCCGGCAGCGAGCGTCGCGGGAGGCTCAGTCGCGGAGATGCAGGCCGCACTCCGTCTTGGCGGAGCCACTCCAGCGGCCGGCCCGCTCATCTTCCCCGGCGGCGATCGCCCGCGTGCAGGGCCAGCAGCCGATGCTCACGTAGCCTTTGTCGTGGAGCGGGTTGTAGGAAACATTCTTGCGGACGATTTCGTCCCAGACCCGGGCCTTGGTCCAGTTGGCCAGTGGAGAAATTTTGACCACGCCGAATTTTTTGTCCCAGCCAACAATCGGTGCGACTGCCCGGTCGGCGCTTTGATCTCGGCGGATTCCACTCATCCAGGCATCAAATCGCGAGAGTACGCGGCGAATCACCGCGATCTTGCGGTCAGCGCAGCAGCGGGTCGGATCGGTGCGGTAGAGCGGGCCACCGTGTGTCCGTTCATACTCTTCGACCGTGGTGTCGGGGTGTTCGTAGCTGACCGTGATGCCGTACCGCTCACGAATCTGCTCACGGAGGGTGAGGGTCTCTTGGAACTGGTACCCCGTTTCCAAATTGAACACGAAAGTTTCCGGGGCAATGGTCGCCAGCCAATGCAGAATCAGGCAGCCTTCCGGTCCGAAGGCGGTCGCCATGGTCAGCCGGTCTGCATACCGCGACACCGCCCAGCGGATGATGTCGGCCGGCTCGGCATTCTCCAGCCGTTGGCTCTCCTCTGCCAATTCCGCCAGCAAGGCGGGCGTGGCAGGTTCGGGAGGTGGCGGGGTGTCAGCGGCTGGCATGGCGGAAGGGGGCTGGTCGCAATCGCGGTGTGGTGGGGCAGCTTCAGCCTGCGACCAGGCTTTCATCGGCCGCGTTGAAGCCGCATAACACGTCGGCACCGTATCGTGCCATGCGAGCCGGAGAGCGTAAACCGCAGCCGCGTCCAGGCGGGAAATCGGCATTCTCGCGTGGTTGGAGCCAGGAGTCAGTCAGCGTGTCGGAAGAATTCCCCCGGCTTTCCTGGCTGCGGGGCCTGTCGGAGGTTGTCGCTGCTGGTACAACGGAAGCGATCGAGCATTTGTTGCTTTTTTCGTTGGGTATTTAAATCGGTCGAAAGGGAGAGGGAAAAGATGTCGCGGACTGTTGCACTGGCAGTTGACCTTGGCGCTTCCGGGGGGCGGGTCGTTTCGGGAACCTTCGACGGCCGCATGCTCGAACTGGCAGAACTCCACCGCTTTGAAAATGGACCGGTGGCGTGTGGTGGCCAACTCGTCTGGAACTTTGTCGGCCTCTGGAGTGGGATTCTCGCTGGCCTGCGGGCCGCGGCCGATCGCCATGGCGACGCCGTGCGGAGTGTCGGGGTCGACACCTGGGGCGTCGACTTCTCATTCCTGACGGCCGACGATGCCCTGTTGTCGGAGCCGGTCTGCTATCGCGATGCCCGGACCCGTGGCCTGCTCGATGAAGCCTTTTCGATCATGCCTCGGGAAGAAATCTTCGCGGCTACGGGGCTGCAGTTCATGGAGCTCAATACGCTCTATCAGCTCATCGCCTTGAAGCGGCAGCACCCGAGTCTGCTTGAGGCGGCCGACCGGTTTCTGATGATGCCCGATCTCGTGCATTGGCTGCTTTCGGGCGAGCGGTCGAACGAGCGAACTGATGCGAGTACCACCCAGTGCTTTGACCCGCAGCAGGGCTGCTGGGCAGGCGGACTGCTGGAACGCTTTGGGCTGCCGAGCCGTCTCTTTGCCCCAGTATCGGAACCAGGCTGCGAGCTCGGTGGGATTCGTAGCGAGGTGAAACGGGAGACCGGCCTGGGTGATGTGCGGGTGATTCTGCCCGGCACCCATGACACAGCCAGTGCCGTTGCGGCCGTGCCAGCGATTGAGCCGCCGTCGGCTCGTCCCGACTGGTGCTATGTCAGTCTGGGAACCTGGGCGCTGGTTGGGGCGGAACTCGACCGGCCACTGGTAACACCAGAATGTCTTGCGAGAAACTTCACCAACGAAGGAGGCGTCGGCGGTACGACCAGGCTGCTGAAAAATCTCTGTGGCCTCTGGCTCGTGCAGCAGTGTCGAGCCAGTTGGCAGCGAGCCGGCCAGGAATGGACCTGGGATCAGCTGACGTCACTGGCGGCTGAGGCACCTCCGCTGAAGACGCTGATTGACCCCAACCATCCCTCGCTTGTCGCCCCAACCGACATGCCGGCGGCCATTCGGGAACTGGCCAGCGGCAGCGGTCAGCCGGTGCCAGAGTCGACCGGTGCCGTCATCCGGACTGCGTTGGAGAGCGTTGCAGCCAACGTCCGCCAGACGCTGGGTGAACTTGACGAACTGGTTGGCCGACGAATTGGCCGGGTCCATGTTGTCGGCGGAGGTGTGCAGAACAAACTGCTCTGTCAGATGATCGCTGATGCGGCCAATCGGCCGGTGGTGGCTGGGCCGATTGAGGCAACGGCTATCGGCAATCTGCTGGTGCAGTTGATGGCCCATGACGGCCGGGTCGATCTCCGCAGCGTTCGCCAGGTTGTCCGTGACAGCTTTGATCTGGTGACCTATGAACCCCGGGCGGCTGCCACCTGGGACGAGCGGCTTGCGGGGTAGTCAGTGGGCCGGCTCTCCTCAACGGGTTGAGTCAGCGGCCTTGAGGGCGGCTCCCTGTCAGGTGAGCAAGCCGATCAGAACGGTGACCAGTGCGGCGGTTACCACAACAATCACCGCGGCGAGTGCCACGATCAGCCACTGGCGGGCCGCCTGATCAAGGCGAGCCTCCTGCATTTCGACACTGGCGTTCTTATCTGCCTCGAACCGGGTGTTGCAGGAGGGGCAGATGAGTTGCTCGCCCACAAGTCGGTGGGGTACGGAGACCGGATGTCCGTTGGGGCAATCGATCCGATAGGAATCGAGGGGTTCGGTCATGCTGCCCGGTAGGTCGCAGCCGGGCGTTTTGTCACGCTGCCCTGTTCGACCTGCAGGATCGAGTCAGCCAGTGCCAGCG
Organism: Pirellulales bacterium; assembly: GCA_040260935.1. Lineage (GTDB taxonomy): Bacteria > Planctomycetota > Planctomycetia > Pirellulales > UBA1268 > UBA1268. The sequence goes on from JBDQOY010000260.1 coordinate 7,106, forward strand.
TGCTCGGCCGATGGGTGATCATGATGACTGTCCTGTTTTCGACGTAGCGGGCGAGGGCTTCGTGAATCAGTTCCTCACTGGCGGCGTCGATCTGGCTGGTGGCCTCGTCGAGGACAAGGATCTCGGCATCGCGGAGGAACGCCCGAGCCAACGCAATCCGCTGCCGCTGGCCTCCCGAGAGCCGGAAGCCGTTCGGTCCGACCTTTGTCTTGTAGCCATCCGGAAAATCGGCGATGAAGTCGTGCGCCCGAGCCTTTTTCGCGGCTGCCTCGATTTCCTCTTCGGTGGCATCCCAGCGACCGTAGCGAATGTTGTAGAGGATCGTTTCGTTGAAC
>JBDQOY010000261.1:0-2693 GCA_040260935.1 Pirellulales bacterium
ATCTATATCTTCGTCGTCCCGGCACTCGATCGGCAGACGCGCAACAGCGCCTGGTGCAAGGCGGTCGGTGAGCACGGCCGCATCGTCGAACTAAAACCGATCGCCGAAGCACGGCTGGCCGAGACCGGCCTCTGGGGGCTGATGGTGCCGCAGCAGCATGGCGGAACGGGCTGCCGGTTCGGCGATTTTGTTCGCGGCGTCACGCAACTGGTGCGGGCCAATCCGACGGTCGCTGGTCTTCTCTCGGTGCATTCCACCATCGGCGCGGTCTCTGCCCTGACAGGGTTTGGGACCGCAGACCAACAGAACCGGTGGCTGTCCCGACTGGCCGCGGGGCGACCGCTGTCGGTGTTTGCGGCAACGGAGCCCGACGCCGGCTGCGATCTGGGGCGGGTGCAGTGTCGGCTCGAACGGGATGGCGACCGGCTGCTGCTGTCGGGCACGAAGATGTTCATTACCGGAGCCACCCACGGCAGACTGGTCAAACTCTTGGCCCTCCTCGAGGCCACACCGACCATCGTGCTCGTTGAGCTGCCCGCCACTGACACGCCTGCGTTCAGGCTGCATCGCTATGCCCTGCACCCCCTCAGGCACACCCACAACACAGCGCTTGAGTTCCACCGGTTCCCGGTCGATCCAGCCGATCTCCTCGAACCCACGGCCGCGGCCTCGGGACGCCAGCGGGATGGCATGGCCATTGTCTGGCATGGTCTCAATCGGGGCCGGGTGACACTCGCGGCCCAGGCGGCTGGCACGATCGGACTGTTGACAGCGCAGGCGGCTGCCTTTGCCCGGCAGCGACAGACCTGGGGGGAGCCGATCATTCGCCGAGAGCTTGTGCTGGGTCGTCTGGGGCGAATGGCAGCCAGTCGACTGGCCTGTGAGGCCCTCGCCGGCTGGGCCGCTGCCGCAATTGAGGCCGGCGGGACGGGTGAACTCGAGGCGGTGGTGGCCAAGGTTGTTGCCAGTGGCTGCCTGCGGCAGGCAGCCACGGATGCGTTGGGCATTCATGGAGGCCGCAGTTTTCTTGTCGGCCATCCCCTCGGTGATTCATTCCATGATCACTTCGCCGCCGGCGTCTATGAGGGGGAAAGCGACCTGCTCGGTCTGGCACTCTTCAAAGGTGTTGCCAAGCGGCATCCCCTCGCCACCAGGCGGTCAGCTGCCGGCTGGCTGGCCTGGCGGCTGTCGCGCCGCTGGCGGGCTCGGCGGGCGGCTGAGGATGATCGTCTGCTGGATCCTGCGCTGCGGCAGCTGGCTCAGCGGTCACGCCACCGGCTCGCCCGCTGGAGCATTCGCGTTGACCGGCTGCTCCGTCGGCATGGTCCGCGGCTGGCCGAGCAGCAATTGCTGGTGGCTGATCTTTCGACGCAACTGCAGCAACTGATCTCGTGCCTAGCGGTTGTGCACCTCGCTGATCAACGCGGCACGGACGAGGCAGTGCTTGCGGCGATCTGTTGGAGCCGGCAGGCCCTAGCTGCGGAGCGCGGTCGGCGGCTCACGGCGGCCGACCATGCCCGGCTTGCAGCCCTGGGCCGATTGCAGGCGGAGTGAGCCACCCTTAGCGGTGACTGGCAGCGACCGCCGGCCACCACGTGCAGAGATACCAGGCCCGTGGAGTCGTCCACTCGACCAGCGTCTGCAGCGAGCCAGCGGTACGGGCGGTGGCGCCACCACCAACCAGTTCATCGAGCAGACCCCGTGGTTGCTGGTACCGCACCACCCGGGCCGTTGTCGCCGACAGACCGGCCAACGCAACGGCCCGATCGACGGCATCCTCCAGAAAGCCGATCTGGTCGACGAGGCCGAATTCGACTGCCTGGTGAGCGGTGAAGACTTGGCCGGTCGTGACTTTGGTGAGCGTCTCGTCGTCGATGTTCGGTCGCCCCTCTTTGACGATGCTCTTGAACCGCGTGAACATTGCATCGACCAAGCCCTGGATGACCTCTCGTTCCCGCTCTGCCAACTCAGGTGAACGGTCTTTGGTCAGACTCAGCATCTCTTTCAGTGGACCGCTGGTGAACGAATCATCGGTGATGTCAAATCGCTTGAGAAACTGCGAAAGATCAAAGTGCGGAATGATCACGCCGATTGACCCGGTGATGGTGGAGGGTTCGGCAAAGATGGTGTCGTCCCGACCGCCGCTGGTCATGGCAAGGTAGTAGCCACCACTGGCAGCGATGCCTCCCATGCTCACCACTACCGGGAGATCACGTTCCCTGGCGAGTTTTCCGATTCGGTAGTGCAGTTCATCACTGCCGCTGACCGTGCCGCCGGGAGAGTCGATGCGGAGGACCATAGCCCGAACAGAAGGGTCGTCTTCAATCTGATCGATCTGGTGTCGCACAAACCCCTCCCCACCCATGATCGGCCCGCTGATGTCAACGATCGCCACCTTGTCGGTGGCTGTCTCGGCTAGCGAGTGATACTGCTCGATCACCTTGGGATTGGTCTGAAAGTACTCAGCATTAGCCCCAGCGGAGACAACCGCCACTAGCAGCGCGAGTCCGGCCACGATCCAGGCGAGCCGGCCACTCCAGCGGCTCCAGCCACCGGGCTGTTCGAGGATGACGCGAGTGGGGGGCTGGCCGGGGGCGAACGACATGAGAGTGGCTCCGAAGTGGCTGGAAGACGGGAAGACGGCAGGTGTTGCGGTCCGTGGCAACCGGCCTGACGGCGACGCTCCATGATTC
>JBDQOY010000262.1:0-7126 GCA_040260935.1 Pirellulales bacterium
GTGATTGGTCCCAGGCGCGGGCCAAAGGCATCTCAGCATACCTGCTCAAACACTGAGATGGTGACGTGTGGGAGCCGAAGAACTGCTGGTTGAAGATCGAAGCGGATCGGGCCCCGAGATTCGCAGTGATCCCAACCTGCCGGGAAGTGGTGGTGCCTGCCCACAGCCTGAGAAGTGAGCCAATCGACGGGGAGCAGGCGGGCTGCGGACTTGCCAGCAGTTGGGTAGACTTCGGGGGTCGTGGCCGAGCGGCCAGCGGGTTTTGGGTGTTTGTAGGAAGAGACCAATGGGGAATGACCACAATGGGCAGTCGCCGTCGGGCAACCGCAGTCGGCGGCTCGGGATGCGGCTGTTTCTCGTCTACGTGCTGTTGTACGCCGGCTTCATGGGTGTTGTGTTGTTTCGCCCCGATGCCCTCTCCTGGCGGCCGTTCGGCGGTGTCAATCTGGCCATCGCCTACGGCATGGGATTGATCGCAACCGCGTTCATCCTGGCAATGATCTACATGGCCGCCTGCCGCGGCGACACTGCAGACCGCTGAACGAAGCGGTTTCTTCACAAGGACTTTCACGATGATTTATGAGTCGTCTCCGGTGGCGATCGCCATCTTCGCCAGTTTTGTTGTCGGTGTCGTCGGTCTGTCGTTCTGGCTGGGCCGGAAGGGGCAGTCGGCCAAGGGCTACTACGCGGCCCACGGGGAGATTCACTGGTTCGTCAACGGCATCGCCTTTGCCGGCGACTATCTCTCGGCTGCCTCGTTTCTCGGCATCTGCGGCATGATCGCCTTCTACGGCTACGACGGGTTTCTCTACTCGATTGGCTTTCTTGCCGGCTGGATCGTCGCCCTGTTTGTCATTGCGGAGCCGATCAAAGCGCTGGGGAAGTTCACCTTTGCGGATGCCCTCGATGCCCGCTTCAACAGCCGGGGCATCAAACTGGCGGTCGCGATTTCGACACTCATCGTCAGTGTCTTCTATCTCATTCCCCAGATGGTCGGGGCCGGCCACCTCATTGTGCCACTCCTGGGGTTGCCGCATGCCGTGGGCGTCATCCTCGTCGGGGTGGCCGTGACGCTGATTGTTGTCACCGCCGGCATGGTCTCGACGACCTGGGTGCAGTTCATCAAGGGCTCGTTGCTCGTCTTTTTCTGCGGTGTGCTGACAGTGATGATTCTGGGCCGAGGGCTCGAGGTCAACGCGGGCCGGCCAGGCGCAGAAGACCTCACGCCCCAGGTGCGCACGGTCACCCCGGCGGGCACGGTGCTGATCAATGGCCAGCCGCAGACGGCAGAGAATGACCTGCGGTCAGTCGGGACGATCCACTCCCTCCCCGACCGCTACGGCGCTGCCCGGGAAACCGGCCCACTCCGTCCGCTGGCGTACCTTTCGACCTTGGAAGATTCCAAAATCATCACCTGGTCAGCAAAAAAGCATCAGGATGAACAGGGCAGTCACACCACCTACACACCGACCATTCGCGACGGGAAGGATCTGCTCAAGCCGGGCGGCTATTTCAAGGGGCTCTCCAGCGGGACACTGACCGACCGGCTCAATTTTGCCAGCCTGATGCTCGCGCTGTTTTGCGGAACGGCCTCCCTCCCGCACATCCTGATCCGCTACTACACCGTCAAGGATGCCGCCGCCGCCCGCAAGAGCACGGTGGTTGGCATTGCGGCAATTGGCGGCTTTTACGTGTTGACGCTCTACCTTGGTCTGGGCGCGATGACCAGCGGCTATCTCGATCCGACCAGTTCCAACATGGCCGCGCCGCTTCTGGCGAAGTCGTTCAGTGAGACCCTCTTCGCGGTGATTTCTGCGATTGCCTTCACCACGGTTCTCGGAACGGTCAGCGGACTGATCATGGCGGGGAGTGGTGCCGTTGCCCATGACCTCATCGAGAACTTTTGCGGTGTGGCCATGACCGATCACGAGAAGGTTCGAGCAGGCAAGATCGCAGCCGTTGGGCTCGGTCTGGCCGCGATGGTTCTCGGGATCCTGTTCCGCAACTTTAATGTCAGCTTCCTGGTTGGCTGGGCCTTTCATATTGCCGCCTCGGCCAACCTGCCCGCGCTGGTCATGCTGCTGTTCTGGCCGCGGACAACCAAACAGGGCATCACGGTGGCGGTGACCGTCGGCATGCTGTCGTCGCTGGGCTGGATTCTGCTCTCGGCAGATACCTTCGAGAAGGTCTATGGCCTGTCGCGGGATGCCTCGCCGATTCCCTTTAGTCAGCCCGGGCTGGTGACCATTCCCCTTGGGTTTGTGGTGCTGGTCGTCGTCTCGTTGCTGACGCCACGGCCGACGCCCCGGCAGGTGCCGACATGACCGCCGCGTCGCCTGAGCGTCCGGTGATTGTGTGCGGCGAGCGGCATCTGGCGGAGATTCGGGCAATCTACAACGAGGCGATTGAGAAGACCACCGCCCACTTCGAGGAAACGCCACGGACGCCCGAAATGATCGCGGCGTGGTTTGCCACCAAACACCAACTGAGGCAGCCGGTCTTCGGCGTGGAGCAGGCGGGGGAACTCGCCGGCTTTGCGACCTGGGGCTCATTCCGACCCCATTCCGCCTATGCCCGGACTGCGGAACACTCGGTCTACGTGGCGACACCCTGGCGGCGGAAGGGCATTGGCCGGCTGCTGCTGGAGCGGCTGATCGAAGAAGCGACAGCTCACGGTTTGCACCTGCTCGTTGCCGGCATCGATGCTAGCAATACAGCCAGTCTTGCCCTGCACCGGGAGTGTGGCTTCAGTCACGCAGGCACCATTCGTGATGCCGGCTTCAAGTTTGGCCGCTGGCTCGACCTTGAGTTTTGGCAGCGGGTACTCGCCGGTTCGGTCGACGTTTCGTCGTCCGAGTGCGAGTCGGGCCAGATGGAGTCACCGCATTGGTGATGACACTCAGCACTCGGGTCGTTCCCTTGCCGGTACCGGTCAGGGAGTGTTCAATGCCAGCGTTAAAGTAGACGCTATCACCCTGTTCCAGCCGAATGGCGTCTTCGCCGTACTGAAACGCGACGCCACCATCGAGAACTAAGAGAAAGCGTTGGCCATCGTCGCTGGTCCGGTGACTGGTGTTGCCCGCCAGGTGAATGATCACAGGCTGCATAGCCGGGTTCTGCCAGGCATCGGCCAAATGTTCAACATGCCCATTGCCGGTGCTTTTTTTGGAGGCTGGCCGGGGCGGATGGTTTTTGACCTGACCGTTTCCGGCCCGCACCACGACATGATTGGGCGGGACAGACAGCCCGGTGACCAAGGTTTCGACACCGACTCCAAAGGCCTCGGCGAGTCGGACCAGTCCCTCCAGCGACGGTGAGAGTTGGCCGTTCTCCAACTTGGAAAGCCAGCTGACGGTGAAGTCGGTCCGTGTAACAACGGCCTCAAGGGTCAACCGTCGGGCCACGCGAATGTCGCGAATGCGGCGACCGAGGGCGGCGAGGTTGAGCGAGGCGGGCATCGGTGTGAGCAACGAGCAGTTCGGTCGAGGCGGGGGACGATCCCCAGCGGCAGAGAGACGACACTGTACCCGCGAATGGGCTGCCCCTCAAGAGGGGGAAAAGAGTTAGGGAGAGGGTGTCCTGAAAAGAAAGCTGGGCGGTGCCCGGGTACCCCAAAAAGAAAACGGCCCAGCGGGTCCCGGGGAGGAACCAACTGGACCAATGTGCTGGTGAGGGGCCGACCACAGCAGGTCTGGAGCCGAGACGGTTTCCGGAGTCGTGGACTCAGGCGCCCGGCCGCCGGAAGTGACGGTAGGCCTGCAGGACGTCGTGAAGGTCGGAGGAGATGGTCACCTCATCATCTTCAAAGTCCGTCAGCCAGGTCCGATTGCTGGCCACGGCATCGGCAAGCATTGGCAAGATTTCGCCGAGCGAGACCTTCACGGTGTTGGCATCGAGCGGTTCGTCGAGCAGTGAAAGGCTTGCCGATTCAACTTCCGGACCGGTATAGACACGCAGTTTTCGCAGACCCATGGCAGACTCCCTTTCGCCGATACCCACGAGTTGTGGGTTGTGGTGCTGTGCAGGCAGGAATCGGCAGCAATCGCCTCTTGCGGATGTTGCCAGCCAGGTCGCCCATGGCTCCTGCCTACAAGAGATATCGGCAGCGGGTGGCCGTAAAGTTTGACTGAATTCGCCAGTTATGACGATTTTTTGCCAGCGGGCCGAAACGCTGGATTTTCAGGCTCGGCCGGCTGCCGCCTGGCTCTGCATCCGGCCAGCCCGCAGGGCCTCGCCAATGCTCTTGGGGACTGAGGCCTCGGCCTGGAGCACGCGGGCTCGGTTTTCAGCGGTGGCGGCCTTCATCTCCTGTTCCCGGGCAATCGCCACCGCCCGCCGCTCCTCGGCCTTGGCCCGGGCGACTCGCGTGTCGGCCTCAGCCTGATCGGCCTGGAGGCGGGCTCCGATGTTTTCACCCACCTCAATGTCGGCGATGTCGATCGAGACAATCTGAAAGGCGGTCTGCGCGTCGAGTCCGCGTTCCAGCACGGCCTTCGAAATCGTGTCGGGATGCTCCATCACCTCAAAGTGGGTCGGTGCCGAGCCGATTGACGTGATGATGCCTTCCCCAACACGGGCGATGATCGTCTCTTCGGTGGCCCCGCCGATGAGTTGCTGCAGGTTTGTCCGGACAGTGACTCGAGCGCGGATGCGGAGTTCGACGCCGTTGCGGGCGACCGCAGACAGAGTTGATTTGCCGCTGGCAACATCGGGGCAGTCGATGACCTTCGGATTGACACTGGTCTGAACGGCATCAAGCACATCGCGGCCAGCCAGATCGATGGCACAGGCGCGATCATAGTCGAGATCGATACCGGCCCGGTGGGCGGCAATCAGCGCCCGAATCACCCGGGGTACATCACCGCCGGCGAGGGAATGCGCCTCGAGGCTGCTGTGGGAAATGTTTTTTCCAAGGCCTGCTTGGGTCGCCATGATCCGCGCCTGGACGATCGTGCGGGCATTGACCTTCCGCAGGGTCATGCCGAGGAGTTCCAGGAAGGTGACGGCCGCCTTCGACCAGTAGGCCTGAAACCAGATCTGACCGTAGTTGAAGATCATCAGCAGGATCAGCAGGCCGATGACCCCAAGCATGATGCCGAGTACGGCGAGGGCGGCAGGTGGCACGGGAAGGCTCCGAAAGGGGAAACGATCAGATACAACGCAGTTGATCGTAGTCTGAATTTTTTCCGGGGCAAACATGCCCAGAATGCTGGAAGAGCACGCCAGCAGGACCCTCAGCAGCGGTGCCAGCCCTCAGGTGGAAGTGGCCGGGTCGCGGTCGATCCAGCCGCCCCCGAGTAGCCGGGTGCCGTCGTAGCAGACGGCTGGCTGGCCCGGGGTGATCGGACCGGGGGCATCGACCGTCGGCTCTAGGAAGTTGGCTTCAAACTGGTCTGGGCCCTGGCGGGTGACCACCGCCCGGGCCGGTGGCCGCTGGGCCCGGCACTGCACCAGGCACTCAAACGGTGTGTCGGGAATCGCTGCGACCCAACTCGCCTCGGTGGCCATCAGCCGTTGCAGCGGCAACGCCTTCCTTGGTCCGACCACCACCCTGCAGGTCTCTGGCTCGATTCGGATGACATAGAGCGGACTGCCGGTGGCGATTCCCAGGCCCTGTCGCTGTCCGATGGTGAAGTGCTCAATGCCGTCGTGGTGGCCGAGGACCTGGCCGTCGCGGTCGACGATGGCGCCGGCACGTGAGCCGCCGAGGCGGTGGGCAACCAGTCGGGGATGTTCCCCGGGCGGCACAAAGCAGATCTCTTGGCTGTCAGGCTTGGCGGCTGTCACTAGGCCGAGCGCTTCAGCGTGACGGCGGACATCGGCCTTGGCGAGATCGCCAACTGGCAACAGCATCCGCCGAAGCCGGGATGGGCTGATCCCAAACAGCACGTATGACTGATCACGGGCCACGTCCCGGCCCCGGTGAAGCTGCGGCACGGCGGCGGCATCACTGGCATCAGCCGGCGGCAGCAGTCGGGCATAATGGCCGGTAGCGACATGGCTGGCCCCAACGGTGTCGGCATAGTCGAACAGGCGTCCAAACTTGATCCACTGGTTACAGCGAACACAGGGATTCGGCGTCCGGCCGGCGCCATAGTCGGCAGCGAAGGCGTCGATGATCTGCTCAAAGTCTGCCGTCAGATCGAGTGGATACAGCGGCATGCCGAGGCGGTCGGCGACCCGCCGGGCATCGACCGCGTCAGTGATGCTACAGCAGCCTTGATGACCGGGCCGGGCTGTCTCGCGTTCGATGATCGGCAAGCCGCCAGCCGTTGGTACGGCGGGCTGCCTATGCCGCATGAAGACGCCAATGCATTCGTGGCCCGCCTCAACCAGCAGGGAGGCGGCGACGCTTGAGTCGACTCCCCCTGACATGGCAATGACGATGCGAGACATGAGTCACGGTGGGCAGGAAGCAGGGGAAGCGACCGCTGCGGCGGTGTCGCCTCCGACTAGTAAGTCAGAACAGTTTCGACACGGTGGCCACTGAGCCGGTCGCGGCCACCAAGCCCTTCAAGTTCGACCAGGAATCCACAGCCAGCCACGGTCGCCCCGGATGACCCCAGTAGTTTGACGCAGGCTTCCGCGGTACCGCCGGTGGCGAGGACATCGTCGATCACCAGCACACGAGCGGCCTCTTTGACGATGCCGCGATGCATTTCGAGGGTGTCGCTGCCGTACTCCAGGTCATAGCTGTAACTGACTGTCTCAGCCGGTAGTTTGCCCGGTTTGCGGACCGGTATGAGACCGACCCCAAGCCGGAGAGCGAGTGGGGCGGCGAAGAGAAATCCTCGAGCCTCGACCGCCGCCACGGCGTCAATCTCGCCGGCCAGCCACGGGGTTACGAGTTGGTCGATCGCTGCCGCAAATGCAGCAGGCTCGGCGAGCAGAGGCGTGATGTCACGGAACAGAATGCCCGGTTTTGGAAAGTCGGGTACTGCCCGAATGTGTGCAGTGAGATCCATGGTGTGAGGGTATCCCGATCAGGCCCCCCGCCGCAACTGCCGGGCGGGACGCATGGAGATGGTGGCCCGCGGCGTCCCCTCGATGTCAGCCGCCAGGCCGGCAAGGGTTTCGGATTCGATCTGCCGGACCCGCTCGCGGGTCAGCCCGAGCACGCTGCCGA
>JBDQOY010000263.1:0-4232 GCA_040260935.1 Pirellulales bacterium
CCGGCAGCGTGATAGTTATGGCAGTCGTCCGTTGCCACACCGAACAAGGGTGCTGCCCGCAGGTCGTCAAGCCGAATGGTGTTCGCGATATCCCAGAGGGTTTCGACTGACGGATGGTTCTTGTCGCCCCGCTGATTGACCCCCGGATGCCCGTTGAACACCTCCACATGGCGTTCCAGGGTTGCCTGGGCGAGGTCGGCAGCGGTCACCCCCCACCCAAAGTTGGGATGGTTGAGATGGGCGAGGATCTCCCGGCCCGCCCGCTCAGCCTGATCCTGCACCGCCCGAAGATTGGCCTGGATTGCCTCGGCCACGGTTTCTCCACCAACCGGCTGAATCGCCTCCTCGATATTGCTGGCGTTGATGTGCAACGGCTTACCCGCCACGCGATCGCTGATCTCCTCCCCAGGAATCATCAAAAAACGTCCCCGCTCCTCCACCAGACAGCGGAACTCATCGAACGGCTTGAGTCGAATCTCGGCTGTCTTATCTCGCGTCCGCCGCTCCACCCAGGCAGGCCCGAAGCGCTCGAGATAGGTTTCAATCACCTGGTCTCCGCCCCGCTTGATGACCTTCTCCTCGGCAATCCAGCGTTTTCCTGACGCGAAGATGTTGTGATCCGACAGTGCCAGGAAGTGGTAGTCATGCTCGCGGTACCAGGTGGCCACCATCTCCGGAAAATCATCCCCGTCACTCCACAGCGTGTGGGTATGCAGATTGCCCTTCCACCACTTGGGTGCTGCGTTCACCGCCTCCGGATCAGCGGCACCCACCACCCGCAGGGTCGCGATCACCAGGGCGAGGCCGAAGCATGCCGCCCGCAGACCGCCCCCCACCGCCAGCGACGCATGACGCGCAGATTCTCGCGGAAACCGCGATGGTTCGCATTCTTTCAAAACCCGCATCGACTGTAGCTGAACCGGTGTCATGGGGGCCCCTTGTTGCTCGTGTCAACCCGTGTTGTCTCTGCCACAGCGGAACACGACCGTCGGGCGAACACAGGCGTACCCTACCGTGACACCAGTCGGCGAGCAACCAAACCGCTCACCCGTCACAGTCCGTGCGGCTTCTCACCGAGAAGCCGCACGCGGCCGGGCAGCACGCGAATGTCCAGCGGCAACTCCCCACCCGGGTCACCATCGAGCTGATACGGCACCGAGGCCTCTGACTCAAACCGCAGCCAGGTCGCCCGTTCAATGTGCGTGTCGGCCCAGGCATGATGCCCGCCACAGATCACACCAGTGAGATACCGCAGGCCGTTCCACCATTGCCCTCGGCGGAAGCAGCAGACATCGAGCAGCCCGTCGGCCGGATCCCCTGCTTTCACAAATTGCAGCCCGAGGGCATACCGGGGGAGAATAAAGACGTACGCCCAGCGGGCCACCACTGGCGGCCGGCCCTCCGACGACGTCATCCAAATCACCGGAAACCGAAACCGGGCACCAGACTCGACAAGCGGGCCCATCCAGGTGCGGTGCCGAATGTGACCGGTGCGACGGGCGTCAACCAACCGAACCACCTCAGCATCGAAGCCGAGGGAAGCGACTGACAGAAAGAGGCGGCCATTCGCTTCACCAGCGTCAATCGTGAAACACCTGCCGGCAGCAATCCGCTCACAGAGGCGGTCAATGTCACAGTCAAAGCCAAGCTGCCGTGCCAGCAGGTTCTCGGTTCCCAGCGGCAGCACCGCGAGCGGCAGCGTATTGTCTGCCCAGTTCGCAACCATGCCGACCGTCCCATCACCCCCGGCACAGACCACGCAGGCCAAGGCGGAAGGATGCCGGGCCGTCCTATCTGGTGCAGCCTGAAGCCGTTGCCGGATCGCCTCGGGCTCACGCTCCCGAATGACTCGAAAGCCTCGCCCCGTCAGTCCCCGCACCAGCCGATCGAGAAGCCTGCCTGCATCAGCCGCGCCGGCCCGCGGATTCTCCGCAATCAGCACGGTCGTCGCACTACCCTTCATCTGTTCTCGCCCATACTGAAACGCCCATCAGCCGCTCGGCACGGTACTGCTGGCCCTATTGTGCCACGCCACGGCCAAACAGTGTCGCCGAACCACCGCAAACCCAACCAGTCCGCGAAACCCTGCGGCCTGGGCGGTGCCACCCGGTTCGCACGATTCGCCACATTCATCGCGAAGATTTTTCCAGTTTCCGGCCGCTCACCCCGAAACCAGCAGGTCGAGTGTTGCGTATGTTTGAAGCATGAACACACCTCTCCATGCCAGCCGACTGATCCGCAATCATATGAGCCTCAGCCTGCTCTGGCTCGTGCTCATGAGTGGCATCAGCCCTGCAGCCAGCCCGGCAGGCGTCGTTGACGACGCCGCGTTCGCCCGCCGCTTTGTCGAAGGTCTTGCGGCCGTCGTCGCGGCAGGTGACAGCTCGACGCTCACCTCTGAACAGGCTGCCCAACAACTTGCCACCGCCACAGGCAAACAGGCTACCCTGCCACTCGCAGAAACCCTCTGCACCCTCCAGCCCGACCAATCACTCTACGAGGCGGTGACGCCGGCGATCGTGGTTGTCGGCTCAATCTACAAATGCGGCAACTGCGCCGATTGGCATCTGGGAGGGATGGCCAGTGGGTGGATCCTCTCCGCAGATGGCTTGGTGGTGACCAACCATCACGTCCTGGGCGAGTCTGCCTCGCATCGTTTTGGAGTGATGACTTCCGACGGCACGGTCTACCCGATCTCCAGGGTCGTCGCGGCTGACGAAGCCGGGGATGCGGTCATCGTCCGCATCGACACCAGAGGCACCCGGCTGCCGTCCCTGATGCTGGGCACACCTACCGCCTGCGGCGAGGACGTCACCGTCATCAGCCATCCGGCCGGCCGCTTTTACAGCCTGACCACTGGCGTTGTGTCGAGATATCACCGCCAGCCACCGGAGCCGACGAAATTCACCCCCGACCAGCCAGCGGGGCAGGCCATTCGCCCCGTCTGGATGAGCATCACTGCCGACTATGCCGTCGGCAGCAGTGGCGGCCCGGTCTTTGACGAGGCTGGTCGCGTAGTCGGCATGGTCTCTCGAACCTATTCCAGTCAGGCAGGCCGCAACCACCGCCGGCAGGGCACCCTGGGCGAACAGATGGTCTTCAAAGACTGCGTCTCGCTCGACACGCTGCAGGGACTCATCCGTCCCGCACCCTAACGGCCTTCTGTGGAGTGTTCGCTGCCCCCTGTTCACTCCTCCAGCCCCAGGTCCATTCTCCGTTTTTCAAGCTGCTCGGTGCCCCCCTCGACCACATAGCCCGCTGACTCGAGCGTAATTCGCAGGTCAGCCTCGGCCATGAGGGCATCCTCCTGACAGAAAAACGTCTGCGTGAACTCCTCGGGCACGAGGTCAAAGCGGGGACGAACGAACCGCCGATGGCAGGTCTGGCTGTGGAGGCGCTGGCCACGAACCGTGTGATGCCCTTCCCGGTGCTGGCGGATGCGGTCCTCAAGCGGCTGGCTCGTCTGGCCGACGTAGAGGTGGCCGGCCACCGACAAGGACGAGGCATCCTCAGCAGGCGGACTCAGTTCAATCACGTAGAGGTGCCAGACTGACAAATCGCCATTCACCGTGTATCCATCACAGCGGAGTCGCTGCCGCAGTCGCTTTTCGGCTGCCTTGATCGCGTCACGTTGACTCGGACTGAGAAACGGCAGATCCCGTCCGCCTGGCTGGCCCGCCGCTGGCATCGCCTCATAGACCACATTGACCACCCGCATCCGTTTGGCCCGCCGCGAGGTCTTCACCCAGCGATCTAGGTCGAGGCCCGGCCGGGTTGGCAACGACTTGACCACCACCCGCGGTCGCTCAGGATGCCGCCGTGGCCCCGCCAGGTCACAGGTCTTCAGGACACAGAGCCAGACCCGCCGGCTCTCAGTTGGCAGAGATCGTTGTCGAGCCATCAGGTAGCATTTCCAGAGTGCTGTCCCCCGTGACACGTCCCACCGCTGCGGTGGTCCCGCCCTCGCAAAACAGTCGGTCCCATGTCGTATCTCATCATTTGTATCGTTTCCCTCGCAGCCTCAGGCCTGACTTTTTTCTCGGGGTTTGGCCTGGGCACCCTGCTCCTCCCCGCCTTTGCCCTGTTTGTGCCGGTCGAGCAGGCAATCGCCCGCGCCCTCGAAACCTATCTTTTCGTCGAGTTCGTAGAGCTCGAATCCGTTGTCGCGAAACCACTGCTTGAAGAACGGCTCCTCGGGACGCCTCTCGTGCGGCATGAAATGGCTGGCGATC
>JBDQOY010000264.1:0-10067 GCA_040260935.1 Pirellulales bacterium
CTCCCTTGCCTGGGACGTGAGCGACCGCTGGAGTCTGTGGATTGGCTATCGCGTGGTGGGGGTCGGCAACATCGCCCAAGCCGACGGCCAGTGGCCCAGCACCATTCCGCCCTCGGCAGCCAGCATCAGCGGCGTGGCTGCCGGCTCAGAATCGATCATCCACGGTGGCTTCGCGGGGTTTGAGAGCCGGTACTAGTTTCACGGCTGCTCGGCCCTCCAGGCCCTCGCAGCCTTAGGGCCCTCAGGCTGGCATGAGGCTGCCAGCCATTCGGGCAGCGGTCGCCTCCTGCGACCGGGGCGGTTTCACGGCTGCTCGTGGTTTCAGGCCCTCGCAGCCTTAGGGCCCTCGGGCTGGCATGAGGCTGCCAGCCACTCGGGCAGCGGTCGCCTCCTGCGACCGGGGCGGTTTCACGGCTGCTCAGGGTTCTAGGCCCTCGCCGCCTCAGGGCCCTCAGGCTGGCATGAGGCTCCGGGGCAATCAGCCGCCGCAATAGTCGATGGCCCGGGCTATTTCACTCTTAAGATCCTGCCGTGCGATGATGCGGTCGATGAATCCGTGTTCAAGCAGGAACTCACTCGTTTGAAAGCCCGGCGGCAGTTCCACTCGAATCGTCGCCTTGATGGTCCGCGGGCCCGCAAAGCCAATCAGAGCTCGCGGTTCGGCGAAGACAAGATCACCCAACGAGGCAAAACTGGCCGCGACACCGCCCATGGTCGGGTTGGTCAGCACGGAGATGAACAAGCCACCGGCTTCGGAGTAGCGAGCCAGTGCCGCCGAAACCTTTGCCATCTGCATCAATGACAAGATGCCTTCGTGCATTCGGGCACCACCGCCCGATGCGCTGATGATGATCAGCGGCAACGACTGGGCAGTTGCCCGTTCAACGAGCCGAGCGAGGCGTTCGCCCACGACACTGCCCATGCTTCCCATGATGAACGACGAATCGGTCACGCCACAGGCCACCCGACGAGCGCGAATCATTCCTGTTCCGGTCAGTGCTGCATCTGACAGTCCGGTTCGCTTCTGCTCCGCAACGATCCGCTTGGCGTAGGGTTTTTTGTCGCTGAAGCCGAGCGGGTCGGTGGGCAGCAACTGGCCGTCCCATTCCTCAAACGTGCCAGGGTCGAAGAGCTGGTCGATCCGCTGGCGGGCAGAGACATACCAATGGAAGCCGCACTGCGGGCAGACATTAAGCATCTTCTCCGCTTCTTTGCGGTAAATGGTCGCCTGGCAGCCATTGCACTTCAGCCAGAGTCCCTCAGGGACTCCCCGTTTGGGCCGTGGGCCCGGTCGCTCCGGGCTCGAGGAGGCCTGGAGTGGTGATGAATCACTCGGTGCCGGCGTGGCCGCTGTTGCGTCGGCCGTCCGGCCGGTCACTGTCGACTGCCTCTGCGTCATCCCTCTGTCCCGATGGTTCGAATAGGCCTGTTCGGCCGTGGACGCGGTCACCGCCGGTGCGGTCCTAACGCCCTCAAGCCTACCAATCCTGTTGGCTGTTGTGCCAGCACGATTCGCGTGGCAGCGTTCAGGCTGGGTCCCGGGCAATCCCCTCTAATTCACGGATGGCCGCACCGTAGTCTCCGCTGCGGATAACGGCACTGCCGGCCACGATCAACTCGGCCCCCGCCTGAGCCACCGAGCCAATAGTCGAGGTTGCAATGCCCCCGTCGACCCCCAGACGGAACGCCAGCCCGCGATGTTGGCGTTGGTCCCGCAGCCAGCGGAGTTTTTCCAGAGCGACGGGCTGGAACGACTGCCCGCCGAAACCGGGCTCGACGCTCATGACCAGAACGCCACCGCATGCCTCAAGGAAGGGCTCCACCTGCTCGGCGGGGGTGCGTGGGCTGATGGCCAGGTGCGGCCTGCCGCCGGCATCGGCGATGGCGGCGAGCGCCGCCGCTGGATCAGCGAGCCCTTCAATATGGACGGTGACGATGTCGGCGCCGGCGTGGACGTAGTCCACGGCGGTTTGCTCAGGCTGCTCGACCATCAGGTGGACTTCGATCGGCACCGAGGCGGCCCGCCGGACGGCGTCGACCACCACCATTCCGTAGGTCAATTGGGGGACGAACCGGCCGTCCATGATGTCGAGGTGAATTGCCCGGGCGCCGGCGGCCTCCAGCCGAGCGACCTCGTCAGCCAGATGGCCGAAGTCACAGAGCAGCAGGGCGGGCAGCACAATCGGCCCGTCGGCGAGGAGTCCGTCAACAGACATACGGGAAAGCGAACCGGCGGGATTCGACATGGTGTTCAAGGCAGGTGAAAACGGGAGTGGCGGCGGAAGTATAGCAGCATAAGGCCGAAACATCGTCTGTGGCCTCCTCTGGAGAGGTTGCCGTCCAAGGCGAGTTTCTTGCCGCACGGGGACGTCCCTCACGAAACGCTCACATTCCTCCTCTATACCGCTTTTGGATGGTCGCCATGAGTCGGCTCGCACATCGGTGGGGCTGTGCCGAATGGAGTCAGTGTTCTTCCAGGAGATACCAAGCATGTATCAGCATGTTCAGATGGGTCGGGTGAATGGTTGGCTGCGTGGCATGGTGCTCGCCGGTCTGGCGATGCTTCCGGCGATGCTGCCGGCCAGTGAACTCGATCCGGCGCTGCCCGCATACGAAGCAGTGAGCGGAGAGGTTGCCGGATCCCTCAAATCGGTTGGCTCTGACACCATGAACAACCTCGTGGCACTCTGGACCGAGGGGTTCAAGAAGCATTACCCGAGTGTTCGTGAGGGCATTGAAGGGAAGGGGTCGTCCTCAGCACCACCATCACTGATGGAAGGGACGAGCACGTTCGGGCCAATGAGCCGGGACTGGAAGCCGACGGAGATCGACGCATTCAAGGACAAGTTTGGCTACGCTCCGACGGTTATCCCAACCTCCATCGATATGCTGGCGGTCTATGTTCATCGGGATAACCCCATCAAGGGGCTGTCGCTGCAGCAGGTCGATGCGATTTTTTCGAAAAACCGTAACGGCGGCGCCAAAGAAGCGATTGTCACCTGGGGCGATCTCGGCCTCGGGGGCGAGTGGCGGGACAAGCCGATCAGCCTGTACGGTCGCAACTCAGCAAGTGGGACCTACGGCTATTTCAAAGAACACGCCCTCTTCAAGGGTGACTCCAAGTCGACCGTCAAGGAGCAGCCCGGAAGTTCCTCGGTGGTCCAGTCGGTTGCCAGTGACATGTATGGGATTGGCTACAGCGGCATTGGCTACAAGACAGCTGATGTGCGGGCCATACCTCTGGCGTTGACGCCCGACGACTCACTGGTGACGCCGGAGGCGGCCAACGCCTACTCAGGTGAGTATCCGCTGTCCCGGTTTCTGTACCTCAGCGTCAACTACAAGCCGGGGAGTCAGCTTGATCCGCTTCGGCGTGAGTTCCTGCGATATGTGCTTAGCCGCGACGGCCAGGCTGATGTGCTGAAGGACGGGTATTTGCCAGTCACGGCCACAATCGCCTTGCGGAGCCTGAAGAGTGTCGGCCTTGACTGAGGTAACCTGCATCCTGCTCTAAAATGGGTACAACATGGCACGTGCGGACTGTCCTGTTCGGACGGTCAGCACCTGCAGTACGAAGCCCCAATTCCCGTATCCTGCCGTGTGACTGCCACAGGTCAGTGCCGGTGACCGAACGCCAAACATGAATCAGCGGTCGACATTCACCGGGAGGCAGCGGCGGGTGCGAACGCACTCCCGAGTCGTGCTCGGTGATTGGCTCGCCCGCCTGCTCATCACGCTGGGCGGCCTGGGAACCATCGTGGCGGTCCTGCTGGTCGGTGTCTTTCTGCTGGCGGTTGCGTTGCCGCTGTTTCGCGCCCCCGTGGTGGCATTCGGTCGCGCTGCCGATATGCCCCAGCCTGCAGTAGACGTCAAGGCGGCTGGGCTCGACGAAACCGGCGGACTCGCGTGGTTTTGTGGCCCGGAACGGCTTGAGGTGGTGGAACTCCGCACCGGTCTGACCCTGCTGACAAAAACACCTGCGGACAGTGGTCTCGCGGGGGTGACGGCAATGCGGAGCCTGCCGGTCGGGCTTCAGGCAGTCGCGGGCTATGCAGATGGCACGTTCCGCACCGGTCGCCTGGGGTTGGAGTCAGCGTTCACTCCCGCCGCCGACGTGCCACGGGAGGCCCGGTCCCTGGCAGCAGGTGAAGCGGTGGCCGTCAAGGACGACATCTTCCTTCGAAACGCCAATGGCACCACGACCCGGGTCACGCTGGTGGCAGACTTCTCAGGGCATGCCTCAACCGCACTCGACCAGCCCATCGTCGACGTTGATCTGGCCATGCTCTCGGCGGGCCCCTGTGTTACCGCACTCGACGCGAGCGGGCGGATTCGGGTCGAAAAACTCTCGTCCCGCCGCAACCTCTTGACCGACGAGCTGATCACAACGGCGAGTGGTACCACCATTGCTCCGACCGACGCCGTGCCGGATCGCCGCTTTCTGCGGGTGTCAGGACTGGGTGACCAGTTGTTCGTGTTCGGCAAACACGGTGACTTTGAGCGATATCTGATCCGTACGGTCAGTCAGCCAAAAGCCTTGGAACAGCGGGATCTCATCGAGTCGGATGCCGCGATCACCACCGTCACCCGGCTCTTTGGTGGGGCCGCGATTGTCGTTGGGGATACGGCGGGAGTTGGCCGGCTGGTCTTCACTGCCCGTGGTGCTCCGACGGCGGCGGCAGATGGCCTGACGACGGTGGTTGCCAAAACCTTTCCTCCCTCCTCCGCTCGAGCGGCGGCGATCACGGCCGTGGCGGCTTCGCCGCGTTCCCGGCTGTTTGGGGTGGCGTCGGCCGATGGGGCGGTTCGGTTGTTTCAGGCAACCAATCAGGAAACGGTCCTGGCTGTTGATGCGCAGGACGCAGACGCGTTGACGCAGCCCGCCTCGCTGCTGCTGA
The DNA here is from genome assembly GCA_040260935.1 of Pirellulales bacterium. GTDB lineage: Bacteria > Planctomycetota > Planctomycetia > Pirellulales > UBA1268 > UBA1268. The sequence goes on from JBDQOY010000264.1 coordinate 4,899, forward strand.
TGAGCCTGCGAGAGAATCGTCTGGTTGCCGCTGGTGGCAACCGTCTTGCCGACTGGACGTTCGACCCTGGCTATCCTGAAGTGTCGCTGTCGGCACTGTTCGGACAAGTCTGGTATGAGAACTATCCGAGGGCGATGTACGCCTGGGAGACGACCGGTCACGAGTCGTTTGAACCCAAACTGAGCCTGATGCCCCTCGTGTTTGGCACCATCAAGGCCACGCTCTATTCGATGCTGTTTGCAACACCGATTGCCCTCCTGGCGGCGATCTATGCTAGTCAATTCATGCATCCCCGGTGGAAGGCCCGGATCAAGCCGACGATCGAAATGATGGCCAGCCTGCCGAGTGTTGTGCTTGGCTTCATGGCCGGGCTGATCTTTGCCCCTGTGATCGAACAGCATGTCATGCTGTTCCTCTCCGGTCTGTTCACGGTGCCGCTGGCGTTGTTGGTGGGGGCGTACCTCTGGCAACTCTGGCCTCCCGGCTGGCGGAGCCGGCTGACGGGGTGGCGGTTCCCGGTTGTGCTTCTCGGTGCGCTCCCGGCCGGGATTCTCGTCGGCTGGCTGGTGGCACAACCGGTTGAGCAGGTCTGTTTTGATGGTGACCTGTTCTCCTGGCTCGATGGCCGTGGAGGAAGTGGCTGGGGGGGCTGGGCGCTGGCCCTGCTACCCCTGTCTGGCTGCCTCACGGTTTTTCTGACGGGTCGGTTTGTCAGCCCTTGGATGCGGCTGCGAAGTGCCGGGTGGAGCCATCGGCAGACCGCCATCGTTGCCCTGGCGACCTGTCTCCTCGGGTTGCTGGTGGCGGTCCTGCTCGCAGCTGCTGGGGCGATGTTTTTTGACGCGCTGCGGCTCGATACTCGCGGCGGACTGCTGGGTACGTATGTGCAGCGGAATGCAGTGGTGGTGGCGATCGGCATGAGTTTCGCCATCATTCCCCTGATTTTTACGATTGCCGACGATGCCCTCTCGAGCGTGCCCGATCATCTACGGAGTGGTTCGCTTGGAGCGGGCGCAACCCCATGGCAGACCGCGGTACGGGTGATTGTGCCGGCGGCAGCCAGCGGCCTGTTTTCGGCGGTCATGATTGGGCTGGGACGGGCCGTCGGCGAGACCATGATTGTGCTGATGGCTGCAGGCAATACGCCACTGATGGGCTGGAATGTCTTTAATGGGTTTCAAACACTCTCGGCGGCGATTGCCACGGAGTTGCCAGAAGCAGCTCGCGGCTCGGCCCACTATCGAGTTTTGTTTTTGGCCGCGGTGCTCCTTTTTGCCATGACCTTTGTCGTCAACACCATTGCTGAGGTGGTACGGCAACGCTTCCGGAGGAGAGCTCATGAGCTTTGACTACTCCCGGCGTCGTGGCGCCCGTTCACCCTTTTCGAGTCTGACGGCGCATGGTGAGCCATGGGTCTGGCTGACGGCAGGATCGTTGGCCATTGCCGTGTTGATGATCGTCGGACTGCTTGGGTTTATTGCGATTCGCGGGGCGGCAACCTTTTGGCCGCAGCCCCTCGTCGAGGTGACGCTTCGCGACGGGAGGCAGACGTTGGGTGAGGTGACGGATCGTGAGCGGGTGCCGCAGCCGTCAGAGGAGGCGGGGGTGCCGCTGGAGCGGCAGTTGATTCGAACCGCCAACTTTGAACTCACCGGGCAGCACTATGAGTGGATTGCTGCCGATGCCATTGAATCGAGTCGCCTGCCGGAATGGGCAACCGCCGTAGAGCGGTTGGAGGGGGGGCGGTTTCATGGGTTCCCTGTCAGACTGCTGCGGGATGGTGAACCAGTGGCCACAGGGGCCGCAGCAGCTTGGCGAGAGTACCTGCAGATTCGGCCTGCGGTCCGCCGTCGGTTTCTGAAGGCCCGTCGAATTGATCGGCACGACCGGGGAAATCTCCAGCAACAACTGCGGGAGGCCCGGCTGGCCGTGGTGGCCGCCGGATTGCAGGCGGGGCCGGAATCGGCTGCCGTGGCCACCGCAGAGGCCGCGGAGCAGGCCTGCGCCGCCCGGGTGGCCAGCCTCTCCCAGGAACTTGATGCGACAACCGAGCGGCTGCGAACCGAGAACCGAGCCTGGACATTTGAGTTCACGACGGCTGACGGCCAGACCGTGGTCCTGCCGGTGGCGCAGATGGTGCAGGCCTGGCAGCCCAACCGGTTGGGGTTCTTCGGAAAACTTGCCGTCTATGGAACTCGCTGGCAGGAATTCCTCACCGATGATCCCCGAGAGGCCAACAGCGCTGGTGGTGTCTTTCCTGCCATCTGGGGAACGGTTGCCATGACGCTGATCATGGCTGTACTGGTAGCGCCCTTTGGCGTGCTGGCAGCCCTCTACCTGCGGGAATACGCCTCGGGTGGACCGCTGACGGCAGCGGTTCGGATTGCCATCAACAATCTCGCGGGGGTGCCGAGCATCGTTTACGGAGCATTCGGTCTCGGCTTTTTCTGCTACGGAGTCGGTGGGCGAATTGATGAACTCTTCTTTCAGGCGAGCATCGTTGCTGACAACCAGCCAACCTTTGGGGCGGGCGGCCTGCTCTGGGCCTCGCTGACCCTAGCGTTGTTGACCTTGCCGGTGGTGATCGTTGCGACAGAGGAGGCCCTGGCGGCGGTACCGAAGTCGATGCGGGAGGGATCGTATGCCTGCGGGGCGAGCAAGTGGCAGACCATCAGGCGGATTGTCCTGCCCCGCGCCCTGCCCGGCATCATGACCGGCCTGATTCTGGCGATGGCGCGAGGGGCCGGTGAGGTGGCCCCGCTGATGCTTGTCGGGGTCAAGAAGGTCGCCCTCGATCTGCCGATCGACGGCACCTTTCCATTTGTGCATGCCGAGCGCGAATTCATGCATCTGGCCTACTTGATCTACGATGTAGGCTTTCAGAGCCCCAACAGCCAGGCTGCCAAGCCCATGGTGTTTACCATTACCTTTTTGTTGGTTGCCATCATCGCCCTGCTGAATATCGCTGCGATCTTCATTCGCTCGCGGTTGAAGCGACGCTATGTCATGCAGCAGTTCTGAGTATCAGCGATTCCCCCCCCGAGGCTTCTTCCGATGCCACGAGACACCGAGCAGTCCCCACCCGCAGCGGTCCTGAACGAGCAGCCAGCAGTGGTCGGTGATCGTTTGTTGGCTGTCGCGAACGGAGAAGACATTCCCTCGGAGGTGCATCACCGGGTCCGGGAGGAGACACCGGTGCTGGAGATTGATCGCTTCAATCTCTGGTACGGCAGCAAACAGGCAGTCCATGCCATTTCGATGCCGATTCCGCACAATCAGGTGACGGCTCTCGTCGGGCCGAGTGGCTGCGGCAAGTCAACCCTGCTGCGGAGTGTGAATCGGCTGAACGATCTTGTGCAGAACGTGCGGATCACTGGCGATATGCGACTCAACGGTGACTCCATCTATGACCCCCGCATGGATGTCATCGACCTGCGGAAACGCATGGGGATGGTTTTTCAGAAGCCCAATCCATTCCCCATGAGCATTTACGAAAACGTCGTCTATGCCTTGCGGATCGATGGCGAACGCAATCGTGGGGTGCTTGATGAGGTCTGTGAGGTGAGTCTGCGAGGGGCCGCTCTTTGGGACGAGGTGAAGGACCGCCTGCACGACAGTGCCCTGGGTCTGTCGGGCGGGCAGCAACAGCGGCTTTGCATTGCTCGAGCAATCGCTGCGGAGCCCGAGGTGTTGCTGTTGGATGAGCCCTGCTCGGCGCTCGACCCAATTGCTACGGGGAAGGTTGAGGATCTGATTCAGGAGTTGCGGGGCCGCTACTCGGTGCTGATGGTGACGCACAACATGCAGCAGGCAAGCCGAGCCAGCGACTACACGGCCTTCATGTACCTTGGTCGGCTGATCGAATATGGCCCGACGTCAGACATTTTCACAAAACCGATCCTGCAGGAAACCGAGTCCTATGTGACCGGCCGGTTCGGCTGAACACCAGCCGCCGTGCGGTCTGCCGGTGGCGATGAAATGAGGTAGGCATGACACGTCATATCGAACGACAACTCGCCCAGTTGAAAGAGCGAATCCTTCGCATTGGGACACTCGTCGAAGAGGCGATTGCCAAGTCGATCACCGCGTTGATCAACCGTGATACGAACCTTGCCCAGCGGGTGACGGCCAATGATGTGGAGATTGATCGGATGGAGGTTGAGGTCGAGGAAGAGTGTCTCAAAATCCTCGCCCTCTATCAGCCTGTGGCAGCTGATCTTCGGCTGGTCGTGTCGGTCCTGAAGATCAACAACGACCTCGAGCGGATCGGTGACCTTGCCAAGAACATCGCCAAGCGGGTTTCCCAACTGGCACAGGCAGGGGTGGTCGAATTGCCGGATGAAATTCGCACGATGGCAACACTTGCTCAAGAGATGGTGCGGGAGAGCCTGGAGGCCGTTGTCAACGGTGACCCTGCGTTGGCTCGGCGGGTCCGGGAGGAGGATGATGCCGTTGATGAGTCTCGCCAACGGGTCCGGAAAATGGTGCTCGCGGGGATCAAGGCTGAGCCAGAGCGGGTGGAAAGCCTGCTCCGAATCAACTCGGTGTCGAAGCATATTGAGCGAATTGCCGACATGGCCACCAACATCGCCGAGGACGTGATCTATATGGTCGAAGGGGATATCGTCCGGCACCGTGCCGGTGATGCCTGACTTACCGAGCACGTCTCCCAAACCCCATTTTGCAGTTCGTGGGGGGCCACAGTACGATTTTCTCAGGTGATGGCGGGCCGGCTCCGTCCAGGCAGGTGGCCGTGGCTGCGAAAATGGGAACGGTGGAGAGACGTGATGGCGTCAATGCGACACGCGGTGGGTTCTTTTGGCGGGCGGCGATCAGCGGTGTCCGCTTTTCTCGTCGGCGCACTGTCGCTGCTCGTGGTGGCCGGGACGACGCTGGCAGATGATGCGGTGAGAGTTCTGTTGACAGGCCCCCGCGTCGCAGCCGTCGGCCAGAATGTTTCCTTTGAGGTGGAACTGGTCAATCGTTCCGGGCAGCCGCTCAGTCAGTTGCGGGTCATCGATTACTTTGACAAGGGGCTGCGGCACCCGGCGTCAGCTAGTCCGATTGAGCAGAAGGGCACAATCGACCTCGCTGCTGGGACGTCGCGGCGGCTCACCTTGGAATTTCAGTTGGTTGAACTGGGGCAGCAGTGTCACCGGGTGGAGATTC
>JBDQOY010000001.1:0-8272 GCA_040260935.1 Pirellulales bacterium
AGCTGCCCACCACCATCGACTGTCACGTGGTTCCGTCCCCGGTCAAACTCGATGAGCGGCCCCTCCAAATCGAGCTTTTCGGCGTGAACCGTGGCTGGCCGTCCCGAGACGATCGCTCGCGCATCGAAGCGGGTTGGCCGGGTGATCTGGAGTTGATCACCTCGAATGTCAATCCCAGCCCCAGCAACCGCCTCCGCGGTCACCTGCTCAACCAGTTGCACCTGCCCTTCCAGGGACATCTCTTCGAGTTCATTGCGTTCCGGCGAAAGCACCACCAGCCCCCGAATCAGATCACCGGTCGCCAGCAGTTTGCGGGCCGCTGCCGCCGGTGGCCGAATGGTTGCAGGAGGACGGCGAACTGCAGCAGGCTGGGGTCGGCTCATCTGCGGCTGTGCCGGGGCACTGCCAGTTGCCGGAACAGGCGGGGGTGCAGCGGCAGACTCACTGACAAGCGACGGGGCTCCAGCCACCTGTCGGAACCAGAGTTCCATCCGGTCGGTTCGGGCGGCTACCTCGGGAACATCGACCTCAACCGCACCGCGGACCAGCATCCGCAACGGCCGCAGAGACGCCGGATTGGGCAACTCCTGGCTGGCCGGTGCCGCCGGCTCTGCGGCCTGCTGCTGAAACCAGAGATGCATTTCAGCACCGCTCAGGCGGCCCTGGGCATCGACGGCGACCTCTGCCTGGCCTGCCAACGAGGCCACATGCCCCTGCTCATCAGGACGCACCCGCAGCCATTTCTGCCAGCGGGTTTCAACCGCCGGTGGCCGCTCCCCCATGGCCCGTAACCAGCCAGGCCCGACCGCCATCAAGGAACCGGGAGATCGCTCCGGACCGGGGGTGTAGTCAATCGATTTGGCCTCCATCTCAAGACCGCTGGCAACCACCGACACCGGCATGTCACCGTCAAGAAGAATCCGCCGCGTCTGCACCTCGTAGCCCAGGCGTTCGGTGCGAACCTCAAGCCCTGCCGCTCCACTCTGGACCACTGCCGGCGTTCCGCTGGCCTGGATCTCGGTCACCTGGAGCCCACCGGATGTCTCACCGCTGCCAGCGGCCTCCGGCGGTTTTCCCAGCATGATTGCCAGCACGTGGCAGGACAGTCTGTCCCCACCCTGCTCGACCTCACCCCGCCTCACCTCAACAGCATCTTCAAGCGTGATCACATTGGCCGACAGGTTGGTGGTGAGGTTGCCGCTGCAGGTCACCAGCACCGGCAACGCTTGGGCCGACGCCCCGGTAGCGTCCGATTCTGGCAGCAGCGTCGTTGCAGCCCCTTCCAGACGCAGTTCCACCTCGCGTTCCAACCGAATCGTATCGACACCACCGATATTGGGACCACGGCCCGATCCGCCCGGCTGCGGCAGCAGCGTGGCGACCAAGCCCCGGCCTCGTCCCGTCGACCGCCCGTAACGAAACTCAACTTTTTCGTTCGTGCGGATTTCGAATTCGTTGAGTTCCAGGTCGCGGGTCACAACTTCCAGATCATCCTGGCTCTCTGGTGAAGTGGGAGTCCCCCGAACTGTCACCTGACCACGGAGGCTGCCCCCGATGAGCCGAGCCAGCCGCCCTGCCCGCAGATCGAGCGGTTCGTCAAACTCTAGGACAGCCCCCTGCGGTGCCCGCATCACCACTGTTCGGCCGGCATCCCCGGCAGCCCGTCGCTGTCCATCAGGCAGCACCACCAGGGTGCAGGGCACAAGGTTGACGCGGCCATCAGGCAGAGAGTGATACTGCTTGAACAGCAGCCGCATGCCCCGACTTTCCATCACAATCGGCTCGTCATGTTCCCAGGCTCCGGGTGGAAACAGCTGCCTGATCCGGTCGAGACGCCGATCGGCCCGAGCCCGAATAGCCGCGACCTGCTCCGGTGTGAGTTCTGCCGTCCCCCCTGACTCACGGTAGCGGGGCTCGACCCATGGCACGATGGCCAGCCGGTAAAGTCCTGCTGCGGCCAGCACGACCAGAAACACCCGCACAGTGCGTCCGAACCGCTGTTCCATCAGGCGATTCCGTCTCCACGGTAGTGGCTGATGAGTTCCTCCCAGCAGCCCCGGGCCCGCAGGAGTCGCTCGACCGTTTCCCGGACGGCACCATGACCGCCGGGAAGCTGCGTCACCAGATCGGCAGCCGCCCGAACCTCAGCGCAGGCATCGGCCACTGCCACTCCAACGCCAACCCGACGGATGACCGGCAGATCTGGCAGGTCATCCCCCACAAACGCAACTGCTGGCCAATCGAGCCCACAGGCATCAAGCAGATCCTGGGCCACCTGAAGCTTGTCGCCAACGCCCTGCCGAACAAAATCGATGCCCAATTCAGCGGCTCGCCACTGCACGACCCGACTGCAACGGCCCGTGATGATGCCGACCCGTCCTCCCGCCCGCTGCCAGAGTTTGATCCCGAGGCCATCGCGGATGTTGAAGGTCTTCTGCTCCACCCCATCTTCTGTCCACGTCACCCCGCCATCCGTCAACACGCCATCACAGTCGAGCAGCAACAGCCTGACGGCCGCAGCACCGTCACAAACAGGGTCTGACTCGTCACTGATCATCGGCTTCTCTGCACAGGGCGAAAAAACGGAGTGGTCGGCACGTGGCTGGCAGTACCCCGACGAACACGGTGCTGGTGGTTCGACAGGCCAGTGGCAGCCCCTGTCAGGCCGCCACCCCACGAGCTGCTGCCCCGTCGGCATGGGCCACGTCCACACCGACCAGGTCAACGACGTCAATCAGGCCACAAGGCCGGCCGACCTCATCGACCACTGGCAGTTCACTGAGGCGGCGGCGTTCCAGGATGGCAATCGCCTCTTCGAGCCGACTCCCCTGCTGCGCACAGGCGGGCTGTTTCGTCATGACGTCACCGATGGGGCGGTCGAGAGCGTGGTCATGCCGATGTTCAAAAAGTCGGGCGAGGTCGCTGTCGGTGAAGATGCCCTCAAGCCGACCCGTCGCGGAGATGATCATGACCGCACCGGTCCGCCGATCGGGGAGCGGACGAGCAAACACGCTGCGTACCGTCTCATCGGGGCTGGCGGTGCGGCAGCGGTCCAAGGGCCGCATCGCATCCTCGACGCGGAGCAGCCGCATTCCCAGGCTGCCGCCCGGGTGACGGGCTGCAAAGTCATCATGACTGAAGCCCCGCAGGACGCTCGCCACCAACGCAAGGCTATCGCCCAGGGCGAGCATCACGGTCGTGCTGGTGCTCGGAGCGACGCCAAGCGGATCAGCCTCACCGAGACGTCCGATCCCCACCACCACGTCAGCCGCACGGCCAAGCGTGCTGTCTGACCGAGCCGTGACGGCAATCAGGCTGATGCCCCGCGTCCGAATATGGGGCAGAAGCTGGGTCACTTCGTCGGTTTCGCCCGACTGCGAAAAGGCGAGCACGAGATCATCTCGCCGCAACACTCCCAGGTCGCCATGCATCGCCTCGGCAGGATGCAGGTAATGACTCGGCGTGCCGGTCGAGGCGAGCGTGGCAGCAATTTTCCTACCGACCAATCCCGCCTTGCCCATGCCCGTCACCACCACGCTGCCGGTGCAGTGGTGGAGCAACCGAGCGGCCCGACAGAAGGCCTCGTCGAGCGTCTCAGCCGCCTGGGCGACGGCCGCCGCCTCGGCTCTGAGGATCTGTTGCCCCTGTTCAAGCAATGCCGCATCGGTCAGTTCAGCCACCGTCATCCTCCTGTCCGCGGTTTTCACGGGCGACCCACTGGGGGGAGGGATGATAGGCCGACTGGGCAACTGTCACAACGGGCATTTCGGTCGGGAAATCGCGGCACAATCCGAGGAGTCTTCCCCGGGGCGACTGAACAGCAGGCTCCAGGGCCAGCCCACCCCGCCAGGCCATCCCCGGGTGGCCGCACAAACAGCGCGGCCACCCGTTTGGACCTGACTTCATGGAGGGGCTTCATGGGGTGGCAACCTCGTGAGGCCGTGGCCCCAACGCCAAGGCACCCACGACTCAGCCGTAGCGTTTCGCCATCTCCTCCAGGGAGATGACCGGCACCTTGCCAGCGTTCCCGGCCTGGCCAAACTGCACCATGCGTTCGGCACAGACCTTCTGCATCGCGGCCCGGGCCGGCTTCAGGTAATCCCGCGGATCAAACTTCTCAGGAGACTCGCTGAGGACCTTCCGGATCGCACCCGTGATGGCCATGCGGCAGTCGGTGTCGACGTTGATTTTCCGGACACCGTTCTTGATTCCCCGCTGAATCTCTTCAACCGGCACTCCGTAGGTCTGCGGCATCTTCCCGCCGTACTGATTGATGATGTCTTGCAGTTCCTGGGGAACACTTGACGAACCGTGCATCACCAGATGGCAGTTCGGCAGTTTGGCATGAATCTCCTCGATCCGCTTCATGGCCAAGACGTCACCGTCTGGCTTGCGGCTGAACTTATAGGCGCCATGACTGGTGCCGATCGCGACAGCAAGGGCATCCACCCCAGTCGCCTCCACAAAACGGGCGGCCTCATCCGGATCGGTCAGCAACTGGTCATGCGAGAGGACACCCTCGGCACCATGGCCATCCTCGGCCTCGCCCTGCCCGCTTTCGAGAGACCCAAGACAGCCCAGTTCTCCTTCGACTGAAACACCCCGGGCATGGGCCTGCTTGACCACCTCTGCCGTCACCTTGACGTTGTAGTCGAAGTCAGCAGGCGTCTTTCCGTCTTCCTCGAGCGACCCGTCCATCATGACGCTCGTGAAGCCATTGTCGATCGCACTGGCACAGGTGGCGGGCGAGTTGCCATGATCCTGGTGCATCGCGACAGGAATGGTCGGATAGAGTTCGGCGGCGGCGAGCATCAGATGCCGCAGGTAGTTGTCCTGGCTATACGAGCGGGCCCCCCGAGAGGCCTGGATGATGACGGGCGAGTCAGTCTCTTTCGCCGCCTCCATGATCGCCTGAATCTGCTCCATGTTATTGACATTGAAGGCAGCCAGTCCGTAGTCATTCTCGGCAGCATGATCGAGCAGGATACGCAGGGGAACCAGGGGCATAGGAAGACTCTCCGTCAGCAGGGTGAAAGGGAACGGTCAATTTCCCCACAGCATACGGGATCGGCCCTCGTGCTAAAATCCCTTCCAGCGGGAGTCGCCTGGGCGGCAAACCGGGAGAAACAGGGATGGACATGCGGCCAACCAGAGACTCGCTAAAAAGCTTTCTGTTCGTGGTCGGCGGCTGGATCTGCGTCGGCTTTGCTGTCATTGGGGCAGTGCTGCCCCTGCTGCCAACCACCCCCTTTCTGCTGCTGGCCAGCTGGTGCTTCTACCGCGGCTCGCCGCGGATTCATGCCTGGCTGCATCGTTCCCGCTGGTTCGGTCCGACCCTGGACGACTGGCACCAATACCGGGGCATTCGCCGGACCGTAAAGTATCGAACACTCGGCTTGGTGGCTGCCGTTGTCATCTCGAGCCTCTTGCTCAACAGCCTGCCAGGCTGGCTGAAATATGTCGCACTCGGGGCGGTCTGCATCGGCGTCTACGTGATTGCCACGGTACCGACCCTTCCCGACGACACCCCCCGCCCACCCCGAACGATTCTGACCGAATGAGGCAGCCACCTGCTGCTGCCTGTTCGCGATCACGATGACGCGGTACAACTTGGGCCGGTCGGTCCGGTCTCGTTTTCTTTGGGCACTGCACTGATGAAACCTGCGCACGGCGTCTGGGCCCTTGTGGCCCTCCTGATCCTCGCCCATCAGGACATCTGGTTCTGGGACGACACCACGCTCGTCTGGGGCTTCCTGCCTGTCGCGTTGGCCTATCACGCCGGCATCTCGCTGGCAGCGGCCGGCACCTGGTTCCTGGCAACCCGCGTCTGCTGGCCAGGTGAAGATCCTGCCGCGTCATCCTCAGGAGACGATGCACAATGACCCAGTTGTTGATCATCGCGGGCTACCTCGGACTCTTGCTGCTGTTGGGCATTGGCGCCAGCCGGCTGTTCCGCGGCACCAGCCAAGACTACATGCTGGCCAGCCATTCGATCGGTCCATTCCTACTGCTGATGTCGATCTTTGGCACCACCATGACGGCCTTTGCCCTCGTTGGCTCAACCGGCGAGGCCTTCAAGGAGGGTGTGGGGGTCTATGGCATGCTGGCCAGTTCCAGCGGCATCATCCACTCACTTTGCTTCTTTCTCCTCGGAGTGAAGGTCTGGAAACTCGGCAAGGCCCACGGCTATCGCACGCAGGTGCAATTCTTCCGGGACCGCCTCGAGAGCCGCTGGATTGGTGCCCTGCTCTTCCCGGTGCTGGTGGGCCTGGTCATTCCCTACCTGCTGATCGGTGTGATGGCTTCGGGTACCGTCATCAACAAGGTGACTGCCGGTCGCATCGTCAACGGGCAGATCGTAGGCGGCACCTTCGCCGAGGGCACCTTCCCGGCTTTCCTCGAGCAGGGTAGCAATCCCAACACGCCGGATCAGCCCCCCAGCTTTCTCTATGGCTCACAGGGAGGCCTTCCCAAACCGATGGCCTCACTGGCCATCTGTGGCATTGTGCTGATCTACGTCTTCCTGGGTGGCATGCGGGGCACCGCCTGGGCCAACACCTTCCAGACCCTGGTCTTCATGATTCTGGGGGTGGTCACCTTTGTGGTCATCGCCTGGCGGTTGGGAGGCCAGCCGAGTTTCTGGGCAAGCCTGCAGGCAGCCAGCGCCGCCATCCCACCCGAAAAACTGACGCGACTGCACATTCCACCCGAGAAATTTTTCACCTACATGTTCGTGCCCCTGAGCGTTGGCATGTTTCCCCATCTCTTTCAGCACTGGCTTACTGCCCGGAGCGCTGCCAGTTTCAAATTACCGGTCGTCGCGCACCCGGTCTTTATTGCGATTGTCTGGGTTCCCTGCGTCCTGATCGGCGCATGGGCGACCAGTGATCTGATCAGCATTCCACCACCGGTTGCCGCAAACCCCAACGCAGTGCTGCCCTTCTTGGTGCAGAAACTTGCCGGTCCGGTGTTGGGAGGCCTGCTGACGGCCGGCATCTTGGCCGCGATCATGTCGTCGCTGGATAGCCAGTTCCTCTGTCTCGGCACAATGTTCACCGAAGATGTCGTGCAGCCCTTGCGGGGCGAGAAGCGACTATCCGACCGGCAGGAACTCCTGGTGGCCCGCCTGTTCATCATCGCGATCGTGGCAGTGACATACGCCCTGAGCCTGGCAGAACCCCGCCGGGTTTTCACGCTCGGGGTCTGGTGCTTCAGCGGCTTCTCTAGCCTCTTCCCGCTAATCGTTGCAGCGCTTTATTGGCCGCGGCTGACGCGGGCCGGAGCCTATGCCTGCGTGGTGGCTGCTGCCTGCAGTTGGCTGTGGCTGTTCACCGCCTCTGACTTTGCAGCACAGCCTGACTTCACGGTGAACCTACCGGTGCCAGCCGCAATCGACGCCGACGGTTCCTGGCAACTCATGCCGGTGGCAGCCATGATCACAGCGTCCACGTTGGCGATGGTCGTCGTGTCGCTGCTGACCAGTCCACCAAGCCGCCAGACGCTCGATCGGTTCTTTCCGCCGGCCGAATGATGAATGGCCAGCCTCAGCCCGCCTGGTCAGGGACCAATTGAAGGGGGACACTTCGCGAGAAAGTCGCGGGGGCCTCGCGTGGTGTAGTACGGATAGGCCATCGCACCGCTGGGGGGCCCAGGAGGACAGGTCGCACCGTAGTCCGAGGCCTCCAGTTCACACCGTTCCTCAGGGGTCAGATGATGCTTTGCCAGCCCGCCATACCGTCCCACATGCCTTTGGCGACACCGGCCGGCGGCGCAGTCCCGGCAGCCTGGGGTCCGACAGCCACCAAGGCCACAACGGCCATCTTCACAGCCGGCCGTCGGGCAGATGCCACCTTCACAGCCAGTGCAGGGTGCCTCAGCACAGTGCTCACAGCCATCCTCGCAGCCGACTGGGCAGCCATCATGGCGCTGCGAATAGGGGCCATCAGCATTGAGCAGGAACAACCGGTCAATGATCGAACAGCCGCTGGCCATTCCCAGCATGGATACGGCAAGCAGGCAGGCAGAAAGGTGTCTCATGGCTTCGGGTATCCTGGGCAGGTTCGGCCCTCTGGGCCAACATGGACGGCACACCAGATGCCGCTCTCAAAGGCCACAGCTGCGGCCACCACCACAGGTATCGGTCAAACCGTTTCCAACGATTAAAAAAACCGTGACGGTTTTTTGGCCTCAGCGATCCCTCCGGGAACTCGCGCGTGCCACCCGTCCGCAGAATCAGGCCCCGTCAAACTGCCCCAGAATGAGCGAAATATTC
>JBDQOY010000020.1:0-7995 GCA_040260935.1 Pirellulales bacterium
CTGCGGCACCGTTGTCTGTGGCCGCACGTGAACCGCCGTGTCAGGATTGGCCACGTCGAAGGTTCGGAGCATGCCCGGCACATCCTGACGATCGAGCCAACTGTAGAGCGTTCGTCGGGTGAGATGCTTGGCGTCGAGCGGGTCGCTGCCAGGACCGCCACGGGCCGTAGGGTCCAGCGTGCCGGCTGCGGCCAGCAGGCTATCTCGCCAGGCTTCCCAGGAAAGCCGGCGGCGGCGACTGCGACTGAAGAATCGGTTGTCGGGATCCCGATCAAGCGTCTCGGGCTGCGGCTGGGCTGTCTGCCGCCAGGTCTGACTGAGCAGGATCTCGCGGTGCAGCCAGCGGAGGCTCCACTGACCTTCTTCAACAAACCGATGGGTCAGGTCATCGAGTAAGGCCGGATGGCTCGGTGATTCCCCTCGCAGGCCAAAATCACCCGGTGTGGGCACGAGCCCCCGGCCAAAGTGCTGCGTCCAGACCCAGTTGACCAGCACGCGAGGAGTGAGCGGGTTGTCAGCCGCCACGATCGCCCGAGCCAGGTCGAGCCGACCGCTCTTGCTGCGATCGACCACCGTTCCACCCAGCACGGTTGGGAGCCGTCGCTGCTGCACGTCACCCGGACGGCCGGGGTTACCTCGCAGGAACACCGGACTGTCGATCGGCTTTGTGTCCTCCAGCACCATCGCCCGCGGGGGACCACCCGGAACCTCAGCCTGATGCATGGTGATAAACCGCTTTCGTCGGCGGTATTCATCCTGCTCTGACCGCTTGGCCAGTCGCATCGCTTCACTGGGAAGCACGATGAATGGGGCGCCCGGCTCCCCGAAGAGCTGCCGCAAGGCCACCACGGCTGGTGCCTCATCCTTGCCTTCCCCTGACGTTTCACCAGCAACGCGGGCAATCAGCCGCCCGTAGGCTTCAGCCAGTTCCCGCAGGGATTGTGGACTAGCCGAGCGCAGTTCGTCACGGACACGTGGATTGACACCGATCGAGCCGTCACCCGAATCAGCCGCCAGACGTTCCCCTGCCTTCGCCGGAAAGGCATCCTCCGGCAAACGGCTAAGGCGAACCCAGGGGCCAAGGATCGGGTGGTCGGGCTTTGCCTTGCGCAGCAGTCGCGTCAGCCGGCCGATGATCAACTGTTCAAGTTCATACCCGTCCGCCAATTTTGGCGGGCGGCCATCAGGACGGGCCGCCGGACGGGCAACTTCGAAAAAGTAGTCGGCGGCATGGCCCACCGCCTCGCGGACCACCCGGTCATAGACCGCTGCTTCATAGTCCTGAAGTTGCTGCTTGAGTTCGACAAGTTTTTGTGCAAACGCCTCGGCTTCAGGCCCCTGCGGCGGCTCCCCGATGACCGGCAACTCGTCGGGAACCTGGCAACTGGCGAAGATCCCGTGCAACGCGTAGTAGTCGTCCGTGCCGATTGGCTCATATTTATGGTCATGACAGCGAGCGCAGGCGACCGTCAGCCCCATCAGCCCCCGGGTGACGAGATCAATCCGGTCGTCGATCATGTCGTGGCTGCTGCCGCGAAAGGTTCGGCCAACTGTCAGAAAGCCGAGGGCAGCGAGATCATCTCGTGGCACTGCTGGCTGGACGTGATCCGCAGCAAGCTGCAGCGTGACAAACCGGTCATAGGGCAGGTCCTCATGGAGAGCCTGCACGACCCAGTCACGATAGGTCCAGGCGTAGGGATACTTCGCCGACTGGCCGCCAAAGGCGTAGCCAATCGTGTCGGCATAGCGGGCCAAGTCGAGCCAGTGCCGGGCCCAGTGCTCGGCATGCTCGGGTGACGCGAGCAGCCGATCGACCAGCTCGCGGTACGCTGATTCACTCGGGTTGGCAGCAAAGGCATCGGCCTCCTTCGCGGTTGGCGGTAGTCCCGTGAGGTCGTAGCAGAGCCGTCGGATGAGCACACGAGCGTCGGCAGGGCTGGCCGGAGCGATGCCTTCTGCGTTGAGGCGAGCCGCGATGAAATGATCGATCTGACTGGCCGCCCAGGCTCGTTGCACCTCGGCCGGTAGATCGTCGGGCAGTGGTGGCGGCGGATGTCGAACTAAGGGCTGCAGTGCCCAGTGAGATGCCCGGGCTGCGGTGATTCGCTCGGCCATAGCCTCGGCTCGGGACGGTAGCCCATCGGTCTCATCCTCAGGGCCAGTCCAGGGCGCCCCGATGGAAACCCACTGTTCAAGCGTGGCGATGTCGTCGTCTGAGAGTTTTTCATCGGGGGGCATCGCCATGTCATCGGCATGGTTGATCGCACTGATCAGCCGACTGCTGGCAACCTCTCCGGGGACGACAACAGCGCCGGCATCACTTCCCTGCAGCAGGGCTCCACGGCTATCAAGCCGGAGGCCGGCCTCCGAGACATCGGGGCCGTGGCATTCCTGGCACTTCGCCACCAGCAGAGGCCGCACTTTGGCCTCGAAGAACCGCTCAGCGTCAGGGGAGGGTGCCGCCGCCAGAGCATGTCCACCCGAGCAGCCCAGCAAGGCCACCAGCAGGATCAACGAGTTGGCACCTGATCGAGTCACGCGTTCTACCCTTCACTGCCCACGCCCACGACAGGCGGTCGAGGTTTCCCTCCATCTTAATGGGGAGGGTCGAGGCTCCCTTACGGGATAAATCGGGAATTTGCCTTTTTCACATGAAATTCTGCCGTTCCGTCGGCCCCTTCAGGCCACGTCCGGGGGTGGGTGAGCACGGGGGATACCCAACGGTGCTGCTGCGGGAGCACGCCACACAAGCCCGAATCGCACGCTGAGGGAAAACTCGCCGTGTGTTGTGCAGCACTGCACATTCCCTCGGCTCGCGCCTCGGGCTTGGGTCGGAGCACCGAGCAGGAGGCGAGGATCTGCACACGAAACGAACCTCCGGCTTCGTGACGTGTGCTCAAGCAAAACTGGCCAGGAGGGCAGTTTTGCGCTCTAGTAAGCCCCCCACGGCCCCCGGATAGCATGAACACCAAACTGGACGGTGTCACTGGGCTGATCCGGGGTGGGCATGAGCGGCCGTGCGCCGGGCTGGTAGCCAGCCCCCGGATACGGTTTGCGAAACTGCTGGTACAGCGGCATCACCCGTGAACTCGGCACGCCCCAACTGTACTCGCTGACGAATTCCGCGTTCGGTGGTACCACCAGCGGCACGGGCCGCCCGGCTGCCGGGTTGTACCAGCCGCTGTGCCAACTCTTGTTGCGGCCCCGCAAGAAGTACCGCTTCTCGGTCGCATGATGCCCCCCCGCCTCAACAATCTCTGCGAAGGCAACGCTGAGCAACGCCACCGCCATGATTCGCCCACAGAGCATCAGCCAGGTTGTTCGCATCGATTTGTTACTCATCAGCAAGAGGATGTTCAATGGTTGAAAGCAAGCAGACCTCAATGAGTTCACCACCAGTAGGCCCGCACATCGGTTCGCATGCCCGTTGCCCCTGCGCAGCGGGTGTACCGCCGCCGATGCTGGTAGAGGAACTCATGGGGCATAAACGGCGGGTAGGTGACCCAGGTATGGCCCACGCGAGCGGGCACCGGCCGCGGCGCCACGTAGAGTTGGGCTCCAAGGCCGGGATACTCGCCGGCCCGATTCGGTGGATGGTAGTAATTCGAAAAGACGTCAGGAGTCGGCGCCTCCACACCCCCATTGATCGGGTTTGCGGATGCCGACGCCGAGAACAGGCTGGTCACAATCACCAGGCCGTTCATGACCGTCAGCAGGCTTGTACGGAACGTCATTGGCCGTTTCCTCCCTGAGAGCCCCCGGACAGCCGGCGACACCGTGTTATTTCTCCGGGGCTGGCGAGACCGCTCGGCTGTGTACTGAGCAAAGGACGGCCCTCCGTGGCCCATGCCTCTGTTCAGACCAAAACGAATCTGCCACACCAATCCTTTCCAGGCTTCGGCACAGCGGCAGGCGAGGCATCATCGTGCGGGCCTGCTCGTGGTGCCGCCCCCCCCACGGACAAAGTCTGCGCCGGCCGAACCACCCGCACGGTTGGATTTCAGACGGGAACAATCGTTACACTTTGCCTCTCTTGCCCGGGCCACCTTGGCCTGGCGGTCTCAGTGTCCGCTTCCCTGCAACTCAGAATCATTCATGGCAGCCACGGCTCAGCGAAAAAAGAAGGCCTCCTCTCCAGAACCAGAAGCAGCCGCGGCAACGAAGCCGCCTCGAGCCAAACGCCGGGCCACCGCTGAAAAACTGGCTGCCGGGCAGCGGGATATCTCCGTCAGTGAGTTCTTTGCCAAGAACCGGCACTTGCTCGGTTTTGACTCGCCCCGCAAGGCCCTCCTCACGAGCGTCAAGGAGGCGGTCGACAACTCGCTTGATGCCTGCGAAGAAGCCGGCATCCTGCCGGAGATCTGGGTGCAGATCGAGCAGGCGGGCGAGAGCGGCAAGCGGTATGCCGTCAGCGTGCAGGACAACGGGCCGGGTATCGTCCGCAAACAAATCCCACTGATCTTCGGCAAACTGCTCTACGGCTCAAAATTTCATCGCCTCCGCATGAGCCGCGGCCAGCAGGGAATCGGCATCTCAGCCGCTGGCATGTATGGCGTGCTGACCACCGGCAAGCCGGTGAAGATTATTTCCAAGACCTCTCCCAAACAGCCGGCGCACTACTACGAACTTCGCATCGACACCAAGACCAACCAGCCTGAGATCTTGAACGGCAAGGGCGCAGGCGTTGACGTCCCGCCCGGCAAGTCGGGTGATGAGATGATGCGGAAGCAGGGCATTGCCTGGGTCGCAGCCAACGATCTCGACGAAGCCGTCGAGCATGGCACCCGCGTCACCATTGAGATGGAAGCCAAGTTCCATCGCGGCCGTGGCAGCGTGGAGGAATATCTTGAGCAGACCGTCATCGCCAACCCGCACGCCCGGATTCACTTCCTGGGACCAGACGGTCCTGAGCGACTGCTGGAGCGGGCCAACCATGACCTGCCGCCAGAGCCCAAGGAGATCAAGCCCCACCCCTACGGCGTGGAACTTGGGCGTCTGGTGACGATGTTGCAAGAGCATCCAAAACTGACCCTCACGCAGTTTCTCAACCAGTCGTTCTCGCGGGTCTCTCCCAGCACCGCCCGGAAACTCTGCGAGGCGGCCAGCCTGTCGACCCGGACGACCACCGGCAAACTGGGCCGTGGCGAGGCCGACGCCCTCTATGACGCCATTCAGAGCACTCGCATTCCCCCGCCTGCCACCGACTGCGTGGTGCCGATTGGCGAGCAACGGCTTTTGGCCGGGCTGCATCAGGTGGTTCCCGGTGAGTTTTTCACCGCGGCCACCCGGCCACCGGGGGTCTATCGCGGCAACCCGTTTGTGATCGAGGCAGCCCTGGCCTACGGCGGTGCATCTGCAGCCCGAAAGGTGACCCTTGAAGCGCTTTCCGAACTGGCTTCTCAGAGCGACGCCCGCAGCCTACGGCAATTCCTTGCCACGACGTTTGGTGGCGTTGGCAACGAGGCGGCCGACAAGATTCTTACGGAAGCCAAACTCGCCCCCCGGCAGTCTCCATCGAAGCTCAAGAAGTCGGCTCTACAGGCACTCCATGAGGCGATGAAGCACGTCAACCTCGACGAGGGCCAGAGCATGAACGTGCTGCGGTTTGCCAATCGGGTGCCGCTGCAGTTTCAGCATGCCGCCTGCGCAATCACGCAGACGATTCTCTCAAACAATTGGCGTTCGTATGGGCTGTCGCAGTCCCGGGGAAGCCTGCCGAGTGGCCCCGTGACGGTGATGGTGCACATGGCGAGCGTTTGGGTGCCCTTTACCAGTGAGTCGAAAGAAGCAATCGCCTCGTATCCCGAGATCCAGAAAGAGATCCGGCTTGCCCTTCAGGCGGTTGGCCGCAAGCTGGGCATGTATCTCAGGCGAAGGCTGCGGGTCGCCCAGGAAGGCCAGCGGCGAACGATTTTCCTCAGGTACCTCGGTGAGGTCGCCTCTGCCGTGGCGACCATCAATGGTGGCAACCGCGACAAGATCTACGAAGAACTGCTGCTGATCGCGAAGAAGAAGACTGCCGAAGCTGATGTAAAACTCGACGAGTCGGGACGGGCGATCGAGGAGACCGAAGAGATGAATCTCGGTGACAACGTCATCATTGTCTCACAGCAGGCAGAGCTAGGCGCCGAGCCGGAGAAAGAATCGCCACCAAAGGGCAAGAATTCCAAGAAGATCCGCCGCCGCAAGAAGTAAGCGGACAGGGTCCAAACCCACTGCGGCTGTGCATCCGGCACGGCGGTCAACTCAAAATGCCATGGACTACTTCCCCGTGCACGGCTGAATGCACGCAAAAATGCTGCATCCTGCCGCATTTTGCTTGGCGACCGCTGGTCGCTGGTCGCGGCAGTGCATCCGGCACGGCGGTCAACTCAAAATGCCGTGCACTACTTCCCCGTGCACGGCTGACTTCACGCAAAACTGCTGCATCCTGCCGCATTTTGCTTGGCGACCGCAGGTCGCTGGTCGCGGCTGTGCATCCGGCACGGCGGTCAACCCAAAATGCCATGGACTACTTCCCCGTGCACGTCGGTCAGCCGGAAGTCGCGGCCTTGGTAGGGGTAGGTCAGTCGCAGGTGATCAATTCCCATCAGGTGCAGAATCGTGGCGTTGAGGTCGTGCACGTGCACCTTCTGGTCAGGCGTCACGATGTTGTATGAGTAGTCATCCGTGCCCCCCCAGGTTAGGCCACCCTGCACGCCGGCGCCGGCCATCAAGGTGGTGAAGCACCGAGGGTGGTGATCCCGACCATAATTGTTTTCGGTCAGTTTGCCCTGGGAGTAAATCGTCCGGCCAAACTCACCACCCCAGACAATCAAGGTCTCATCGAGCAGGCCACGCTGTCCAAGATCATCCAGCAACGCTCCGGTCGCCTGGTCGGTGTCCTTGACTTGCCCCTTGATCGCCCTCGGCAGCCCGCCGTGGTGGTCCCAGCCCATGTGGAAGCACTGCACAAACCGCACGCCACGCTCTGACAGCCGGCGGGCCAGCAGACAGTTGAAGGCATAACTGCCATGCCGGTGTACGTCGGGGCCGTAGGACTCCAGCACATGCTTGGGCTCGTCAGAAAAGTCGATGATCTCCGGCACGCTCGCCTGCATTCGAAAGGCCATCTCATACTGGCTGGTACGGGCTGCAATATCGGGGTCGCCAAGTGCCGCTCCGCGGGAGGCATTGATGGTGGCAATCCGGTCGAGCGTCGCCCGCCGCAGGTCGCGGCTCACTCCCGGTGGGTCGGCGAGGTAGAGCACTGGGTCACCGGTGTTGCGAAACCGCACCCCCTGATGCTCGTTCGGCAAAAAGCCTGCCCCCCAGAGCCGATCGTAGAGCGGCTGGTCATCGGGCCGCCCCGAGCCAAAACTGGTCAGCACAATGTACGAGGGGAGGTCCGCATTTTCGCTGCCAAGGCCGTACCCGAGCCAGGCGCCGATACTCGGCCGGCCGGCCAACTGATGCCCCGTCTGGAAAAATGTGATCGCCGGGTCGTGGTTGATCTGTTCCGTGTGCATCGAGCGGATCATGCACCAGCGATCAGCATGGCGGGCCATGTTTGGCACGAGTTCACTGAACCACATGCCGCTGTCCCCATGCTGGGCAAATGAAAACATCGACGGGGCTACAGGAAAGCTCTTCTGGCCACTGGTCATCGTCGTCAGCCGCTGGCCCTTGCGGATGGAGTCAGGCAGATCCTCACCCCGGTACTTTTCCATCTGCGGCTTTGGATCGAACAGGTCCATCTGTGAAGGCGCCCCAGACTGAAACAGATAGATGATCCGCTTGGCCTTCGGAGGAAAATTCGGAAAGCCCGCCACGGCGGCCGGGGTCCCAGCAGCGGCGGCAGTCGGCCGCAGCAATGAGGCCAGGGCGGCAAACCCGAGCCCTCCCCCTGCTCCGCCCAGAAAGACCCGGCGGTTGAGCTGATCTTGCACATGAAGAGGCTGAAGAGAATGCATCGCACTACTCCCGCATGATGAATTCATCAAGGTTCAGAATCAC
>JBDQOY010000265.1:0-3584 GCA_040260935.1 Pirellulales bacterium
ATGGTGATGGGCTGGTAGGGCAGGCCGGCTGACCACACCTGCCGCTTCAGTCGTCTCGGTCGCTCACGGCAGCGGCTGGCGGGGCGTGCCAAGTTCCGCCTCGAAACTGGCCGGGCTCACCACGCCATTCATGACAGGCAGATCCCCAGCGGCAGCTGTCGCTGGTATCGACATGGGAGCATCTGCATAGATCGGCTGGGCCTTGCGATAACTCGATGTCCCGCCGGGACGATACCCAGGATCGGGCCGCCGCGAGGTTGGCGGTGCTGGCAGACTTTCTCCGGCTGGTGCCAACGACTGCTGAGCTGGTGGTGAAACCGCTGGCGTGAGTGTGCCGGCGACCGGTGACCCAAACGCCGAATCAGATGCCGCACCGTAGCGGCCACCCGAATCTGCAGTGCCGTAGCGGCTTTCCTCAGTTCCCATTTCCGCCAAGGCAGCACCGGTTGCAGCGGCGGCTTCTGGACGACTGAAGCGACTGCCAAAGGCTGCGGTGCCTGAGGCAGCGGTCGGCTGCGCCTCGGCAACCCGTTGATCGGCAATCGATGAAAACCGGCCATTCGGCTGTCCGTAGCCAGCGGCCGCGGCAGCCGGCGGTGCAGCCTGACTAAACCGGCTGGTCGCTGCTGACTGATAGCCGCCCACCGAATCGGCAGCCACCGCTGCCGCCGGAGCAGTCGCAGCAGTGGTGGTTGGAACCTGCTGGTAAGGACCAACCTGCGTGGTCGCCGGCGTACTGGCAACCGCTGTTGGCTGGGCTGCAGCCGGAGCCTGTGGCGGCGGAGGCGTGCTGCCGTAGGTGATTGGTGCCTGCGGGGCAGCGGCCATCTGGGGCGCTGTCTCAACGGGCTGCCCCAGTGCTTCAGCAGGCTGTCCCTGCTGCAGGGCATAGCTCTCAGGCGTCGACGTCGTGGGGTATGGCTTGGCTGTCACGGAAGGCTTGGACAGGTCACCCTCAAACGGAGGTGCTTCCGCAAGGGTTGCCGGGTCGGGGCCGCCCATCCCCAGGCCCAACCAAGATGAACTCATCGACGAGCCCGTCTTGCACCCGCTGGTCACACTGGTTGCGGCAACGAGGCACGCAACGCCCACGGCTCTCAATTGGACACGTCGAACAGAATCAGTGGCTGGCACGAGCATAGACTCCTCTCCCGGGCGGTACGGACACGCGTATGGTGCGGGGAATAGGAATTTTGTCGGCACCGTGTCAACGCCAGCCTTTGCCCAATCCACCCGTGCGGCCAAAAAAAATCTGCCGGGCCACCATCCTGCGGCAGCCCGGCAGACGAGAGAAAATGGCGAGGTGGGGGCAGTTACTTCGCGGCGGCGAACCGCGTGGCGACCACGCCCCAATCGACTAGGTTGTAGAAGGCCTGCACGTAGTCGGCCCGGCGGTTCTGGTAGAGCAGGTAGTAGGCGTGCTCCCAGACATCGACGCCGAGCAGCGGCGTATTGCCGTGCATCAGCGGGCTGTCCTGGTTAGCGGTGCTCTCCACCAGCAATTTGCCCTGCGGATCGACCGAGAGCCAGGCCCAACCGCTCCCGAACCGGCCCATGGCAGCCTTGGTGAAAGTCTCTTGGAAGTTGGCGTAATTCCCGAAGACCGATGTCATGGCCGTGGCCAACTCGCCCGCCGGTTCGCCGCCCTTACCAGCGCCGAGCGATTCCCAGAACAGGGTATGGTTGGCATGGCCGCCGCCATTGTTCCGCACTGCCGTTCGAATCGCCTCTGGAACCTGCTCAAGGTCGCCAATCAGTTTTTCAACTGGCAGATCGGCCAGCGGGCTGCCCTCAAGTGCCTTGTTGACGTTGGCGACGTAGGCCGCATGATGCTTGTCATGATGGATCTCCATCGTGCGGGCATCGATGTGCGGCTCAAGGGCGTCAAACGAATAGGACAGGGGGGGAAGCGTGTAGGCCATGGGGCATTCTCTCCTCGGTGAACGACTCGGAAACGGACCAGCGGCCTAGCGACCGCAGAAGCATCGTAGACGCGTCACTGGGGATGGTAACCGACTCTCCCGGACGCAGGCAACTCGCTCGTGCTACTGGCGGCCCACCAACCGCACGACTCTGCCGCCTGAAGCAGTTGCAGGATAGCCCTCGGCTCGACTGGCCCGCCGCCCTCCACCCGACCGATAGCCCCTCGAAGTGGCGGAGCCTGCTCCGATCCGACTGCGGGCTCTCATGCGGATTGACACAGAGAAGGAGACAAACAACGTGACCCGCCTTCTCGGTGGCCATCAGCGACGCCGTCTGGCAGCCGCGCTTGCCGCCGATCAGGGTGCTGATGCGGCCCAGCAGCCTCCACCCCCCGCAGCGGCCCCAGCGACCGACCAGTTGCCAGCAGCCCAGGTGTACCTTGCCGGCCTGGTCCCGACCAGTGGCTTCGCCCTTGCCGGCGTCAGCCTGCTGGTGCTGCTCACAACCGGCGTCGCCATTGCCCCGGACATCGCCCGGGAAGCATTCGGGCATGAACTGCTTCCCGATCATGACGCCTACGGCACCAGCCTCGACCATCTCCGCCGCTGCCTCGGCCTCCACGAGCAGGCCACGCTCGCCGGCTGGTTAACCCAGGTCTATCTCCTGCTCGCGGCGGCAACCGCCCTGGTCGTCCGCAGCCTGCACCGCCATCGCCGTGACCAGTTCAAGAATCACTCCCGTGTCTGGGGCTGCCTGGCAGCCGTCTGGATCGCCGCAGCAGCGGCAACAGCCGTTCCGGTCGGGCCCGCCGTTGCCGCTGCCATGCTCACGCTGACGGCCACGCCGTTTGGGCCGCAGGGCCTCGGCTGGTGGGCTGCCTGTGGCGTTACAGGACTGCTGTTCACCACACCGCTGGCCATTCTGCGAATGCGGGAACGCCTCCCGACTGCAGTGCCACTCGTCGTGGGGCTTCTGCTCTGGGCCGGCTCCACCGCCTGCAGCTGGCAGCCTGCCACCGATCCCCGGTTCCTGCAGGCTGCCAATGCGAGTTGGCTTGTCGGCAGCAGCCTGATCCTCATGGCGATGCTGGTGGCTGTCCGCAGCAGCCTGCGGGAGATCACCGGTTGTTGCCGCCAGCCGACCGCGACTCGCACGAAAAAGAAACAGAAGACGCCACGCCTGCGGCCCGCAGCCGCCCCATCTGCCGCTGAACCCGTCGCCACTGAACCCGTTACCGGGGCCGCCCCCGCCGACACGACCATTGATTTCCAGGAGATCAGCGACGAGCCCGAGTCTGACGGAGACGTGGAGCCTGGCGAAGAACCCGCTGACGGGCAGTCTCACCGCCGGCTCTCCAAGGCGGAGCGGCGCCGTCTTCGCAAACTCTCCCGCCGCAGCCAGGCGGCCTAGGGCCGCACCCTTTGACGAACCGCAGCGGGTTGTCGATAGTGCTTCCGGAGGTATCCCGTGACTGTACGCACCCGTTTCGCACCCAGCCCGACCGGCTATCTGCATATTGGTGGGGTCCGCACCGCCCTGTTCAATTGGCTGTTTGCCCGCCGCCACGGCGGGCAGTTCGTGCTGCGGATTGACGACACCGACGAGGTTCGCAACATCGACGCGGCCCTCACTCCAAGTCTGGCGGGGCTCGCCTGGCTGGG
>JBDQOY010000266.1:0-3576 GCA_040260935.1 Pirellulales bacterium
GCGTTTTCCCTCACCTCACGGTTCGGGCTTTTGTGTTGTGATACCGACGCCTGGCCATGTTCTCCACCCAAGCCCGAGGCGCGAGCCGAGGGAGTGTGCGACGCCGCACAACACGCGGAGCGTTTTCCCTCACCTGGCGCGGAGGGCCTCGTACAACCGTTCGTGGGCGGCAGCCATGTCGCGTGCGTCATGCAACTGCCGCACGCGGGCGTGCCCGGCGGCACCGTGAGCCTGCGCACGGGGCAGATCGTCAAGCAGTTCGGCGACGGCACAGGCGAGTGCGACCGGATCGGCCATGGCATGCACGAGCCCAGCCGGGTCTGCTGCCTGGATGCCAAGCAACTCAGGAAAGGCCCCAGCGTCAGAGGCCACCACTGGCAGGCCGGCGGCCATCGCCTCAATCACCGGAAATCCCTTGGCCTCCGGCACTGGCGTGGGCATGACAAACAGATCGACCGCCTGCAGCAGTTCGATCTTACCCGCCCGATCAACCTCACCGGCCCAGCGGACACGATCGGCCAGACCAAGCTGCTCGGCCAAGGCCCAGCAGTCGGCTCGATAGGCAGCCTCCACCGGCACACTCGCCCCGGCAGCGAGCAATTCCACATCGTAGCCCTGTTCAACAAGGAGCCCCACCGCCCGGATCGCTTGATCGAGTCCCTTTTCACGGCAGGCCCGGGCGAGATAGCCAACGACCAGGCGGCCTCCCCGCGCTGCCCGCCGGACGGCCAGGTCGGGTGGCATCGCCGGGAACCCCAGGAGATCAATCCCGTGGGGGATCACCGTGATGCGACTGCGGTCCCAGCCCACAAGCTCCGCCATCCGCTCCGCGTAGGCGGCATTGAAGGCAACAAACCGATCAACAGCGGCGGCCTGCTCCTTGAGCAACTGCAGCACCTGCCCACAATCACCCGAGGGCAACTGCTCAATGAACAGATCTTCTCCCGACAGGCTCACCACGATAGCGGCGCCGGTGACCGCCCGAATGCGATCAGCCATCCCGAGCAGCAAGGCATTTGACAACTGCACGACATCGGGCCGCACCTCGCGGGCCAGCCACTCCGCCAACCGCTCGATTTCTTTCCGTTGATGGCCTGATGTTCCCCGCAGGCTCGACACCGTCAGGGGACCGAGGTCAGCAGGCCGAGTCTGACCGGTTTGGCCTGCAAGCCAGCGCAACAGGAAGGGCTGGTCGAAGATCCGATCGAGCCACCGCGGTGTGTGTCGAAACAGCGGGATCACCTGCTGCAGATAGACATTGACCCCACCCATGACCACGGTTGGCTCAGCAACGTTCTCTTCATCCGTCGTGGTCGGCACGTACGCCGGCACCAGGATTGCATCCCGCCCCCGCTGCTGGAGCGTTCGCACCAACGTGTTGTCGTGCAGGCATGAGCCACAGAGTCTGCCCCCAGCCCCGGCAGTGATCTGAACGATTTTCATCAGACGCCCTTCGGGTTCCCCAGGACCTTCACCACCCCGCGGCGGGCGGGCTACTCTCTCTGCCACCACCTAGCGGTCCAGATGCAACAGCAACAGGGCGAGGTCAGCCGGCGTGATGCCACTGACCCGACCGGCTTGGTCGAGCGTGCGGGGACGAATCTGTTCGAGCTTTTCCCGAGCTTCGGCCCGCAGGTGCCGGACGCCGCAGTAGTCAAACTCCGCAGGAATCGGCTTCTCGCCATGCTGCCTTCGTCGCTCGATCCGTTGCTGCTCCACCTTGAGGTAGCCGGCATACCGAATGTCGTTTTCGATCTGCGTGGCAACGTCAGCGGCAACGCCGGCGAGTTCCGGCAGCGCTGCCACACAGTCTGCCCAGCCGACCTCTGGTCGCTTGAGCCGGTCAACCAGACTCACTCCGGCAACCCGATGACTCGCCAGGCGAACCAGGGTCGCCTCAATCGCCGCCGTCTTGCGGGCCAGCCGGCTGACTCGGTCTGCATCGACCAGCCCCACCTGCTCAGCGATCGGGGTGAGCCGCCGATCGGCGTTGTCATGCCGCAGGGCAAGCCGGTGCTCTGCGCGGCTGGTGAACATGCGGTAGGGCTCATCCACACCACGGGTGATCAGGTCATCAATCAGGACACCGATATAGGACTCATCCCGACCGAGCAGGAGCGGCTGTTCACCCCGCAGCCCACGTGCCGCATTCGCTCCGGCCAGCAGGCCCTGCGCTGCCGCCTCTTCATAGCCGGTGGTGCCATTGATCTGCCCGGCGAGAAACAGCCCGGCGACCGGCTTACTCTCCAGACTGGCGGTGAGCTGATCAGGTGGAGCGTAGTCATACTCGACGGCATAGCCGTACCGCATGATCTCTGCCTGCTCGAGCCCCGGCACCAGCCGCACCATGGCATCCTGAACGTCCCGCGGCAGGCTGGTCGAGATGCCGTTGACGTAGACCTCGTGGGTTCGCCACCCCTCGGGCTCCAGGAAAAGTTGGTGGTTCTCCTTGTCGGCAAACCGGACGACCTTGTCTTCGATGCTGGGACAGTACCGGGGGCCACGGGAGTCGATCTGGCCGCTGTACATCGGCGCCCGATGGAGATTGGCCCTGATCACGTCGTGGACTGCCGGCGTGGTCCGGGTGATCCAGCAGACCCGCTGGCTGCGGTCGATTGCATCGGTCAGGAATGAAAACGGTTGCGGCGTCTCATCGCCCGGCTGTTCCTGCAACTCGGCATAGTTGATGGTGGCACCATGCAGCCGGCAGGGTGTGCCGGTCTTGAACCGGTCGAGCCGGAAGCCAAGTTCACTCAGCGATCGACTCACCCCAGCCGTGGTTCCCTCGCCTGCCCGCCCGCCGGCCGTCTGCGCCTCTCCGGTGTGCATGACGGCCTGCAGGAAGGTGCCGGTTGTCAACACCACAGCCGCTGCCCGGTATTCCACCCCGCCACGGGCCAGCACACCAGTGATGCGAAACCGCGGCCCGTTCCCACCGGCGTCAGCCACCGGCTCGAACCGCAGTCCCTCAACCGTTTCCTGCCGCAGGACGAGGTTCGGCGTCGATTCGACGAGATGCTTGATCTCCAGCTGGTAGAGCCGCTTGTCCGCCTGTGCTCGGGGTCCGTGCATCGCCGGCCCCTTGGACCGATTGAGAACCCGGTATTGAATCCCGGTGGCGTCGATCGCCTGCCCCATCAGCCCGCCCAGCGCATCGACCTCACGCACGAGCTGCCCCTTGCCCACGCCGCCAATCGCCGGGTTGCAGCTCATCTGGCCGACAGTGTCGCAGTTGGCCGTCAGCAGACCGGTCCGCGCTCCGAGCCGAGCCGCGGCAGCCGCTGCCTCAACACCAGCATGACCGCCGCCGATCACCAGCACATCAAAATCGTAAAAAACGTTCATGAAAACCCGACCAACGCCGCCCGTAAGGGGTCTGCTCACATCTCCCCCTATGGTAGCCCGCGAACCGGGCACCACCTATCGCCTCTGCCATGCCGCACCACCCCTCACGAAAGCCACCGGGCCAGCAGCGTTCATCAGGCCGCCCGACGGCCTGCCTGCTGAGGGGACGTTAAGCCGAAGAGCGAAAAGATCTCGGCGGCCGACATGCCACTGCCAGCGGCGGGCTCTGCC
>JBDQOY010000267.1:0-3099 GCA_040260935.1 Pirellulales bacterium
GCTGAGCACAACCGCCGCGACGGCGGCCGAGGCCCGTGGTTTCTCGCTCGAAGAAGAAGCGGCGCTGGTCACGGCAGTGGAGGACCGGTCGGCGGCTCAGCGGCAACTGCTCTTTCGCCGATTCCTCCGGACAGCGCCGGAGGTGAGTGAACAGATCAAGGAAATTGAGCGGCTTGAGACGCTGGAGCAGCGGGGCCTCGCCAGCCTCGTGCTGCGGGAGCGGCCGGCTGACAATCCGCGGCTGACTCACCGTCACCATCGAGGAGAATTCCTCTCCCCGGAAGAACTGGTCACGCCGGCGGTGCCAGCGTTTCTGCCCCAGTTGCCCGCCGACGCTGCAGCAAATCGGCTGACCCTTGCCCGCTGGCTGGTCTCACCTCGCAATCCGCTCACCGCCCGCGTGGTCGTGAACCGAGCGTGGCAGGCCGTCTTTGGCCGCGGCTTGGTCGAGACGGGTGCCGACTTCGGCTATCAGGGCAGTCCACCCAGCCATCCAGAACTCCTCGACTGGCTGGCGGTTCGCTTCATGACGCCGGCAGCGGAGGGAGGCTTGGGCTGGTCACTGAAGGGGCTGCACCGGTTGCTGGTGACCAGCCAAACCTACCAGCAGTCGTCCGCTGTGACTGCCGCAGCTGCCGACCGCGATCCGGAGAACGTGCTGCTGGCCCGGGGGCCACGGGTACGGCTGGAGGCAGAGGTGATCCGCGACTCACTCCTCAAGGCCTCTGACCTGTTGTCTTCAAAGATGTATGGGCCTGGAGTGCGGCCGCCGCAGCCCGCCGGTGTGACTGAGGTGGCCTTTGGAAAGCCCGCCTGGACCGTGAGCGAGGGTGAGGACCGGTACCGCCGTGGGGTCTACACGTTTCGCAAACGCACGGCCCCGTTTGCCTTTACGACGACCTTTGATGGACCGACCGGTGAGTCGTGCATTGCCCGCCGCGATAGTTCCAACTCGCCGCTTCAGGCCCTCACGCTGCTCAATGACCCCATGTTTTTGGAGATTGCCCGGGCACTCGGGCGGCGGGTGTACGCGGCTTCTGAAGACGATCAGGGGCGGTTGCAAAACCTGGGCACGAGGCTGCTCTCACGGGACTTCACGGCTGCGGAGCGTGAGACGCTGCTTGGGTACTTGCAAGCCCAGCGGCAGCGTCTGGCCACTGGCAGTCTGTCGGCGGCTGAGTTGATGGGGGGAGAGGAATCTGATGAAGACGGCAGCCCCGCACCCACACAAACCAAAACTCTCCGCGAGGAGGCCGCCTGGATGCTCGTCGCCCGGGCGGTAATGAACCTGGATGAGGCAATTGTGAAGCGATGAACAGGATTGATCCGCACCAGCATGCCGCCCTCCTCGAGGTGACCCGGCGGCACTTCTTCAAGGATTGTGGAATTGGCGTCGGCAAGATTGCGCTGGCGGGCCTGCTTGCTGGGACGTTTCGGGGCACTGCCACGGCGAAGCCGGTCGCAGATCCTCTGGCAGTCCGGCCGCCGCACTTTCCCGGGAAGGCCAAGGCAGTCATTCAGCTGTTCATGGCGGGGGCCCCGAGCCAGTTGGAACTTTTTGACCACAAGCCGGCACTGGCGGCAATCGAGGGAAAGCCGATTCCCCCGGAGGTGATTGGCGGCCAACGCTACGCCTTCATTCGGCCTGATGCAGCGGTGCTGGGGCCCCAGTATTCGTTTGCCAAACATGGCGAGTGCGGTGCGGAACTCTCTGAGATGCTGCCGCACCTAGCGGAGGTTGTCGATGACATTGCCATTGTCAAAAGTTGCAAAACCGATCAGTTCAATCATGCCCCGGCCCAGATCTTCATGAATTGTGGCTTTGCCCAGCCTGGCCGCCCCAGCCTCGGTTCCTGGGTGACTTATGGCCTCGGTAGTGAGAGTGACGAGTTGCCAGCCTTCGTGGTGATGAGCACCGGCAGCGGCATCAGTGGCGGAGCAGCCAACTGGTCGAGTGGATTCATGCCCAGCGTCTACACCGGCACCCGGTTCCGAAACGCGGGGCCACCGATCCTGAATGTCGATTCCCCGACAGGAGCAGACGCCCGGCTTGAGGCAGACACGCTTGGGCTCGTCTCGGCACTCAATCGCCAGACCTTGGCCAGGGATGGTGACCCGGAGATTGCCACGCGGATTGCTGCCTATGAGATGGCCCATCGGCTGCAGACGTCTGCGCCGGAGTTGATGAACCTGAAGAATGAGTCGCCGGAAACGCTGGCGCTCTATGGGTGTCATCCAGAGAAGGCCAGTTTCGCCCGAGCCTGTTTGATTGCTCGTCGGCTTGTCGAGCGTGGCGTGCGGTTTGTCACGATCTACCACGAGGGTTGGGACGCCCACACCAACGTCGCTGGGAACGTCAAAAACAACTGCAAGAACACCGATCAGGCGTCTGCAGCACTGGTAGCTGATCTCAAGCAGCGAGGTATGCTTGACGAGACACTGGTGGTGTGGGGCGGGGAGTTCGGCCGTACACCGATGGTCGAATCAAGTGCGGTCCTCAACCGGTCGATGGGCCGTGATCATCATCCCAACGCGTTCACCATGTGGCTGGCTGGGGGTGGGATCAAGGGTGGCATTACCTACGGCAAAACCGACGACCTCGGGTTTCACATTGTCGAAAACGAGGTGCATGTCCACGACCTGCAAGCGACGATTCTTCACTGCCTCGGCCTCAACCACGAGCGACTCACATATCGCCATCAAGGCCGAGATTTCAGGCTGACCGATGTGCATGGTCACGTGGTCAGCGATCTGCTGGCGTGACCAGCCAGGCATCGCCGTCCCCCTTCTGTGCTACCAAGGCACGTTCCCTCGGCCCGTGCCTCGGGCGTGGGTGGAGGCATGGTTCTGCGACGACTGAGCGATACAGCAACGTCACATAAGCCCGAAGCGCAAGCTGAGGGAAACCGCTTCGCGTGTGTGCTCCCGTCGCACCTTCCCTCGGCTCGCGCCTCGGGCTTAGGTGAGGACATGGTTCTGCGACGACTGAGCGATAGAGCAACGCCACACAAGCCCGAAGCGCAAGCTGAGGGAAATCGCTTCGCGTGTGTGCTCCCGTCGCACATTCCCTCGGCTCGCGGCTCGGGCGTGGGTGAGGAC
>JBDQOY010000268.1:0-13921 GCA_040260935.1 Pirellulales bacterium
AACGCCCCAGCCGGTCGAAGCTAAGCCAGCCCCAGCAGCCACGACAGCAAACCCGGTGCTGGCCGCCCTGCAAAAGCCGTTCAGCATGTTCACTGGACGAGCAAACGAGCCGGAACACCAGCAACCGACCACGCCGGCTCCCGCTCGGGCGGCTCAACCAGCGACCGAGATGGTTGCCAACTACGCCGGCCAGACCTCAGCCGAAGAGCCGGCGACACCGGAGACCATGCCGCTTGGCCTAGAGGGCTACTGCCCCGTCTCACTGGTTGAGACCGGCAACTGGGCGGAAGGACAGGCCCAGTGGGGCGCCCGCCATCGGGGCCGTACCTATCTGTTCAGTGGCCTCGAGGAACAGCAGGCGTTTCTGGCCGACCCCGACCGCTACGCACCGGCCCTGTCGGGAGATGACCCCGTCGTGGCTTTTGATTCCGGCTCCACCGTATCGGGGCAGCGGCAGTACGGCGTGACCTACCAGCAGCGGATCTATCTGTTTGCCTCACCCGAAAGCCGGGCCGCGTTTGCGGCCAACCCGCAGCGGTACACCAGCCGTGTCCTGCTCGCCGAGCAGCCGACCAGCAACGGCGGCACCATCCTTCGCTAGATGGTGCCGCCTCCACTCGCCGCTACTTCTCCGAGGCGAGGCAAACTCCGGGCGACGTCTGCACCGGCTGGAAGACAGACAACTTCTCAGAAAAGCCCACCGCTCCAACGGAAGTGCAGGCAGAAGAAAACCATCGCTGACCGTTGCTATGGTCGCCCGGCTGCTTCCCAGAACGAGCCTTCCTGCTCCACCTGAACCTCAAACTGGTTCAATTGCGTCAGCATGGCAGCAACACGCTCCGGCCGCTCTCCGGCGCGGTCAATCTGCTCTCCGAGATCCTGCTCGAGCTGAAACAAGAGGGGCGTCTCGCGAGAGGCCTGAAAGCCGTAATCATTTCCGGTTTGGGAGGCAATGCGGACATGCAGCTTCCAGGGCCCAACCCGAACGGCAGACGGCTTGTTATCACGGCCCGAATACACGAACGCGAACTCCGGGACGGTCTCTGCCGACGTCTCTGGCAGCAGGTACGCCCTGATGTCCCGGCCATCAATCGACCGGTCCGTCGGCACGTCCACACCAGCCAGTCCGCATACCGTCGGCAGAATATCCAGGGTACTCGCCGGCGACCGCTCAACGGCATTGCCCGAGATTGTGCCCGGCCAGCAGAAGATGCCGGGCACGCGGTGGCCACCTTCCCAGGTTGAGCCTTTCCCGTCCCGAAACGGGGTGGCGTACCCAACATGCAGCCGGGCTTCGCCGTACTTTGGGTGGCTGGCGGTATCTTGAAACATGATCCACGGACCATTGTCCGACGAGAAGATGATTAGCGTGTTCTCAGTCAGCCCGTGCTCCTCAAGCGTCTGCCGTACCCGACCGACGCTGGCATCAATCTCTTCCATCACATCACCCAACAGCCCCCGCCGGGATCTGCCGCGAAACGCCTCGCTGGCATGGATGCCAAGGTGGGGCATGTTGAACGGAATGTAAGCCAAGAAGGGAGCTGCCTTGTTCCTGGTAATGAACGAAACCGCAGCCTCCGTCGAGCGTTCCGTTAACGTTGCACAGACGTCAGGTCTGGACGGCAGGTTCCTCGCAATAACGGCGTAGCCCTGAGTCGGCTCGACTCCGGCGGCGTCCGATTGCAGCAGCATGGCGTTGTCGTAATCGTGCGAGACATTCGTTCCGAGCCATTCATCAAAGCCGTGGGCCAACGGCAGGGTCTCCGGGACGTGCCGATTGTTTTTATTGGGACTGCCGAGATGCCACTTGCCAAAGATGCCCGTGTGGTAGCCCCGGGTTTTCAATCCTTCGGCAAGCGTGAATTCTTGCGGGTGAAGATACCGGCTTGCCTGCGGGCCAATGACCCATGACCCCAACCCTGAACGGCCGGGGACGCGGCCGGTCAGCAGCGAATAGCGAGAGGCACTGCACGCCGGCGAGGCGACATAAAACTGCGGGAAACTCATCCCGTCCTGCACCAGCCTCGAGATGTTCGGCGTGGCAATGGTCGGGTTGCCGGTGTGGCTGTAGTCGCCGTACCCACTGTCGTCGAGGAAAAACAGAACAACGTTGGGGCGATCCCCGACATCCCGTGCCAGCCCGACCGAAGAGGCCATACTCACCCACGCCAGACAAACCACCCAGCCAAGCACTTGGCTGGGGGACCTACCCCGGCACACCATTCCGAGCAGGACTCTCATGCCATCAACCTCTTTCCAGCGTGTTGACACGCAGCCCATGCCCGACTGCCGTCCAGAGCCGAATCAGTCTGATTTTACAAAGTTTCAGCTTCCCCCGCTCGCTCCCAGTGCGTCGGGCACTCATGCTGAGGTCTCCTCCCCAGCCGAGGTAAGCCTGGTTTTGCCAGCCGATTCCGCACCCACCCTCGTGCAGCAACCGGCAAGGCAGACCTGAACGGCTGTGACGGTCATAAAACCACCGCCGCCCTTGCTTCGTTCTGACGCCCCGGCCAACCGATTCCTCCTTACGGTATTGGACCGAAAGTCAACTGATCTTCCCTTACCCGAGGCCCACATGCGCAAGAACTTGCTTCTCATTCTCTTCGCTCTCGCCTTTCCCGCCTCTTCACTGGCCAACAATAACCTCCCGGCCATCGACCTTACGGCGCTCGACAGCATCCCGATGATGTCGCCCGTGCAGATTGACGGGGCAACAGTTCACCCAATCGCCTACCACCACACAAGCCCACGGCGTTTTTACATCACTGGGCTATGGGGGCCCTCGTTCGCGAACCTGAACTGGCCGGCAGATTCAGCCGAGAACACCTCGGCCACAATTTTTACTGCCGGAATTGCCGGCGGCGTGTCATTCGAACGGCAGCACGGCCGTCTACGGCTCGAAACCGAGTGGCTTAGCCGCGATTTCTATGGAGCCTACAACGCCTCAAAACAAGACCGCACCCTTCTCGCCAACAATTGGTCTGTTACCGCAAACCTCTGGCGGGATTTCATGTTTACGCAACGCATCGGCTGCTACGGCGGCGGCGGGATCGGGGCCGGCGGGTATAAGCCCGGTGGGGAGAATGCTTCCGGCATCGCGTACGACGAAGCACAATCGGCCTTTGCGTGGCAAGCCGGGGGCGGCCTTATCTACGAAGTGAGTGACCAGGTGACGCTTGATGTCAGCTACCGCTACTACCAACTTGACGACATTCTTTACTTCCAGCGCAATGTCACCCAGTACTCCGCGAGTCAAGTTATGTTCGCCATGCGGATCTTCGAGCCGTTCCGAACGTTATGGCGGTAGCAAAGACGGCGAGCCTGATTCTTCTTGAAGACCCAGCGAACCGGGCCCCTGCCTACAATTGCTTCTGTTCTCGACGAATTGCTTCTGTCCAGGGCGACTGTTTCGGCTAGCTGGCTAGGGAACAGCCTGTCATCTGTCGGCAACGCGGTTGCCAATCTGCTGATGCACGTCTTAGCCTGAAAGGGTCTGCTGCGGCACTCGCACTGTCGACAAACAGTCTGTCGATTCCAACTAGGTTGTTCCGCGGCCCCCTGGACCTCTCACGCGATGCACAGGCCTAGTCCACCTCACCACTGCTGCCCCCTCCCCGCAACCGGATGCAGGCTGCGGCGTGTGGTCTGCAGCGCTGCACTTCTTGCTGTCGTAGGGATCGTGAGCGAACCTCCGGCGATCTCAGCCGACCTCGAGGCCCCGGTGCGGGCTAGTCTGCAACGACTTCCGCTCGGTCACCTTGTTGAGCGACTCGGCAGCATGACCGGAACGCCGATTGTGCTCGACCGGCGGGTCGATCCGACCCAGCCAGCAAGCCTGCAGGCCCGAGGTGAATCGCTCCGGGACGTCCTGCTGCAGATCGCAACTGACCACGGAGCCGAACTGGCAGACCTGACTGCCGCGGTCTGGCTCGTACCGCCAGGGGAAGCGGCCCGGCTGGAACAGGCCGATCGGCTGCGGCAGCACGCGGTGGCCCGCCTGCCAGCGGTGACCCGCGCGAGCCTGAACCACACGGCCGCCTGGGAGTGGCCTGCCGGCACCACCCCGAACGCCTTACTCACCTCTCTGCTGGAGACCACATCAGCCCAGCGGCCCGTCATTGACTGGGACGAGCAGCCGGCCCTTCCCCATGACCACCTGCCCGCTGGCAGCCTGCCCCCGCTCTCCCTTGCCGAACGATTCGATCTGGTCGCCATGCAGTACGGCCTGCGGGTCGACTGGACCCAGGCAGGACCGTCTCAGCACCTCTGCGGCCGCCTGGTGTCCTTGCCTTCAGCGTCACCTGAAACGGTTCCCCAACCGGCTCAGCACCAGCCGGCCCGCCGTCCGCGGCGGTCAGCTCCACCCGGCACTGCCCGGTTCAGCCTGCGGGTTGCCGCCCCACTGGATGACCTGCTGGCGACCGTGGCCGCTCAGTGTGAACTGACTCTCGCCCTCGATGCTGCGGCCCTCCGCAACCAAGGAATCGATCCCAAGACAATCATTCGTCTCGAAGTCCGTGACGTCGACCGCGATGGACTCCTGCACGCCATCGCCGAACCACTGAACCTCCGGTGGTCAATCACCGAAGGCACCCTGAAGATTCCAGCCCCAGCTGCGGCTGGTGCCCTCAGCCCCTGACCACCCCGCCAAGCCGCTGCTCGATCCCTTCGCGAATCTGGCCAGCGAACATTGAGGCCATCATCGGTAGATCGAGTTTGACGGTAAGGGCATCAGGCAGAATTTCGATCTGACCGGCAAACCGCATGCCCATGGTGGTGAACCCAACCCGAAGCCGGTCGGCCGCCTCCCAATCGGCGTCGATCGGCCCCACCTGCTGCTCATATTCTGACCGCGCCCGCACCAGGGCTGCATCAAGTCGTTCATGAGCCGCATCAACCCCCAGCGAATGGGGCACTGTGACTTCCAGCGTTTTCAAACGTCAACTCCCTCTGCTCAAAGCTTCTGCGAACCAGGTGCTGCCACCTGCTGGCGTGACACCGCTGCCGGCAGTCCGGCAGGCAGCCACCGCAGTCTGAACCAACTGCTGGTCGATGCGGCCCAGCCGCCCACCGACGCAGACGGCCGAGCGAACGGCGACCGCCAGCGGCCGACAGCCTGCCACTGTAGCGATATCCTCCGGCGGAATCTTCCCGGCGAGCACCAGGCCCAGCCCCAGGCGAGTTGCCACCCGAATCCAGTCAGCCAGTTCCTGGAGCGTCGCCAGCGAAAGCAGCGACCCACTGCCCTGCTTGTCAAAGGTGTCAACCAGCACCAGCGGACAGCCGCTGCGAGCGGCTGCCTCGATCACGATCGCCACCGGCGGCGCGGCCGCCGACGCGGTATCGGCGTAGGCAACTGGCACCACGGTGATTTTCTCAGGCAGTCGCTCCCGGACAGCAGCAAGCCGTACCGGCCAGTCGCTATCGACAGCCTCCGAAAGCCCAAACTTCACCGCAGCAGGAGGCCGCGGGCAGTGCGGCACAACCGCGGCCAGCCGCTCCACTGCCAACTCGGCCTCCCGCAGTTCACCACCCGCGAGCGTCCAAAGGCAGCCTGCCGGTACCACTCGCCCACAGTCGACCAGCGTTTCGGCAGCTGCCATGCCAAGCGACCCGGCAGCCGGATCTTTGATGTCGATGATACCGGCGCCACCCGCAACAGCAGCAACCGCCTCACCGGCATCACGGACACTCACCAGCAGCGTCGGGGCGTTCATTGAGAGCAGCCCTCGGGCGGGCAACTCTCGCCCACCTCGGCAGGGTCAGGCCCAGTTTCACCCGCCGCCCGCTTGGCAACGATCAAGCGGCCATTGATCCGCCGCAGGGTTTCGACCGTGAGGGGCTCGGTCCAGCGGCCGTCGATCACCAGGTAGCCATTTTCCCAGGCGGCCCAGGGGCCGCCGCCAGAACGCTTGGCAACAGCTGTGGACCGCTCGGCAACTCGCACCACCAGAGTGCCCACACGAAAGGCCGCCGCGGCGGCGTCGGCTGGCCCGCCACGGTGATCCAGCGGCTGACTGCCAAGAAAAAAGACCTCTACCGCCGTCAATGGCAGCCGTTCGGTGCGGCCTGGACCGAGCCGAACCAGCAGCCAGTCGCCCGCAGCAGACACCGCCGGTCGGAACGCCGCCAGCGTCAGGCTGGCAGACACCAGCGTGCTGAACCCTGCCCCGCAGGCCAGCCCCACGAGGGCCAGGCGAACGCCCCCACCGGATCGTCCGACCGCCACCGCTGCCAGCAGCGTCAAGACCGCCAGCACGACCGCGACGACGGTCCCAAGCCAGGCGAGGCGACGGTTCGTTGCCAGCCAGACGGTGGTCGTTTCAGACGTGAGCATGAGCATCAGATTCACTCCGCGACACCATCAGCACGACGCGACTCCGCCAAAAAAGCCCGAGTGACCACCCCCCAGGATCCAGCGACACCCCGTCTGCTAGACTCCAACGAGGATCTCTGGCGGTAGGCGGCCGCTGCGGTCGACACCAGAAGGACATCATGCACGAAACAGCACCATCAACCAGCGGCATTCGCCGAAGTTCCCGGACAACCCTCGCCGGTGTCGGCGTTGCCTTGGGGATCTATCTGGCCGCCCTGCTCGCTGGCGCACCCCAACATGGTCGTGATTTACTGGTCGCGGCACAAGCGAGCCACGGCGATCACGCAGCCCACGGGGCTGGTCAGGAGACCGACCACGAGACCAGTCATGCTGTCGACCATGGCGACCACGCAACGGCCCCTGAAGCCGATCAGGCTGCCAGTCACGACGATCATGGCGCAGAGGCTTCGCTGCATGCCGCCGGCCCTCCCCCGCCCGCCTGGGCCGTGACCCCGTTTGTGCTGCTCCTCGGGGCGATTGCAGTACTGCCGCTGATTCCGGCCCTGGCCCACTGGTGGGAACACAACTCCAGCAAACTGCTCGTCGCCGGCTCGCTCGGCCTGATCACGCTCGGTTACTACCTGGTGTTGCACAACGCCGCCATTGAGCAGCATTTCCCGGCCCACGGCGTCGTCGCACCGGCCCCATCCAGCCTCTCCTGGGGCCTGGCCGGCACCGTGCTGGCCAACGCCCTGCTGGCAGAATACGTCCCCTTCATCACGCTGCTGTTTGCCCTCTACGCCATCACCGGCGGCGTCCGCATCGAAGGAGACATGCAGGCAACGCCGACGACCAACACTGCGTTACTAGCGCTCGGAGCAGCCATGGCCAGTTTCATCGGGACCACCGGCGCGGCCATGCTGCTGGTGCGACCCCTGCTGGAAACAAACCATGAACGCAAACGGGTGGTCCACACCCTGGTCTTTTTCATTTTCCTGGTCTGCAACTGCGGCGGTTGCCTGCTGCCCATCGGCGACCCACCGCTGTTCCTCGGCTACCTGCAGGGGGTGCCCTTCCTTTGGACCTTCTCGCTCTGGAAGGAGTGGCTGGCCGTCAACGTCACCCTGCTGCTGATCTACTGGGTCTGGGACAGTTTCATCGCCTACCCCGCCGAACAGCATGCCGACCGGGAGATCGACCGGGTCACCGCCCGCTCCCTCAGGGTCACTGGCCTCTGGCTCAACCTGCCACTGATGGCGGGCGTGATTCTAGCCGTGGCCCTGCTCGATCCTTCCAAGCCGCTGCCGGGCCTCGACTGGCATCCATGGATTTTCCTCCGCGAGGCCGTGCTGCTGGCACTGGTCGGCTGCTCGCTCTGGTTCGGGGCGATCGAGATCCGCATCAAGAATGGCTTCAGTTACTTCGCCATCCTTGAGGTGGCCGCGTTGTTTGTCGGCATTTTCATCTGCATGCAGCCGGCCTTGGCGTTGCTCAACGAGCACGGTGCCAGCCTCGGCATCCGCTCGCCGGTTGCCTTTTTCTGGACAACCGGGGCGCTTTCCAGCGTGCTCGACAATGCCCCCACCTATCTGGTGTTCTTCAAGACCGCCCAGTCCCTGCCGGCTGGCGGCGACCTGGTGGCCGGTGTCGAGGCGGGTCGTCTGGCCGGCATCAGCCTGGGTGCCGTCTTCCTCGGGGCGATGACCTACATCGGAAATGGGCCAAACTTCATGGTCAAAGCCATCGCAGAGGGGGCCGGCATCCGGATGCCAAGCTTCTTTGGCTACCTGCTCTACAGCTGCGGTGTCCTTCTGCCGGTTTTTGCAGTCGTTGCGTTTTTCTTCCTGTGAGCCACCCCGTGCGGCCGAAACGATCTTCCGTGAAACGTTCTTCCAGCATCTCTGACCACGCCTTCATCACAACCGAGTCGCAGTTGGCGGCCTTGGTGGACCGGCTGGCGCAGCACGACTGGCTTGGCTTCGACACCGAGTTTGTCTCCGAGCACACCTATCGCAGCCAGCTCTGCCTGATTCAGGTGGCTGCCGGTGGTGAACTGGCGGTGATCGACACGCTCAAAGTGAAGGAACTGGAGCCATTCTGGCGGCTCTTGACCGACCCCTCCCGGACCACGGTCGTCCATGCGGGCCGGGAAGAAATGGGCTTCATCCTCCATGCCATTGGCGAACGGCCGGCCCAGCTGTTCGACGTGCAGGTGGCGGCGGGCCTGGTCGATCACGACTACCCCGCGGGCTATGGGGCAATCGTTCGGCGGATGCTCGGGCAGCCGACCAACAAGGGAGAAACTCGCACCGACTGGCGGAAGCGGCCACTCACACCAGCCCAGGTAGAATATGCCCTGGATGACGTCCGGCATCTGGACGAGCTCTGGAAGACGCTCACCGGCAGATTGGCCGACCGGGGCCGGACCGACTGGATGGCAGAAGAGATGGCAACCTGGATGAATGAGGTGGAGGCCTCGTTCACCAGAAAACGCTGGCGTCGCGTCTCCGGCCTCAACGGCCTCAGTCGGCGGGAGCTGGCAATCGCTCGAGAACTGTGGCATTGGCGTGACAGTGTCGCTGACGCCCGCGACATGCCCCCGAAGCGGGTCCTTCGGGATGATCTATTGGTGGAATTGTGCAAACGGAAAAATGCCGATTCGGAGCAGATCGCCGCGATCCGCGGCATGCAGCGGTCTGACCTCCGTCACATCCTGCCAGCCATCGCCGAGGCGGTTGAACGAGGCCTGTCACTGCCCGATGCCGACCTGCCCGGAGGTGAGAAACACAGCGCGCCGCCTGCGCAGGTGAATGTGCTCGGGCAGTTCCTGGCCACCGCCGTCGGTGGCCTCTGCCGCCAGTTGGAGATCGCCCCAGCCCTCCTTGGCACGGCCAGCGACATGCGAGAACTCCTGGCCTACAAACTGCGCAACCAAAAAGATTTGCCGCCACCTGCTCTCACCCTGGGCTGGCGAGCCGAAGTGGTTGGCGACCTGATCGACGATCTGCTCAACGGTCGGGCCGCACTGCGAATCAACGACCTGCACTCGCGAGATCCGCTGGTGATTGACCGCCCCGGATGACCGGGCCAAAGAGCCGTTCTCCGAGGTGCTCAAAATCGGTTGTGGCATCAACGCCATCAGGCAGCACCGCTCGTGCGGCCCAACTCACCAGTGGGCGGGACACCATCGAAGACTGACCGCTCGCCGACGGCGTGCTGTGCATAATGCGACTGAGCGTTCGTAAGGAAAGCCGCTTCCGCCGCCAGGTCACGCCGGTTACCCCCGGCAGCGGCACGCTGCCAACAGCAGCAGCACCCGCCACCTGCGGCTGATCCGTGCGGAAACATCCCGTGACAGCGACAGTCACCACAACCGCCAGACCGACGGACGACACCAGAAATCGTCGTGTTCTCATGCCAGAGCCCTCCGTACCCCACGGAACCGGCATCACCCCACGGCCGGAGGGAATGAAAGCGGATGCTCACAATTCCCTAACAAACACAATTCTACTCATCGTCGTTTGAGCGGGGCAACGCAGCTTTTCTGGCCTCTAGGCCGCAGAGTCTGCCAGCAGAACGCGGTCAGGGCGGGGAACTCAGTCGCACTCAGGCCCGCGTCGGTGACCCCAACAAAAAGAGAGCCCTGGCAGGTGCTGCTGGGGCTCTCTTTCGGGCGGTGCTGATCCGG
Organism: Pirellulales bacterium; assembly: GCA_040260935.1. Lineage (GTDB taxonomy): Bacteria > Planctomycetota > Planctomycetia > Pirellulales > UBA1268 > UBA1268. Next base: position 10,005 of record JBDQOY010000268.1, read on the forward strand.
GCGGTGCAGGTTGTGCCGGTCGGTCTGAAGAGAACCCTGTTCTCGCCGCGATCCATAGGATCACGAGAATTCACCGGACCAACTATTCTCAGACGGCGGCCTAGCACTGTGGGCTGCCGCAACCATCGAAAAATCATCTCAAACAAGGCGGAGGGCAAGGGATTCGAACCCTCAACCCCTTTCGGGGCATCTGATTTCGAGTCAGACCGCTGGCCAATTCGCATACCCTCCTCGGGTATGTCGCAGTCTAGATCGCCCTGCGGTCGTGCTCAAGATACGGCTTTGCACCCCGTTGGTTCCGCACCCCAACGGCCGACCGGGAGAATCGGGCAGAGTTTGCTGGTTTTCCGCAAAGCACCGGGATTCTTGAACAACACACCCCCGAGCGATATGGTGCGGTTGGTTCCAGCAGCCTCGTCGGCACTCCTTTGCCGGCCCTAAGGCATCAATCCATCCGGACTGGAACTTCGGTATTCACACCTGCCACTCCCTCCCCCCCCCACGCGAGCACGACTGCTTTGAACGATCGTCACTACACCCTGTTCTCGGGCTCGACCGGCCTGCTCGGCTCCTACCTGCTTCGCGACCTGCTGCTGGAGGATGTGCCCCTGGCCGTCATCGTCCGGCCCACCAGGAAGCTATCCGCAGAAGCGCGAGTTGAGGCACTGGTTGCTGATTGGGAAACGGTCGTCGGGCGAACGCTCCCCCGCCCGGTTGTCTTTGCCGGGGACCTCACCAAGGCTGACTGCGGCCTCGATGCCGATGCCCGTGAGTGGATCCGCACGCACTGCGATCAACTGCTCAATAATGCCGCCAGCCTGAGCTTCCGCAACGCTGACCGGGAAGGCGAGCCCTGGCGGACAAACGTCAATGGCACCCGCTGCCTGCTCGAACTTGCCCGCAGCGTTGGCATTCGCCACGTCCACCATGTTTCCACCGCCTACGTCTGCGGCCTGCGGTACGACCGCGTACTTGAAGATGACCTGGATGTCGGCCAAGAGTTCGGCAACGACTATGAACTGAGCAAAGTCGAAGCTGAGCAGATGGTGCGGCAGGCAGACTGCTTCGACACCGCCACGATCTATCGCCCCTCAATCATCGTGGGCGACTCGCGGACCGGCTACACCTCCACCTACCACGGCTTCTTCGCCGCCCTTCGCATCGGGCACACTCTGCTGAGCCGGGTGCCGATCGGTGCGACCAGCGGCAGGGCGCTGTTGAAACTGCTGGGGATCGACCTTGACGCCAGCAAGAACTTCGTGCCGGTCGACTGGGTGGCCGCCGTGGTGGCCAGGGGGGTGTGTTCCGCAGAGGCCCGCGGCAAGACGCTGCATGTCACCCACCCCGACCCACTCCCGATGAGTTTTGTCGCCGAAGTCGTGCAGGAGGCCGTTGAGACCTACTCGATTGCCGCCACCCCAGACGACCCCGACCTCTGCGACGAAGCCTGGTTCGCCGAGAACATGCGGACCCAACTCGATGTCTACCAACGGTACTTCCGCAATGATCCGACCTTCGACCGCACCCACATGCTGCAGATCGCCGGCGACATTCCCTGCCCGGCACTCGACGAAGATAGCCTGATGCGGATGTCGAAATTTGCCATCTCGCATGATTTTGGCAAGCATCCACCGAGCCTCATCCCGGCATTGGCCGACGAGGAGGCTAGCCGCTCGACAGACGCAGCATCCGACTCGGTGGCACACGCCAAGGCGACGTGAAGCAGCCGGCGGCGGTTCCCCCCCGACCATTCAGGCTGCAGGAGCACCTCGCATGACGACCAGCGGGAGCGACCGTAACTGCTCCGGCCTTCCCGGCTTTGCCCTGCCGCTGACGGCATTCGAAGAGTATCTGCTTCGTGATGGCACCCCCGCTGCGCCGATGGAGTTTTTCTTTCGATTGCGGCTTGGCGAAACGATTGACCGGCAACTGCTGGAGATGGCTGCGGCCACCGCGCTGCGGCGGCACCCGGTCCTGCAGGCTCGCGTGCTCGATCACGCTGCCGGCCCACCGGCATTCAGCTTTCATGCGGTCCCGACGCTGCGGTCGATGGTCGTCGAAGCCGCCGCCGACTGCACACCAGAGCCGCTCAATCCCCAGACCGACCCCTTGGTGCGGCTGACGCTCTCGTCGTCAGCACCTGCTGCTGACAGCCGAGCCAGTTCGACGGTGCTGGCCCAGTTTCATCATGTCGCTGCTGATGGGCTCGGGGCGATTGCCTTTCTTGACGATCTGCTGGCGATCATCACGCAACTTCACCGCGATGTCACCGCCCCGCTCCGGCTGCGGCCCCTCGACCCCAGCCTGCTCGTGCAGCGGGGGCATTACGGGCTGACACCCTGGCGGCTGCTGAAAATTCTGCCCGACCAGGCAGTCGGGCTTGCCGGCATCAAGCAGTTTTTCAAGAACCGACCGCTGGGGCTGACGACCACCAGCCCGGCCTGTGACGGCACGAGGCCCGCACTCACCGCGGTCTCCGTCTCGCTCTCAGGCCCCGAGACCGATGCGCTGCGGCAGGTCGCCACCACGGCTGAGGTCTCGGTCAACGAGCTTGCTGCGGCAGCGATCTTTTCCGCCATCCAGCCTCTCTGTGCCACCGGCTGCAATGCCGCGACCGGTGCCGGCCCAGAGGTTGTCCGGCTCTGCGTCCCGATGAACCTGCGGCGGGCCAGCGACCGCAAGATGCCCGCAACAAACCTCTGCAGCATGGTCTTCCTTGACCGCACCCCAGACCAGATCGCTGCCGGCCCGCAACCGCTGCTGACCTCAATCCATGACGAAATGGCGGTCATCCGGCGGCATGGGCTGGGGCTGACATTCCTGTTCAGCCTGCACCTGGGCCGACTCATGCCCGGCGGCATTCGCCGGGTTGTGGCCGACCAACCGGCAGCAGCCACCGTGCTGTTCACCAACATCGGCCGGGTGTTTCGTCGCCACCGCAGCGACCCGGCAACCGGCACGTCTCTGCTTACGACGATTGAAGGGCTGGCCCCGCTGCGGCGGGAGACTCCGCTGGCCATTCTCGCCATTGAACATGCTGGCTGCCTCACGTTCACCTTTCGCTATGACGAACGACAACTCACTGCCGGGCAGATTGAGGCGACCGTCACGGCGTTCCGCCAGGCCCTCGACGACGTGGCCCGCGTGGCATCCTCCACCGCTGCCGCCTCCGGAGGGAATCGTTCATGAACAGTTCGATTCTCTGGTTCGATGCGGCACTCGCTGCAGCCATGGCAGGCGTCACGCTGACCCAGATTGGGCTCGTCTGGTGGTTCTGGAACATCTGCGGACGGCCGCCGGCTGCCTCACTGCCGCCTGAGTCCCTGCCCCCAGCCCGCGTGATTCTCTGCCTGCGGGGTGCCGACCCGTTCCTGCGGGCAACGCTCGACGCCCTCGTCAATCAAGACCATCCAGATTACGAGGTGGTGATTGTCGTTGACGCCCCGACCGATCCGGCCTGGGCGATTGTCCATGCCTTCCTGGACGAGACCGAGACCCATTGCCCGTTCACAGTCACCCCGCTGCGAACCCGGCCCCACCAGTGCAGTCTGAAGTCAGCCAGCATTCTACAAGGCCTTGAGGCGTTGCCCCCGACCATCCGCACGGTGGCGCTGCTGGATGCCGACGTCGTTCCCCCAGCCCACTGGCTTCGCACGCTGGCCAGCGAATTGACTGACACCACCTGGGCGGTCACGGGCAACCGCTGGTATTGCCCCCCGGACCGCGGGCTCGGCAGTTGGACCCGCGTCAGCTGGAATGCCGGGGCGTTGGTGCAGATGGTCTGCTTCGGGATCCCTTGGGGAGGCACACTTGGCCTCCACCGCGACCTCATCGATCACCCGTTGCTGCGGCAGACCTGGGCAACGGCCTTCTGTGAGGACACCTCGCTGCCGCGGGTGCTCCGCACCCACGGCAAA
>JBDQOY010000269.1:0-4481 GCA_040260935.1 Pirellulales bacterium
GCGTGAAGCAGCGGGCAGGATGCCCGCGTGGCAGCGAAGCGGCCACACCCCCAGCCCGCAATGGCCAGGATGGCATTGCGGGCGTGAAGCAGCGGGCAGGATGCCCGCGTGGCAGCGAAGCGGCCACACCCCCAGCCCGCAATGGCCAGGATGGCATTGCGGGCGTGAAGTGGAGGCGGCGGGAATCGAACCCGCGTCCCGTAATGTTTCAGTGCAGACGTCTACGTGTGTATTCGGTCAATTTGAATCTCGTCACGGGGCCCCCGGCCGACAGGGTGCCTCCACAACCAGCCCGAAACAAATTTAACCCCAACCGTATCAGGCGCTGAACAGGGGCGAGTCGGATTTGGCGACCGATTGGGAGGCCCTTCCGACTGGGGCCATCGCTCGGGGCTACTTAATTAAGCAGCCAGAGAAAACTGAGCTTCGGCAATTGAAGCTGTGGTCGACTTTTTCCGTGGCCTGCCGACCAACCACGACACGCAATCTGTACCTCCAGTCATCCGGTCGAAACCAGTACGCCCCCGATGGGTCAGAAAACGCTTTGTTGCGAATTCAGTGTTGCGAGCTAGTGTCCCAGAGCCATCGGCCCGGGGGACTGCTCGACGCCAGTGAAAGTATACGCAATCGGGCGGTGGTTGGGGGCAGGGAAGAAGATGCCGGCTGGACCGATTCTGCCGCCCGAATGCCTGGGTATGCCGCCAAAAACCCGGAACGAACGCGTGAAATCATCAACTGGCCGGGAGACAATCGGAGGGAGTTCGCCTCCCTCCCGGCTCTTTACCGGTTCTTGGCGCGGGCAGTGGACACCCGGCTCTCAGTTGACTGTTTTTTTATGAACGCCATACGCTTACAGCATGTCCGGAGTGCTCCGGCCGCTTTCGCCGTTCCCAAAGTCTGTGTGACCATGGCAGCGATCTGGTCTTCTTTTGCTCGCCCGAGACGGTCTTTCCGAGCGGCTCCGGTGCCACGTTTCCGCTGGCTTCTGCTGGCGGTGGCGGCCTGCTGGCTGGCCCACCCAGTCCAGGCCCAGGACTGGGCACAGAAAATGTTTTCGGTCACCAGCCACAACTTCGGGACGGTCGCGAAGGGGTCAAAGACCGAGTTTCGGTTCATCTACCGGAATCTCTACGAAGAAGACGTCCACGTGCAGAGCGTCCGCACCAGTTGTGGCTGCACCTCGCCAGCGATCACCAAGAAACTTGTGCACACCCACGAGACGGGTGAAATCGTGGCGACCTTCAACACCCGCACCTTTCAGGGGCAGCATGGGGCGACGTTGACGGTCACTTTTGACCAGCCTTTTTATGCAGAAGTGCAACTGCGGGTGGCCGGAAACATTCGCGGCGATGTCACCTTTGATCCGCCGTCGATCAACCTTGGCAATGTCGATCTCGGCAGTGGTGCTGAGCAACGGGTCCGAGTGACGCATGTCGGGTCATCTCCCTGGCAGATCACCGATGTTCGCAGTGCCAACTCCAACTTTGAGGTGGTGCTGTCTCAGCCGCAGCACACGGGTGCCCAGTCGGTCTACGACCTGACGCTTCGCCTCAAGCAGAGTGCGCCCGCCGGCTATATCAATGACCAACTGATTCTGGTGACCAATGACCCCCGGGCCACCCAGATTCCGATGGACGTGGAAGGTCGGATTGTGGCCGAAGTGACCGTGAGCCCGCAGTTGCTGGCTCTCGGCACGGTGTCGGCGGGGGGGAGCGTCACCAAAAATATCGTTGTGCGGGCAAATCGCCCCTTCTGTGTGACGGGTATCGTCTGCAGCGACGGCTGCCTCAGTTGCCCCGCCAAGGAAACGCCGGCGAAGGTACACATTCTGCCGGTGACGTTTCAGGCGGGCGATATCGGTGGTTGCATTGAGCGTCAGTTGACGATCACGACCGACCTCGGAGATGGCGCGGTGCCGATGGTGACGGTGCAGGCGACGGTGGATGAGCCATCCACAACTGCCAGCGAGACCGAAACGCCGGCGGTCGGGCAGTCGGCCAGTGCCGGCTAACGGATGGGCCCCTGATCAGTCGAGCCGCTCGGCTGGGGTCGGGTAGGGACGGGGCTCGGGCCCACAGTATTCGGAGAGTGGCCGGATCAGCCGATTGTCCCCCATCTGTTCGATGATGTGGGCGGTCCAGCCGCTCAGCCGAGCGACGACGAAGATCGGCGTAAAGACACGAATCGGCAGCCCCAGGGCGTGGTACACCCGGGCGGCGGGCCAGTCGAGATTCGGCTTCAGGCCCTTCTGGGCAAGCATCTGAGCTTCGACGGTGTCGGCCAGTTGCTCCAGTTGGAGGTGGGACTCCGGGATGCCTTCGCTACGAATCAGCTGGCGGCAGACATCGGCAAGCAGTCGGGCGCGAACGTCTCCCTGCTTGTAGACCCGGTGCCCGAACCCCATCACCACCTGACGGGCCGCAAACCGCTCGGCCAGCCAGGGTTCCACGCGGTCAGGCACACCGATGTCGCCAAGGTGCTCCAAAACCTTTTCGTTTGCGCCGCCGTGCAGCGGGCCTTTGAGTGCGCCGATGGCGGCGGTTACAGCGGAGTGCATGTCGGAGCCGGTCGAGGTGACGGTCCGGGCGGCGAAGGTCGAGGCATTGAACTCGTGCTCGGCGTAAAGGATCAGCGTCGTGTCGAAGGCCTTGGCGGCAGCCGCTGAGACGGTGTCGTGCCGGAGCCGTTCCAGCAGGGCCTCGGCAAGCGGTTTCTCAGGCCACGGGGCGGGCTGACGGCCGGTTGTAAGATCAATCCAGACGGCCAGCAGGGCGGCAACCTGCCCGATCAGACGTTCGGCCAGACGCGTCTGGCGTTCGATTTCGTCTGCAGTGATCGGCTGGCTGGGGCCGTCATCACAGGCGAGTTGGCCGAGCAGGCTGACCCCGGTGCGGAGGACGTCCATCACCGACGCCTGGGGTGCTGATGTGGCCAGACGCTCAAGCAGGTGGATGACGGTCTCGGGAAGGTCGCTGGCGGCAGCCTGCAGGCGGGTGGTGAAAGCGGTGAGGTCTGCTGGAGCAGGCAATTCGCCCCGGAGCAGTAGATAGGCGACCTCTTCAAACGATCCGGTGACAAGGTCGTCAATCGTGTAGCCACGGTAGCGGAGCGTGCCAGCGAGCGAGCAGATGGCGGTGCGGCCTGCGGTGACGCCAGCCAGGCCGCGGGCAGGGGGTATCGGGTTTGCTGTCATGCCAATCAACCTTTCAAGGAAAGCCGTGGGATGCGTGCGCGAACGCTTGTTCAGGATTCGGACGGTGCCTGTCGCTGAACGCGCCAGGCCTCTGGGCGAGCCGGGTCGTAGTTGAGCAGGTCATACAGCTCCTCGCGAGTTTGCATCAGGTCGAGTAGACCCTGCTGGGTGCCCTCATCAGCGAGGAGGTCGAGGCCCACCTCAATTGCCTTCATGGCCAGCCGCAACAGGGTGACCGGATAGAGCACGGCAGCAAAGCCGAGGTCGCCAAGTTCGGCGAGTGAAAGCAGCGGGCTCTTGCCGAACTCAGTCATGTTGGCCAGGCCAATGCCGTTCTGGTCACGCAGGGCCTCACCGACGGTGGCAAACTCTTCTCGGCTGGAAAGTGCCTCGGGAAAAACCCAGTCGGCCCCGGCCTCTTGGTAGGCGGTGATCCGGCTGAGGCAGTCGGCCAGGGAGGTCACGCCGCGGACGTCGGTGCGGGCAATGATGATGGTGTCTGGGGAGGTGCGGCCCTGGCAGGCCGCGGTGATTTTGTCAGTCATCGTCTCGACAGGGATGACCGTTTTGCCGGCCAGGTGGCCGCATCGCTTGGCGGTATCCTGGTCTTCGATCTGAATGGCTGCCGCCCCGGCCGCTTCCAGCCGCTGAACGCAGGAGGCCACGGCAGCCGGCTCGCCAAAGCCGGTGTCAGCATCGACGACCACCGGTATCTCGACACTGCTGGCCAAACGAGCGGTCTGGTCGACAAGCTGATCGAGTGTGACCAGGCCGATATCAGGAATGCCGAGCAGGCCTGCCGAAAACGCAGCCCCAGAGAGATAGATCGCTGGGAATCCCTGCTGCTCAATCTGGCGGGCGGCCAATGCGAAGGGGGCGCCGACAATGGCCAGCGGTCGATCATGGATCGCGTCCCGCAGCCTTCGGCCGCTGCGGCCCGGTGTGGGAATGGTGAGTGGTGAGTCCATAAACGTGGCGTTCTCGTGAGAGGAGATGATCAGGCTATTATGCCTTGTGCTTGGAAGCGACTGTCGCGTTCAGCGGTGGGAAGCGTGGGTGTTTGCTGACACCTGCTGAACACATCGGTTATAGGTGGCACAGATGGACGGTGGAAAGCTGCGGAGCAATTGCTGGGGCACCCGTGGGATGCTGCTGGCTGAATGGCTGCTGATCGCGGCCACCTTTGCTGCCGCTGGGGCCTGGCCCGTGCCCGATGTCAACGAGTCGCACTATCTGGCGAAGGCGCGGCATGCGGTCGATCCGTCGTGGTGCTCAGGTGACTTCTTCC
>JBDQOY010000021.1:0-3587 GCA_040260935.1 Pirellulales bacterium
CCGTGTCGGCACGGAACCGGGGCCCACTTTACCCTCTGGATCACCGGCGTAAATATGGCCCAGTCACCATTTTTGCCGGCTTGAGCCTTTTAAAACCGGGGTTCGACCCGTGTTGGCACGGTCTTTGCAATATTTCCGCAGCGTCGGAGTGGCTCGACAATTCCGACCCCTCACGGTGTGACTTGCCCAGCGATGGGTGGTCGGCAGGGGCAAGGGTTGTCGGACGGTTCACGGCACCATCACGAACAGCGTTTTGACAGGCAGACTATCGCGAGAGAGGAAGAAAACACTATGGCAACCAAGCAGGGCGAAAAGATCATTGGCATCGACCTCGGCACCACGAACTCTGTCGTCGCAGTGATGGAGGGGAAGGAGCCAAAGGTCATTGCCAACAAAGAGGGCAATCGCCTCACACCCAGTGTGGTTGCCTTTAACGACAAGGGCGAAACACTCGTCGGCGACATCGCCCGACGCCAGGCCGTGACCAATCCTAAGCGGACGGTCTACTCAATCAAACGATTCATGGGTCGGCGGCACAATGAGGTCGCCAGCGAAGAAAAGATCGTGCCCTACGAGGTCGTGGGCGGCCCCGAGGACTACGTCAAGGTCAAGGCCGGCGACAAGGAGTTCACGCCGCCGGAAATCTCCGCCAAGGTGCTGCGGTCCTTGAAGGAGTCGGCCGAGAGTTACCTGGGGCACACGGTCAACAAGGCGGTGATTACCGTTCCCGCCTACTTCAACGATGCCCAGCGGCAGGCCACGAAGGACGCTGGCCAGATTTCTGGCCTGGAAGTGATGCGGATCATCAACGAGCCGACGGCCGCGGCACTGGCCTATGGCTTGGAGAGCAAAAATCAGGAAAAGATTGTGGTCTTCGACCTTGGTGGCGGCACCTTCGACGTGTCGGTGCTGGAAGTTGCCGACGGTGTCTTTCGTGTCATCAGCACCAATGGCGACACCCATCTGGGCGGCGACGACTTCGATCAGACGCTGATCAACTTTGTTGCCGACCGGTTCAAAAGTGAGCAGGGGATCGACCTGCGGCAGGACACCATGGCCTTGCAGCGGCTGCAGGAAGCCTGTGAGAAGGCCAAGAAGGAACTCAGTTCGGCACAGAGCAGCGACATCAACCTGCCGTTCATCACCGCCGACGCGACAGGTCCAAAGCACCTTCAGGTAACGATTAGCCGGTCGCAATTTGAAGAGATGTGTGACGGGTTGGTCGAGCGGTGCCGCGGTCCGGTGGAACAGGCCCTCAAGGACGCCAAACTCAGCCCCAAAGAGATTGACGAAGTGGTGTTGGTTGGTGGATCGACCCGCATTCCCAAGGTAAACGAACTTGTCAAGAAGATCTTCGGCAAGGAGCCGCACAAGGGTGTGAACCCTGATGAGGTTGTCGCACTAGGTGCCGCCATCCAGGGTGGCGTGCTGTCCGGCGACGTGCAGGACGTGCTGTTGCTCGACGTGACGCCGCTGTCGCTCGGGATTGAGACCGAAGGCGGGCTGTTCACCAAGTTGGTTGAGCGAAACACGACCGTTCCGGCCGAAAGGAAACAGGTCTTCAGTACGGCCGCCGATAATCAGACCGCGGTCACGGTGAGTGTGTTCCAGGGTGAGCGGTCGATGGCGAAGGACAACCGCCTGCTCGGCCAATTCAACCTGGAAGGCATTCCGCCAGCGCCGCGGGGAACACCACAGATTGAAGTGAAGTTTGACATTGATGCCAACGGCATTCTGGCTGTCAGTGCAAAAGACCTCGGCACCAATAAAGAGCATTCGGTGAAGATCGAACAATCGAGTGGTCTCAACGAGGAAGAGATCGAGCGGATGCGGAAGGACGCCGAACTGCACGCCGAAGAAGACAAGCAGAAGCAGCGGCTGGCAGAGGTACGGAATCGATCCGAGGCCCTCTGCTTCCAGACAGAAAAGCTGATCAAGGAAAATGACGAGAAACTTTCGGCGGCGGATAAGGCACCGCTGGAGGCAGCGATCGCCAAGGCCCGCGAGGCGGCTAAGGGTGAGGATGCCGATGCGATTCAGTCTGCCCACGATGCGCTTGAGCAGGCGTCGCATGCACTCTCAAAGGTGCTCTACGAAGCCCAAGCACAGGCGGGGGCAGCGGACGGTGAGGCCGCCGGAGGCGAGCCAGCCGGTGCAACTGCAGCGGCCGACGACACCATCGACGCCGAGTTTGAAGTCAAACAGGACGACGAGTAGTCAGCCGCGTTGGGGAGACCCCGTGGGGCTCCTCAGCGGGTTTCTCCAGTGAGCGGTTTGAGGCGGAGAACGATGGTTCTGTGGGGAGGGTCTGCCCGGTCCAGCCGGTGCATGCCTGCTCGGGGAAAGGGGTTCAATCATGGCATTTCGATTCGACAAGTTCACGATCAAGGCACAGGAAGCGGTGCAGCGGGCGGTCGACCTGGCGGCCGACCGGGGGAATCCGCAGACCACGCCGGTGCATCTGCTGCAGGCGGTGGTGTCAGAGCAGGAGGGCATCGTCCGACCGCTGCTGGAAAAGATCGGGGTCGATCGGGGCCACCTCGAGCGGATTGTCGAGGCGGAACTCTCCCACCTGCCGAAGGTGGCCGGCGGTGCCCAGCCTCAGCCCGACCAAGAACTGATCAAGGTGTTCGAAGCAGCGGCTGCCGAGTCGGGCACGATGAAGGATGATTTCGTTTCGACGGATCACCTATTGCTGGCACTTGCCAAGTCACCCTCAAAGGCCCAGAACGTTCTCAAACTGGTAGCGGTGACCGAGAAGGAGATTCTGGCGGGCCTGCAGGCGGTGCGGGGCAGTTCGCGGGTGACCGACCAGAGCCCCGAGGAGAAGTTTCAGGCACTTGAGAAGTACGGCATTGATCTGGTGCACCGGGCCAGCCAGGGAAAGCTCGACCCTGTCATCGGCCGCGACAGCGAGATTCGCCGGGTGATACAGGTGCTCTCCCGACGGACGAAGAACAACCCGGTGCTGATTGGCGAACCGGGCGTGGGAAAGACTGCGATTGCTGAGGGCCTGGCCCTGCGGATTGTGCAGTCGGACGTGCCGGAGACGTTGCGAAACCGCCGGGTGATCGCCCTCGATCTCGGCGCATTGATCGCGGGGACCAAGTACCGGGGTGAGTTTGAGGATCGGCTCAAGGCCATCCTGCGCGAGGTCGAGTCGGCGGCCGGTAACGTGATTCTCTTTATCGATGAACTCCACACGGTGATTGGGGCCGGGGCAGCCGAAGGGGGATCGGATGCGGCCAACCTGCTCAAGCCAGCTCTTGCCCGGGGTGAGCTCCGCTGCATTGGGGCGACCACGCTTGATGAATACCGGAAGCACATCGAAAAGGATGCGGCACTTGAGCGTCGCTTCCAGCCGGTGTTTGTCGGTGAGCCGAGCGTGGAGGACACCATCGCCATCCTCCGTGGGCTGAAGCCCCGCTACGAAGCCCATCACAAGGGGGTGAAGATCAAGGACTCGGCGTTGGTCGCGGCGGCGGAACTCTCCCATCGGTATATCGCTGACCGGTTTCTGCCTGACAAAGCGATTGACCTAATGGACGAGGCGACCAGCCGGATCGCCATGGAACTGCAGAGTGTGC
>JBDQOY010000270.1:0-2788 GCA_040260935.1 Pirellulales bacterium
GGCGGGGGGCATGCCATTGGCGGCACACCGGGGCGGCTGATGGCGGGTTAGGATGACGTGCTCCGGGCGAGCGTTGCCCAGAGGTCAGCGGAAGTTGAAAAGGACATCAGCATGCGGGGACTGTGGCACAGCGGGCGGAATGGGTGCGGCATGGGCATGCCCCGGGCTGGCCAGAGCGTGACGGTGGTGGCACTGCTGCTCGGCTTGCTGGTCGCACCCGGTCGTGCCGATGAGGGCATGTGGCTGTTCAATGCCGTTCCCGAGGAGCGTCTGGAACAGACCTACGGGGTCGGCCTGACGGAAGCCTGGCTTGAGCGGCTGCAGCGGTCGGCTGTCCGGTTCAGCAGCGGTGGCTCCGGGGCATTTGTCTCGCCCACCGGACTCGTGCTCACCAACCATCACGTTGCAGCCAGCACGCTTCAGATGCTGTCCACCCCCGAGCGGAACCTCGCCCGTGATGGCTATCAAGCCAGCAGCCAAGCCGAGGAACTCCGCTGCCCCGGGCTTGAACTCAATGTGCTTGTGTCGATTGTGGATGTCACTGACCGAGTGGAGGCGGCCGTGGCAGCAGCAGCCGATGCACGTGCCGCTGCCGAGGCTCGTCGCACCGTGCTGGCGGCGATCGAGGCTGAGTCACTGGCGGCAACCGGCCTCCGCAGTGATGTGGTCACGCTCTTCGGTGGTGGGCGGTCGCATCTCTATCGCTATCGCCGCTACACCGATGTGCGACTGGTCTTCGCGCCAGAGCGGCAGATCGCCTTCTTCGGCGGTGACGCAGATAATTTTGAGTTTCCGCGGCACTGTCTCGATATCTGTTTTTTTCGAGTCTACGAAGACGGCAGTCCGCTGCAGGGCGGGCAGTTTCTGCCATGGGCCCAGGACGAGGTGGCTGCGGATGACCTCATCTTTGTCGCCGGACATCCTGGGCACACGGATCGGGCGAAGACACTGGTTGAACTGGTGGCGATGCGGGACCGGCAACTGCCGTTCATGCTGACCTGGCTCAACCGCCGTGAGGTGCTCTTGCAGGCATACGCCGACGAGGGGCGGGCCGAGTCGCAGCAGGCCCAGCAGGATTTGTTTGCCGTGCAGAACAGCCGCAAGGCGCGGGGTGGTCTGCTGGCAGCGTTGCTCCGCCCAGAGGTGATGCAGCGGAAGGCAAGGCGTGAGGCGGAGTTGCGGTCTCAGTGGCAGGCTGCTGGTGAGAGCCCCTGGGATCGGATCGCCCGGGCCCAGCAGGCAATCGATGCCGTCGCTGTTCGCTACAACCTGCTCGAGGCAGGGTTTGGGTTTCAGAGTCGCTTCTTTCGGCACGCCCGGACGCTCTTGCGGGCAGCAGCCGAAGCTGACAGGCCCGACGGTGCCCGTCTGCGGGAGTTTCGGCAGGCAGCCCGGCCTTCCCTGGAACACCGCCTGTTCGCCGCGGAACCGTTGTCTGATGCCTACGAGGTTGTCAGCCTGACGGACTCGCTCACGTTTCTCTGCGCCAAACTTGGAGTGTCGGACCCACTTGTGCGTCAGGTGTTAGCCGGCCAGTCGCCGGCAGCGCGTGCGGCTACATTGGTTGCCGGCACGCGGCTTGGGCTCCGGGCTGGTGAGCATCCACTGCCAGATCGGCGGCGGGAACTCTACGACGGCGGCGCGACTGCGATTGCGGCCAGTGACGACAGCATGCTGGCCCTGGCGGCGATGGTCGATGTCGAGGCCCGGCGGCTTCGCGGGATTGTTGAAGAAAACACCGAACTCAAAAAGCAGGCTCATGCCGAGCTGTCGCGGCTGCACCTGAAGACCACGCAGGAACCGCTCGCTCCCGATGCGACCTTCACCCTGCGGTTGGCCTACGGCACCGTGCAGGGCGTTGCCGGCCAGCCATCGGCTGAGCAGCCGTGGACGACCGTCGCCGATCTGTTTGCAAAGGTGCGGCAGGAACAGGGGCGTCCGCCCTTCGCGGTGCCGACGTCCTGGCAGGCGGTCGAGCCGCAGGTGCTGGACCCAGCCGGGTGGGGTTCGACGCCGCTGAACTTTCTTTCCACGGCCGACATCATCGGTGGAAATTCGGGAAGCCCGGTTGTCAATCGGAGCGGGCAGTTGGTCGGGGTGATTTTTGATGGCAATGAAGACTCGTTGGTGCTTGATGTTGCCTACGATGCCACGCGGGCCCGGGCCATCGCTGTTTCGGCGGGAGCCATCACAACGGCCCTGCAGCAGGTCTATCAGGCAGATGATCTGCTGGCAGAACTGCAGTCGGCTGCGTTTGGCACGGCTTCTGCACCTGAGGGCACCGACTGGATCTCACTTTTTGAGGGTGAGTCACTTGGCGGCTGGGAGCCGGTCGAGTTTGGCGGCGAGGGGCCGGTCAGCGTCGATGCCACGGCCATCACCATCAGCCGGGGCGATCCCCTGAGTGGCATTGTCTGGCAGCGAGAGTTTCCAACTGACTGCTATGAACTGCGGCTCGAGGCAAAGCGGGCCGAGGGTTTTGATTTTTTCTGCGGTCTGACCTTTCCCGTCGGGGAGGGCTGCTGCAGCCTGATTCTCGGCGGTTGGGGCGGAGGCCTCACCGGGCTCTCGTCAATCGACGGCTTTGATGCCTCAGAAAATGACACAACTGACTACCGGGAGTTCGATACAGACCGCTGGTATGCCGTGACCATCCGCGTCGATCCGGAGACGGTGACATGTCTGCTTGATGGTGAGAAGATTGTCAGCCAGCCGCGGGCGGGACACGAGTTTTCCGTACGCGGCGAGATGTTTCTGTCGAAGCCACTTGGGGTCGCCACCTATGCCA
>JBDQOY010000271.1:0-5541 GCA_040260935.1 Pirellulales bacterium
CAACCGGGCCCGCATCCTGCCCAGCCCGGCTGGATCGAGGCTGTGCGAACTGATCCGCGCCCACTCCGTCACCAGTGTCAGCAGGCGGTCCCGCTGACTGTCGATCCAGGCGCAGATGGTCTCGTGCGGCAGTGGCATCCTGCTGGTTCCCCTTGAGGTGCGAGGCGGCCAGAGCCAGCCGGCCTCTTGCCGCGACGATCACCTTGTATTCTACGCAAGCGGAGGGCTGTGCGGCCGGCCGAAAAGCCGTCAAACGGTTACCTCGCTGCTTTTTGTCGCCACCTGAAGAGGGACACGTTAGGCTCGCACTCGGGGCTCCATTTCCAACAGCCCCAGTGGCTACCCTTCCCGGCTGTTGGCCCTGACACTTCCTGAGAACAGCAAACGATGGGACTGGTGCTTGGACTCCTGCGTGGGCTTGCCCGGATCATCGGCACCCTGCTGATTGCTTGTGGGGTCTATCTGGCGTTCCAACTTGTGGTGGAGTTTGGCGGTGACCTCCGCGAACCCTGGGTCGACGCGGCAGCGGCGCGTGACCGGCTGGTTGCGCTTGCCCAAGAGGTTGCGTTGGCCGAGCAGGAACGTCGTCAGGTGTTTCGTGAGGTGCTCGATCTGCGGCAGCAGGTGCTTGTACTTGAGCAGCACCGCCCACCCTATTTCACGAGCGAGTTCCCTTACACGCAGTTTCAGCAGCGGTGGCAGCATGAGGCCAAGATCGCCGCACTCACCGCAGTCAACGGCAGACTGCAGCAGGCCGAGCGGCTACAGGAGCAGGCCGGTGCCCGGGTGGCGGCATTGCAGGGTGAAGTCACGGACCTCCGGCAGCGACTTGATGCGGCGTTGGATACACCACTGGGGCGGGTGGTGGTCGTTGTCGAGACGCACTGGCGGATCGGCCTGCTGGTCGGTGGAGCCGTGCTGCTGCTCCCGCTGCTCTCGCGAACGGTCTGGTACTTTTTGTTGGCGCCCCTCGCTACTTGGGCCATGCCGGTCCGGCTGACACGCGACAGTGGACAGCGTGGTGAATTTACTTGTTCTCCGGCCGTGAAGCGGTTGACGGTCGAACTGGGGCCGGGTGAGTCGCTTTATGCCCGGGCCGCCTGCGTCAAAGACTATGCCGCTGCCGCGGGCAAGCGGACAGAGTTCATCTGGAACTGGTCGGCACCGCTTATCAGTTACGCCGCCGGGCTCTGGGAACTCACACGTGTGGATGGGGGCGAGACGGGCTGCAGCGTATCGCTCTGGCGAGGTGATGATGCTGATCGCCAACTGGTTGTGGTCAGTCTCGCCGATCACCCCGGGTTGGTGTTTCGGCCGCGGTATCTGATTGGCGTCATTGAGCAGCCGGGCGGGCTTCGGCTGCGGCGGCGGTGGCGGCTGCTGAGCCTGCAGGCCTGGTGCACCCTGCAGCTCCGCTACATCATGCTGGAGGGGAGCGGCCGGGTGGTGTTATCAGCGCTCGGTGGCATTGAGGCTGCCAGCCCGTCGGCCGGAGAGCGGTGCGTCAGCCAGTCAGCGGTGGCCGGCTTCGACAGCCGGCTGCTGTACGGCGTCCGCCGGAACGAGACCTTTTGGCCGTATCTTCGCGGGCGTGAGCCCCTCTTTGACGACCGCTTTGCAGGCGATGGGGCCTATTTGGTTGCCGTTGCAGCCGATCGGGCTGGCGGGGCGGTAGGCCTTGATACTTGGCTTGATCGGGCCCTGGGGGTGTTCGGGAAGGTGCTTGGGTTCTAGATGCTGCGGGCTGCGCGTCATGGTTGTTGCGAACGTGTCTGGTCGGAGCCTATAGTCAGAGCGTTCTCATTATTCCTTCAGGCAGAGCAGGGCAGCATAGTGATGCAGACGATTCTGAAGTGGTCGAGCCGCCACGCTGTCTGCAGCCTGCTCATTCTCGCCATGGCAGCAGCCAGTGCTTCGGCTGCAACCGAGCCGTTCGGAATCTTCGGCGAATGCGAAGCCGTTGAGGTTGAGCAGGAAGACGACGAGGCCGAGGGGAAGGAGCCCCTTCAGTGGGGACACGAGTGCAGCCACCTGTGGAGCGGGCTACGCCACGGCACCGGCCTGCAGGACTGTGATCGGATCTCACTCAATCCTGTTGCTGAGGTGCGTGCCCGGGCAACCCGCGGTCCGCCTCGAGTCTTGCGCAGCAAGGTCTCTGTCTGTCCAGAGTTGGCCTGAACCCGACTCACGTGACAGGTGAATCGTGGTTGGTTCAGCAAGCCAACGCATCATTCCCGCTCCCCAGAGCGGTTGATATCGGCAGCCAGGTGGTCTGCTCCTGATTGCTGAGTGAATCTGCAATACGGGGCATCTGGGTGCCAGCCTGGTGGTGTGAGCATCATGTCTCTGGATGGCGAGCGAAAGGACGACAATCAAGTGGCGACGAACGCAAGAACTGAAGACGGTTGCATTCCGAAGGGCAACTTGCGTGGGTTTACAGCCTATGCCCGGGACGATATCCGCTCGGGTTTCCTGGTCTTTCTGATCGCCCTGCCACTCTGCCTCGGGATTTCGCTGGCATGTGGCTATCCGCCGATTGCTGGTGTCTTCACGGCAATTGTGGGCGGGATGTTGACGCCGTTCCTGACGAACAGCGAACTGACGATCAAGGGCCCTGCTGCGGGGTTGATTGTCGTTATCGCCAGCTGCGTCAGTGAATTCAGTGGGAATGGTATGAGCGGTGGGTGGGCACCTGCAGATCAACATGCCTACCGTGCCGCTCTGGCAGTCGGGTTCGCCGCTGCCATTCTGCAGATGCTGTTCGCCATCTTCCGAGCAGGGATCCTTGGAGAGTTTTTCCCGATTTCGGTGGTGCATGGGATGCTGGCGGGCATCGGCATCATCATCTGCATCAAACAACTGCCGGTTGCCCTTGGGGTGACCGCAGCGGGTGAGCCAATCGAGATTCTTGCCGACATCCCCCATCTTCTGGCGGAAGCAAATCCGGCGATTGCGGTGATTGGGATCGTCAGCCTGGTCATCATGTTCGCCTGGCCAACCGTCACACGGCCGTGGAAGCCTCTCCGGCATATCCCGGCGCCGATTGTGGTGTTGGCGGTGGCAATTCCGGCTGGCATGGGATTTGATCTGCTCCACGATCATTCCTACTACCTGCAGGGGCATGAGTATCAACTCGGAGAGCAGTTTCTGGTCAGCATGCCGAAAGAGATTTTCGGAATGTTTCACGATCTCACGCTGCCGGATTTTGCGGTGCTGACCCAGCCGTTGGCCTGGAAGTGGGCCTTTGTTTTCTTCTGCATCGGCAGCCTGGAGTCGGTGCTTAGTGCAAAGGCGATTGACGCGGTCGATCCGTGGAAGCGTCGCAGCAGTATGGATCGTGATCTGTTCGCCGTCGGAGCGGGCAACGTGGTTGCTTCGTTGGTCGGCGGCCTCCCGATGATTTCGGAGATCGTGCGGTCCAAGGCGAATATCGACAACGGCGGGAAGACACGCTTTGCCAACTTCTGGCACGCGGTATTTCTCTTGCTGTGTGTGGCCATCATCCCGGCCTTTCTGCACCTGATTCCATTGGCTGCGCTTGCCGCCATGCTGGTCTACACCGGCTTTCGGCTGACGCACCCGACTGAGTTCGTGCACATCTACCGCATCGGTCGGGAGCAACTCGCTATTTTCCTGACCACCATGGTGATGGTGGTGGTCACTGATCTACTGGTTGGGGTGCTGATTGGGGTGGTGCTCAAGGTGGCCCTGCATTTGGCCAATGGGGTACCGCTGCGGTCGTTGTTCAAGCCGTATCTTGAGGTCGATGACCTGTCGGCAGACACCAGCTTGATTCGGGCGCGGGACTCAGCGGTCTTCAGCAACTGGATTCCCTTCCGGCGACAGATTGAGCAGGTTGGGCTGGTTCAACGCCGCAACCTTGTGATTGACCTGTCCGGTGTGCAACTCGTCGATCACAATGTGCTGGAAAAGCTCGAAGAGATGCGAGAGTTGTTCGAGCTTGAGGGACTCTCCTTTGAGATCCGTGGGCTTGAGTCACTCATTCCGATGTCCAACAACGAGTTGGCAACCCGGAAACGGACGCTGAGCCAGATCAAGCGACTCACCATCATGACGCCATCGGCAGTGGTAGAATATCTTGTCGATGAGTTCATTGAGCGGGGCGTGACCGGCTACACGATTTCCGAGTGCAGGGGAGGTGAGCGATCCTCGCCGGAAGAGCCCCTAGTGCGGCGGCAACGAAGTGTTCGCCTGGAGGTCTTGGTTCCGACGGCGCAGGCAACAGGCCTGATCGAGTTTTTGCGTTCGGATGTCTTGCCGGAGTTTGATGTCACAATCTGCCTCGAAACGGTTGAGGTCTTGCAGGCCCGGCATGCGGACTGAAACGCTCGCAACGAATCACCCCGTTGCCAGCCGCAGGGCCACCCGGCAGCCGGCAAGAAACTGGTCAATGTCGAGCCGTTCGTCGAGCGAGTGACCGGCCACCTGGCCTGCCCCCAGCGTGGCCACCGGGATGCCTCGGGCGTTCATCCAGTTGGCGTCGAGGGCACCTTGCGTTGTCAGCACTTCGGGCTTCATGCCCAGGCTGCGAATGGCCTCAGCTGCCATGGTCACCGAAGGGGCATGCTTGGGCAGGGTGAAGGGTTCATATTCGACGTCTGTCTTGAACGAGACTGAGCCGCGTTGTCCGCGACTGTTCTTGATTGTTCGCACGGCCCGCTGGCAGGCCCGGTCGACCTCCTTGGCGATTCGGTCAAGCAGCCGGCGGTCGAAGCTGCGGCATTCGCCCCGGATGTCGACCCGGTCGGTGACCACATTGGTGGCATCGCCTCCCTGGATCATTGCCAGGTTGCAGGTGCCGACCTTGCCGCCCCGCACAAACTCGCCGTGCCAGCCACCGCTGACAAGGTCGTGAATCGCCAGGCCGGCCAGGGCCACTGCGCTAACACCTCGGTCGGCAGCCCCGCCGGCATGGCTGGCGATGCCCTGGAAGCTGATTTCCAGGGTGCGGCCGCCAATCGCCGCCCGGGTGATCCGCTGCGGCCCCCGGCCATCGAAGTTCCAGGCCAGCTGCGGCCGGCCGAGTTTCCGGACATCGACAAAGCGGCTGCCGAACAGGCCCAGTTCTTCTTGTACGGTGAACAGCAGCGTCAGTGGCGGGTGGGGGAGTTTCCGCCGGATGATTTCGAGTACGGCCGTCAGCACTGCGGCCACGCCGGAGCGGTTGTCGGCCCCGAGGCCGCTTCTGCGATTCCCGGACACCAGCGAGTCGCCCCGCCGGATCGGGCGGCAGCCGACGGCCAGTGGCACGGTATCGAGGTGGGCCATGAGCAGCCGGCGGGGGCCGCGGCAGGTGCCGGGCAGGCTCACGATCAGATTGCCTGTGTCGCCGCCTGCGGGCGATTTCTTGTGGGCCGTGTCGGTGGTGATGGCTGTGGCCGGGATGCCAGCCGCCCGCAGCCGCCGTCGCAGATCGGCTGCGATGGTTGCCTCGTGGCAACTCGGCCCCGGGATTCTCATCAGGGCGGTGACCAGGTCGAGGGCCCGCTGGTCATCGACGGTGGACCAAATCCTCTCGGC
>JBDQOY010000272.1:0-6282 GCA_040260935.1 Pirellulales bacterium
AATGCCGCCAGTGCCTGCAACCGCGAGGCCAGCAAAGCGTTTCCCGAAGCCCAGGCCGCGTCACAAGACCTGATGAGTCTCATTCGGGGCGAAAGCATCTCTGCCCCAGCGGCTTCACATCAGCCATTTCAGTGGAGCCAACTCTGTGACCGTGGCGTGCTAATGCAACGCCTCAAACTGGCCGACGAGACACTCCTCAGCGGCACCGCATCAGCCGACGCGATGGCCGAGGCCCCTGACCAGCTGAAGCACGAGGCCGAGATCGTGGCGGCCCTCGGTGAGTTGATCGTGCAGGAGGCCTTCATCGACTGGGATGACGACGCCTACCGGGAATTCGCCACGGCGATGCGGGACCAGGCTGTCGGCCTGCAGGCCGCACTTGAGAAACAGGATGCCGAGGCGGCTCGACTCACTGCCAAGGCAGTTCACCAAAGCTGTGATGCCTGCCACCAGGAATACCGGTAGTGAGGCACGTCAGCGGCAGCGTTCATCGCTCCCCAGCGGCTGGCTCGCAGAGCCAGGGCAACGGCGCGAGGTCAATCAGTTCTGCCAGCCCGGCAGCGGCCAGTTCCCGCCCCGTGACATAGCGATGCTCCTGGCACCAGCCACGGACGAGGTCCCCAACAGCGTTTCGACCGTTGCCGCCGAACAGGTCGATCAGCAACTGATCCATCTCCTGTTCCAGCACCGAGAAATGCCGCGACCATTCCGCCGCCTCCCGAATGCCGACCTGCTCTTCACTCTGCCACTTCATCGGATGGAACAGCAGCACGCTCGCCGGCGTCACCAGGCGAACATCGCAGGCGGCGAAGGGCCAGACTGCGGCTGAAGAACACTCCCCAACCACAATGCCGGTGGCCCTGATCCCCCGGAGCCGCAGCAACGACACCAACGAGTTGGCCGTGTACGGGTTTCCTCCGGGTGAATCAAAGTAAATGGTGCACTCGCTGCCCGGCTCCACCCCCAGCAGTTTGTCAACAAACTCGGTGGCGTTTTCAGTGAGATCACCGACGATCGCCAGTTCGCAGGGGCCTTCGTCGGCGGCATCGTCAGCCTGCTCGGCGACCGGTTCACGCGGGGTGGATTTCTGAGGCATGAGAAGACTCCTCCAGCAAGGACCGCCGGCAGCCGCAACCGCAGGTGGGTTGCCAATCGCTTCCGTGGTGCCAAGCCGATATGATAACGGGCCGGACGCTGGGGCGGAGTTGGCCCGCTGAACCAGATCAGGCCGTGGTGGAGATCGTTTCCATGGGCATTGTTACCTTCTGTCCCAACGGGCATCGCACAAAACTGAAGGACCGCTACGCCGGTCGCAGCGTCTACTGCCCCCAGTGCGGCACGAAGTTCCGGGTCTCCGCGGCAGACGCCCCGGTCGGTCCGGACGCCAACCAGCCCACGCTCATGCGTGAGTTTGAGTCGCCATTCACGGCGACCGTGAGCCCTGAACCAGCGGCGGCCCTGCCGCCACCAGGCGACTCGCCGGCCCCGGTCCTCCCCGCGTCGCCGTCGCCAACGCCCCCCACTCCAGCAACGCCTCCCAAGGCGATCGCCGAAGCAGGGGATGTCACCTGGTCGATCGCCGTCCCCGGTGGTGAGCCAAGCCCGGCGCTAACGGCTGATGAACTCATCGCCTGGCTGGCCTCAGCCAGGGCGAGCGGCAACGAACTGGTCTGGAGACCGGGCTGGAACGACTGGCGGCCGGTGGTGGCCGTCTTCCCGGAATGCTTTTCCGGCCATCAATAGGCAGCACTCCACGCTGCGGGCGGCCAGACGGGGCTGGCTCCAGCCCCGGTTCTGGTACCCTGCTACGATGAATTGGATCGCGATTACCCGTACCCTTTCTTGACTGAGTGAGGAGCCTGCCATGTCAGCACGACCAGCCTTCCGTCTTCCTCCGGTACCGGCTGCAGTCAGCGGCTGCCTGCCGTCCCTCCTCGTCATGCTGGTGAGTCTCGTCACCGTCAGCAGCGCCACCGCCGACCCGACCCCGGATGCACGGGAGTTCACGGTTGCCAACGGCAGCTTTTCGCTGGCCGCGCCGGCCGACTGGCAGCGGGTGCGACCCCGGTCGATGATCGTCGAGACGGAATTCTCTGTTCCGCCTGTTGGCGAGGACAGCCAGGCCGGCCGCATGACCGTCATGGGAGCCGGCGGCAGCATCGAAGCCAATATCGACCGCTGGTGCGGCCAGTTCTCGCAGCCCGATGGCTCGAAGACCGCTGACAAGACGACCACCAAAAAACTCCGGATCGCCGGCTGCCAGGTGACCCTCGTCGACATCACCGGCACCTTCAAGGACATGCCAGGCGGCCCCTTCGCTGGCGGGCAGGCGGTTGACCGCCCCGACTACCGCATGCTGGCAGCGATCATCGAAACTGAACACGCCGGCAACTACTTCGTGAAGTTCTACGGACCGGCAGCAACCGTGGAGCAGTCGGCTGCCGGGTTCCGCACCATGGTTGAAGGCATGGTGGCCACCAGCAAGTGAGCCTGCCGGCCGCACCGTTGGTTCCCTCTCCTCTCGCCAAAGGCCGCCATGAAGATTCAGGAGTTTTTCGAACACCACGGCATCGCTGGCAACCCCTTCGCCGAAGAGGATGCCCAAAACGACACCGTGTTCAAGCGAACCTGCCTGGAGTCAACCTTTCACCCTGCCTGGGACAAGATCTACGGCTCGCCAGAAGATCCGAGCACCTCGATCGTCTTCGGTGAGAAGGGTGCCGGGAAGACTGCCCTGAAGCTCCAGATGGTCCGGCAGTTTGACCGACACAATGCGGTGTGCCGCGAAACCCCCGGGCAGGGGAAGCCGTCCTTCGTCGTCCTTTACGACGACTTCAATCCATTCCTCGATCGCTTTGTCAGCAGGGTCGGCCGGCAACGGCCGCTTGAGAAGGTTTTGGGGCAATGGAAGCTCTGGGATCACATGGATGCGATCCTGTCGCTGGCCGTGACGAAAATTGTCTCGGCGATTGTGCA
The DNA here is from genome assembly GCA_040260935.1 of Pirellulales bacterium. GTDB lineage: Bacteria > Planctomycetota > Planctomycetia > Pirellulales > UBA1268 > UBA1268. The sequence continues at coordinate 2,977 of JBDQOY010000272.1, forward strand.
CAACACGCCCGATGAGCCGGTCGGTGACGGCCGTAGCCATGCCTGGAGCGGACCACACGCCCGCGACATCACCCTGCTGGCGGCACTCTATGACCAGTCGACCGCCGAAACCTTTCCGGCCCGCTGGCGGCGGCTGCGATGGCGGGTCGGGTATGGATCGCTCTTCGGGCTCTGGCCACTCCTGGTGGCTGGCACTGTCTCACTGCTATTCGCCCTCGGCCTGCTCATCGGCTTCTCCCGGGGGGACACCAGTTGGTTGTCGGCCTGGTGGCCGTGGCTTTTGCTCGCCGCCGGTTGGGCCCCGTGGGCCTGGCGTCGGCTGCGGTGCTGGTGGAAGGCGTTTCGCATTGTCCGCAACATGCGAACCGGGAATCGGACGGTAGGACAGTTGACCAAGGCCTTGGCCCGAATGCCCGAAGTCGATCTGGCGGGACAGCCACTCCCCCTGTTGGCCCGCAGCGACGACCGCTACGAACTCTTCACCAAGTTTCAGGGCATCCTGGAGGCCGTCGGCTACGGGGGCATGGTCGTCATTATCGACCGGCTTGACGAGCCGCATGTGATCAACGGTGCGGCTGAGCGGATGCGGCAGGTCATCTGGCCGATTCTCGACAACAAGTTTCTTAAGTCACCAGGGCTCGGCTTCAAGATGCTGCTGCCCAACGAACTCTACCGCTTCATCGAACGCGAGGATGAGTCGTTCAACCAACGGGCGCGGCTCGACAAACAGAATCTAGTGCCCTCGTTGGAATGGTCGGGCGAGACGCTCTACGACATCGCCTCGATGCGGCTCAAGGCGGCCAGCGTCAAAGAACCACAGGCCACCCTGGGTGAACTGTTTGAGCCGACGGTTGATCAGCGGCGGCTGCTCGATGGTCTGCGGAGCGTGCGGGTACCCCGCCAGTTGTTCAAATTCCTCTATCGACTGCTGGTTGCCCACTGCCATGCCCACACGGCAGAACAGCCGGTCTATCAGATTCCCTTGGAACGGTTCGACACGGAACTGGCCGTCTTCCGCCGTGACCAGGACGCCTTCGACCGCGGGCTGGCCCCACGCTGACACGGCACCGGGGAGACCGAGACGTGGATGCACTCCACACCATTGCTGTTGGTCGTGAGGCCATGGCCTGCTGGTTTGAGGCCATCTTCAACGTGGTCGACAACGATGTGGCCACCGCCTGGGGTGTCGAAGCCCTCGACCTCATTGAGGCCATCGAAGCTCGCATCACGGTCTATCGCACCACCAGTGAACTGGCCACGCTAAACCAACTGGCGGCCACCGGCTGGCAGCCCGTCTCTGCCGATCTGTTCGATCTGCTCGTGCTCGCCCGCGACATTCATACGCGAACTGCCGGTGGGTTTGACATCACCGCCGGCCCGCTCGTGAAGGCCTGGGGCTTCCTGGAACGCCGCGGCCGGACCCCCACCGCCGCTGCCCTTGAGGCCGCCCGCAGATGCTCCGGCATGGATCAGGTCGAGTTCGACGTCCCCACTCGCCAGATTCGCTTCCGGCAGCCTGGCGTTGAACTGAACCTCGGCGGTATCGGCAAGGGCTGGGCGATCGACCGGGCGATCGACCTGATTGGTCGGGGTGGGCTCGTCGATGTCCTGCTGCATGGCGGGCACAGCAGCGTGCGGGCCCGCGGTTGCCGCGGGGTGCCCGGTCTGGGTCGCTCGCCATCCGGCTGGCCCGTCGGCATCCGGCACCCGCTGCGGCCCCGCGACCGCCTCGGCGTGGTGACCCTGGAGAACGAGGCCCTCGGCACGAGTGGTTCCGGCACACAGTTCTTCATCGAGCGGGGCCGAAAACTCGGACACATCCTCGATCCGCGCTCAGGCGAACCCGCCACCGGTGTCCTCTCCGCCACGGTGTTGGCCCCCACCGCGGCCGAAGCCGACGCGCTAGCAACCGCGGCGTACGTGCTCGGGCCGGCAGGTCTCGACCAGATTGCGGCGGCCGATGGGCCGGTGTCTGCCATCCTCGTCTTGCCGGGCGACCGGCCAGAACGCCTGACCGTCATGCTCGCCAACCTTGCCGAGGAACGCCTCGATGTTCCGGAAAATGTCCGCGGCCTGACGATTCTGCGGGCCGAGGACCGCTGAGAAACTGGTTCACTGCGGCTTTTCCCTCAATTGCCAGCGGTTTCAGACTACAATTGGAGGACTCTAGAAGCCTTCCGGAATTGGCAGCGTGCAAGCTGAACCCCGGCCGCAAAGCCCCCTCGGGTGAGGATGCTCGCTGCGTCTGCTAGACTTGTGAGTTCAAGGCCTCGGGCAACCTGCCACAGGCCTGCCGTGCTATGATCCCGCCCCCCTTTTTGCGACACCATCGGTCATGATTGAGTGGTTGGAGCAGGGGTCGTATCTGGGGATCGTGATCTTTCTGACACTGACCGGTCTCGGCCTGCCCGTGCCGGAAGAAGTGCCCATTGTGGCCGCGGGAGTTGCCAGCCGGGCCGGAGCGTTGCACTGGTGGTATGCCCTGCCCGCCTGCCTGATCGGCGCCCTGCTCGGCGACAGCCTGATGTACGGCATCGGCCGGTTCTTCGGGGCCCGCTTTCTGCGTGAACACCGCTTCCTGAGCGGCTTCCTCACCGAGGAGCGGGAGAAAAAGATTGAAGGACTCATCCAGCAACACGGCATCAAGGCCTTTTTTGTTGCCCGGTTCCTGGTCGGCCTGCGGAGTCCGTTCTATCTGACTGCGGGCATCCTGCGGGTAAAGTACCGCTGGTTTCTGTTTGCCGACTTCGTCTGCGCTTCGGTGGTGATCAGCGGTTTCTTCGGACTCTCCTATGCGTTTGGGGATCGCATCACGGGGCTGATCCAGTCCGCCGAACGCGGCTTCACGCTGATCGTCCTCGCTGCCAGCCTGATCGCCCTGGCCGTGGCCACCTTCCTCTGGTTTCGCAAACGCCGCATGCGGATCCTCGACCGGAACCCCGGCAGCCTGTTCGAGAATCGCGAACTCATCTTTGGCCCGGCGGGCGACCGCCTCAGGGAATCGGTCGGCTTTGGCCATCCGCCAGCCGACACCACCAAGGCTCCTGCTCGTGAGCCTTCGGCGGCCGCCACCCGTCGCGACCCAGCGGCGACAGATGCGTCATCCATGGCAGCCAACGACTGACCAGCCCCCCACCGGGTGCGGTTATGCAGGTTGTACCGACTTGACGCTGGCCGCTGGAAAAATCTGCCGGTCAGGTCGATGGCGAAGACTTTTCCGACCGTGTTCTGTGACCTAGGAATTCCTAGGAACTTGTCGGACACCACGTCGCGACTCCGCTGCCAGTCATCAACGCCGCGGCCAGG
>JBDQOY010000022.1:0-9970 GCA_040260935.1 Pirellulales bacterium
AGCTCGGGCCGCTGCCACAAATCGCGCGACGCGGTCGGGATCTTTCCGGCCGGGCGCGGTTTCGACACCGCTGGCCGTATCGACGGCGGCCTCACCCCAGAGAACGTGGCAGCGTCAATCCATTGCCGCGCTGTCGCCAGGCGATCAGGGTCGGCAGAGGGCTCATCGAGCCGAACTGCTCGAATGACGGGGTACGGCCGCAACTCATCGCACCGCCAGGGTGGATCACTCGCTTCGGGGGGGCCGTCGAACAGACCGTGCAACTGGATCGCTGTCAGGCCAACCTGGTTGGCGATGGCGAGCATCTCACTTGGCGGTCGCCCGACGAAGACGCCCACGGTCAGCACGGTCTCGGGCAGGCTCGCGGCAATTGCCGCTGCCTGCTCCACGGTGAGACAGCGGGGCGAGCCGGGAATGAAGTTGAGGCCGATGGCGTCAGCTCCTGCTTCCGCAATGGCGTGCGCGTCTGCGATCGAGGTGACACCACAGATTTTGACTCGGAACATGGTCACACTTTCTCTGCTCACCAACCCGTGGGCTCGTGGGATCTGACCGGCACAGTTGCCGCCGTCTCTCGCAATCGAGTTGATCGACCCAACCGGAAAAGTCTATGCGGCACGGCGGCGGTGCAGGAAGGTGCCGTCTCTGGTCGACAATACCAGGGTCTGGAATGGTCGTCCATGAACCGTCCCCCGAAGGACGGCTTGGGAGGCTGTGTCAGAAGTGTCGTCATACGCCGTCTGGGGCGTGGTCCAACCCTGTGCTGATCTTCTTCATTCTCTATGCCAAAACCGAACGCCTTCTTTCGCCCCGCTGAGCGGCCCTTCATGACGGTGCCGCGGGTCGCCTCGTTTCACGCTTCGAAGGACGCGCAAGCCACCCTTGATGGTCTCCAGCGGGCCGTCCTCAGAGCAGAGGGCATTGGTCTGATGATCGGTGGAACGGGAACGGGGAAGTCGTTGCTGCTGGCCTGCCTGCGGGAACAGCTCGAAGACCGGTTTGCCGTCGCGTTGCTTTCGGGGGCGCGGATCTGCACGCGGCGTGGTCTCTGGCAGTCGATCATGGCGGACATTGGTGAGGCCTACCGTGGTCTTGATGAGGAAGAACTTCGAATCGGTCTGGTCGATCGCATTCGTGGGCTCGCCGCACTCGGTGCAGGGCTGGTCGTGCTGGTGGACGAGGCCCACACCCTACCCCGCCGGCTCCTGGAAGAGCTGCGACTGCTGGCTGGCGTGGTCGCCGCCCAGCCGGCGGTGCACCTGGTTCTGGCTGGAACGGTTCGTCTGGAGGAGATGCTGGGCGAGCCGGAACTGGAGGGGGTCGCCCAGCGGATTGCCGTCCGCGGCTATCTTGAGCCGCTCGATTATGAAGAGACCTGCGGCTACCTCCGCACCCAGATGCGGGCCGCCGGTCTCGAGTGGAGTAGTCACTTTGCGGCGGATTGTGCTGCTGCTGTCTTCACCCTGACCGATGGTGTGCCCCGGCTGATCAATCAGGTCTGTGATCAGGCGTTGCGGCTTGCCGAACAGCAGGGCACGTCGCGGGTGGGCACCGCTGACCTGGCGGCTGCCTGGGAAGAGACTCAGCGGCTGCCACCACCGGCTGCTCTGCAGGCGGCTGCCCCGCCGCTAGCACAGCCCGATTCGTTGCCAGACGCAGAGGCGACTTTCGCGGATGCGGAAGACTGTGGTGACAACACTGCGGCAACCATTATTGAGTTTGGAACATTTGATGATGACGATGAGGACCTGCCCGCTGAGGCAGCCGTGAACCTGGGCCCGACAGCAGGAGTATCTGAGATGCCGCTCGAGCCCGGCGTCACCGCGGCGTTCATCGAGGAACCGGACTGGCAGGCGGCTCACCCGGAAGCGGAGGCCGAAGCGGAAGCACCGCGATCCATTGACTTTGCTGCGTCGCGGGAAGCGACCGAGTATGCCGCCCGGGCCCTGCTGGCCGCGGCTGGCGGAAGGCTTGAGGGGGCTGCTGATGACGAGGTGATGCTGACCACCCGAACGATTCGTCAGGCCGAGGGCTCCGGCTGGCAGGATGACGAAATTGAACTGATTTTTGATCCACCGTTTGATGCCGAGGACGACACCGACCGGGTCGACCCGTTCGCGGAGGTCTTCGCCGAAGAAGAAGATGTCGTTGAGCGATTCGTCATGGCAGGTCCCGATGATTTTCATGAGCGGTTGCACGTCGCCAGCCGGGAAGGGCAGGCGATCAGTCGCCAGTTGCCGCCTGGCCCTGCGGCGGTGCCACCGGCCGCCGCAGCCGCCAGTGTTGAAGCCGTACCAGCAGTTGATGCAGTGCATGCTGTGGATGAAGAGGTGGAGCAAGCTGGAGAAGACGAGGCCGACTTGACTGACGCCGACATGGTGTTGATTGAGGAGGACGACCACCCCGATCCGAACGCTCCTGATCAGGCGATCCAGGCCGTTCGCCTCGGCGACTACTCGCGGCTGTTTGTCCGGCTGCGGCGTGGCGGTCAGTTGGAAACATCCCGGCAGGCGTGAGGTATCGGTGGGGAGGGCGACCCTGAACGAATAGTTGTCGGCGGCCTGAGATGTGCCACACTCTGGCAGATCCCCCATGACTGTCAGCCACATCCCCACCACCGCCTCGACAGGATCGGCCCCGCAGCCACCGGCTGAGCGGGTGCTGGTGGTGATTGCCACCTTCCAAGAGCGGGAGAATATTGCTCGTCTGCTCCCTGAGATCCTGGTTGCTGATGCCCGGCTGGATGTACTGGTGGTTGATGATGATTCGCCAGATGGCACGGGGGCTGCCGTTGACGCAATGGCTGTGAACGAACCGCGGGTCAGCCTGATGACCCGGCACGGCTGTCGGGGCCTTGGGGCCGCAGTCCTGGCCGGGCGGGGGGAGGGCCGGCGCCGGGGCTACGTGCTGGCGGTGAATCTGGATGCCGATTTCAGCCATGCCCCCGCAGATATTCCTCGGCTGCTGGCGGCCGTGGCGCCGCCGCAGGGTGTCCCTGTCGATGTCGTGATCGGGTCGCGCAAGATTGCCGGCGGCAGGGTGGTTGGCTGGCCTCTGTCTCGGCATCTGTTCAGCCGGCTTGTCTGCTGGTGGACCCGCTGGGTGCTGTGGGTGCCGGTCCGCGACGGCTCCAGTGGCTTTCGCGTCATTCGGCTGGCCCGACTTGAGGCGGTCGAGTCGCCGAGCGAGGGCTATGCATTCTTCGAGGAGATGCTCTGGCAGATCCACCGATCCGGCGGCACGATTCGTGAAGTTCCCATTACGTTTACCGAACGGCGGCGTGGCCAGAGTAAAGTGGACTGGCGGCAGATGCTGAAGGGAAGTGGTGATCTGCTCCGACTCGGATGGGCGACCTGGACTGGAAAGGGGACTCACAGATGACCAGCCACAAGCCGAGCATCGGCATTCTCACTAGCGGTGGCGATTGTCCCGGCCTCAATGCGGTCATTCGAGCGTCGGTGATTGCGGGAGAACGACTTGGCTACTCGTGCGTGGGATTTCTGCGGGGCTATGAGGGGTTGGTCGATCCCGTTGACTACATGCCCCTGACCCGGGGAAACACCAGCGGTATCCTGACGCTGGGCGGAACCATTCTGGGGTCGACCAACCGGGGTCGCTTCTCGGCGACGGTTGGTGAGGATCAGCGAATCAGCATCGATCCAGCGTTGCTCCGTGGGGTGGCGGACACCGTCCGACAACTTGGCATCTGCGGGCTGATCTGCATTGGGGGAGACGGATCACTCGCGATTGCCGAGCAGTTTCATCGCCACGGGATTCCTGTGGTCGGCGTGCCCAAAACAATTGACAATGATCTCAGTGCGACTGCCTTCACCTTCGGTTTTGATTCGGCCGTGTCGACCGCCACCGATGCCCTCGACCGCCTGCGAACAACCGCCGCCAGCCACGAGCGGATCATGGTGCTCGAAGTGATGGGCCGTCATGCTGGCTGGATTGCCCTCCATGCTGGCATCGCTGGGGGTGCTGATGTCATTCTGCTGCCTGAGATTGGCTGGACCTTCGACAGTGTTTGCCGCAAGATCGCTGATCGCGAGGCGGCTGGTCGGCGGCACGCCCTGGTGGTGGTTGCAGAAGGGGCCAGCCTGCCGACAGGGGATCTGGTCTGCGTGACGGCAACCGGGGCGCAGGAGCAGGTGAAACTCGGCGGGATCGGCCAGGTGGTGGCGGCCGAGATTGCCCGCCGTCTCGACCGGCAGACCCGGACGGTTGTACTGGGGCACCTCCAGCGGGGTGGAAACCCGACAACCTTTGACCGGGTGCTGGCCACCGAGTTTGGGGTTTTGGCGGTGCAGATGATTCATGAGGGCTGCTTCGGCGAGATGGTATGCTATCGCCCTCCCGAGATTGAGAGCGTGCCGATCGCCACCGCGATTGCATCGCTTTCGCGAGTTCAGCCGCACGGTACGTCGGTGCGGGCTGCCCGCGGGCTCGGGATTTGTTTTGGGGATGCCAGCTGATTTCCCGGTGCCCGCAGGGGTACGGGCTGGCCTGTTCGCACACCTGTAGGAACGATGCGCAAGGAGTAACAAGATGGCAGCAGCAGACAAACCAGCAGGACGAATCGCCAGCGTGATGCAGGAACATCGGTCCTTTCCGCCACCGGCGGCGTTTTCGAGCAAGGCCCGCATCGGTTCACTTGAGGCGTACCAGGAACTCTACGACCAAGCGGCGGCAGACCCGTCGGTATTCTGGGGCGAGCGTGCGGCGGCCCTGCCGTGGCTGAAACCCTACGACGAGGTGCTCCGCTGGAATCCACCGCATGCGGAGTGGTTTGCGGGTGGTCAGACCAATGCCTCGGCCGCCTGTATCGACCAGCACGTTGCGGCCGGACTTGGTGACAAGACGGCGCTGGTCTGGGTGGGAGAGCCAACCGCTGAACGGCGGACGTATACTTTTCGTGAATTGCAGGCCGAGGTCAGTCGGGCAGCAGCAGGACTGGCTCGACTCGGAATCACGCAGGGCGATGTCGTCTCAATCTATATGCCGATGACTCCTGAACTGGTCATCGCCATGCTGGCCTGTGCCCGGATTGGCGCAGTGCACTCTGTGATTTTCGGCGGCTTTTCGAGTGAGGCGATTGCGGATCGCAATAACGACGCCCAGGCCGTTGCCGTGATTACAGCCGATGGCGGCTGGCGCCGGGGCAGCATGCTGCCCCTGAAGGCCAATGTTGACGAGGCCTTGGAAAAGTCACCCAGTGTCAAGCATGTTGTGGTACTCAGGCGGACCGGACAGGATGTGACCATGGTCGACGGACGTGACATCTGGTGGCACGACCTGGTCGCGGATATGCCAGTCGACTTTTCACCGGTGCCGATGGATTCGGAAGCACCGCTGTTCATCCTGTACACGAGTGGATCGACCGGGAAGCCCAAAGGCATCAAGCACACCACGGCAGGCTATCTCTTGTGGGCGAAGACCACTGCTGAGTGGGTCTTTGATCTCCGGGATGACGACCTGTTCTGGTGCACTGCTGACTGTGGCTGGATTACTGGCCACAGCTACGTCACCTACGGTCCGCTGGCGGCGGGCGTCGGTATCTTGATCTATGAAGGGGCGCCGGATGCTCCGCATCAGGGCCGTTTCTGGGAAATCATCGAGCAAGAGAAGCCAACGATCTTCTACACGGCACCAACAGCAATTCGGGCCTTCATGAAATGGGGCCCGGAGCACATCGATGGTCGTGACCTGTCCAGCCTGCGGCTGCTGGGGACGGTCGGTGAGGGGATCAATCCGGAAGCCTGGATGTGGTACCACGAGACGATTGGGGCTGAGCGGTGCCCCATCGTTGATACCTGGTGGCAGACTGAAACGGGCGGCATCATGATGAGTCCGCTGCCGGGCTGTACGCCCACCAAGCCAGGCAGTTGCACGCTGCCGCTGCCCGGCGTCTGCCCTGAGATTGTCGATGCCGAGGGCACGCCGGTCGAACAGGGTGAAGGTGGTTGGCTGGTGATGACCAAGCCCTGGCCCGGCATGCTGCGGGGCATTTGGGGTGATGAAGAACGCTTCGTTGAAACCTACTGGTCGCGGGTGCCGGGCAAGTACCTGGCCGGGGACAACGCCCGCCAGGACGACGACGGCTACTACTGGATCATGGGGCGAATCGACGATGTGCTGAACGTTGCCGGGCATCGGCTTTCAACGATCGAGATTGAAAGCGCCCTTGTCAGTCATCCCACCGTGGCTGAAGCGGCGGCGGTTGGTCGCCCCCACGAGGTCAAGGGTGAAGCGGTGGCCGTCTTTGTAACGCTCAAAAGCGGTGAGCCTGACGATGCGTTGCGGAAGGAATTGCGGCAGCATGTCCGTCACCAGATTGGGGCGATTGCCTCGCCGGATGACATCCATTTCACGGCGTCCCTGCCCAAGACCCGCAGCGGCAAGATCATGCGGCGACTGCTGCGGGATATTGCTGCCGGCCGGGAGACCGTGGGCGACACCACGACGCTGGAGGATTACACCGTCCTGGCCAAAATCCGGGGCAACGACGACTAGCTCAGTTTCTGCCTGTTTTTACAGGGCAAGAGCGTGGGCCCTAAGCAATTCGGGGGCGGCGACCTAGTTTCCTAGAGGAAGAACCTGGCTCCCTCTCGCCAACTGGTCGAAGAAACCTCCATGAATCTGCTTCACAGGACGCTGTGTCTGTTGGGCCCGTGCCTCACCAGCCATCGCTGTGCCTGGATTGTGTTGGTGCTGGTATGTACGAGTTCGCAGATGCGCAGTCTTGCGGCTGGCATTGAGCCCCCCGAGGCAGTCAGCGCCTTTCTTGAGGCCCGGTGTCTTGACTGTCATACCGGGGCAGACGCCGAGGCAGGCCTCGACCTCACCGGATCGCTATCACACGGCCTTAATCCAAACGATACCGATCACGATCATGTCTGGACACGGATCATCGACCGGGTGGCTGCCGGCGAGATGCCTCCGGCAGAGGCTGAACTGCCGAATGCAGCAGAGCGAGAAAAGGCGGTTCGGGTTGCGGGTGGATGGCTTTCGTCAACCCAGCAGAAGCGAGACGCCCGTCTGGGGCGAGTGCGGGGTCGGCGGCTGACCCGGTTGCAGGTGGAGCGGTCCCTGCACGAGTTGCTCGGCATCGATATTCCGCTGGCCAATCACCTGCCCGAGGAAGGGCGGCCACGCGGGTTTACCACGGTGGCAGAGTTCCAGTCGATTTCCCGGCACTACCTCGCTCGGCATCTTGCTGTTGTTGACGAGGCGCTCGATGAGGCCTTCAGGCGAGTGTTCGAGACGGAAAAGGTTCTGCAGCGGGACTTGAGTGTGGCTGAGGTTGCCCGCAAGAACCCGCGCCGCCGTTGCCGAGAGCCTGAGATGCGTGAGGGAGAAGCGGTGGTCTGGTCATGCACGATGCCCTATTACGGCCGCATCCCTGCCACCAAGGCACCGGTTGATGGTTGGTACCAATTCCGGCTGACCGCGCATGGGATCAAGTTGCCGGAGGGGGGTGGGGTGTGGACGGCCATTCACCGTGGCCCCTGCGTTTCGACGGCTCCGTTGCTTGAACCCGTCCGCAGTTTTGAGGCCGGAGCGGAACCGGCGGTCATTGCGTTCGAAACCTGGTTGCCGCGTGGCCACATGCTGGAGATCAGGCCGCAAGATGCGACTGTCAAACGCGCCCGGTTTGAAGGCGGCCAAGTCGGGGTGGGTGAGGGTGAGCCCCAAGAGGTGCCCGGTATTGCCATCAATCGACTGGAAATGCACCGGGTTTTTCGTAGGCCTGCCAGTGAAACCCGAGCAAAACTCTTCGGTGACCTGCGGATCGAACAAACAAAGGTTGCGGGGCTCTCCAAGCCGGTCTCGGGGGAGCCGCTCAAGGCGATTGAGGAATTGATCAAAGCCTTTGCGGAGCGGGCCTTTCGGCGACCGGTGGCACCGGAGGAAGTTGCTGCGTATGTCGAATTGGCAAAGACGGCCCATGCAGAGTCAAAGTCACTGGCGGTCGCACTTCGGATGGGATACCGGGCAATCCTCTGTGCTCCTGGATTTTTGTACTTCAATGAACAGCCGGCCCTGCTCGATGACTATGCCCTCGCTTCCCGACTGAGTTATTTCTTGACCGGGGGGCCACCCGACCAGGCGTTGTTGGCGTCCGCCAGGAGTGGCACGCTGCACAAGCCTGCGGTGCTTCGGCAACAGGTCGGACGGATGCTCGCTCGAGGCGCTGCTGCGGATGATGGGCCAACCGAGGCAGAGCGGCAGTTCACCAAGGATTTTACCGCGGAATGGCTCGATCTTGATCAGATCGATTTTACGGTGCCGGATCGCCGGAGGTATTGGTTGTTCGACCCGATTGTCCAGATGGCCATGCTCGACGAGGCCCATGCATTCATTGGCGGCTTACTGCATGAGGACGGACCGGTCGTGAATCTCGTTGCCGCGGACCATTCGTTTCTGAATAGTCGGCTGGCCCGCTTTTATGGGGTTGAGGGCGTCGTGGGGGGGCAGGTGCGACAGGTTGCACTGCCTAGCAGCAGTCATCGGGGAGGCGTGTTGACACTCGGGGCGGTGCTTAAGGTGACAGCTAATGGCACGACAACCTCACCCGTGGTGCGTGGTGCCTGGTTCGCGGAACGGCTGTTGGGGCTCACGATTCCGCCACCACCGGCAGGCGTGCCGGCAATCGAACCAGATATTCGCGGGGCGACGACGATTCGCGAGCAACTTGCGAAGCATCAGGCTGACGCATCATGTGCAAGCTGTCACCGACAGATGGACCCATACGGGTTTGCCCTTGAGTCATTTGACCCAGCGGGGCAGTGGCGGACCAGCTATCGTTCCTTCGCGAAAGGGAAAACACAGGCGTCGCAGCCAATTGATGCGTCAGGTAAGTTGCCCGACGGCCGGGCGTTCAGTGGCATCGATGAACTCAAACATGAACTCGCCCTGCAGCCTGCTGACATTGCCCGCGGGATGGTGGGGCATCTGCTGGTTTATGGCACAGGCGGTGAATTGTCCTTCCGTGACCGCCGGGCTGTTGAGGAGATTGTCGTGGCAGCAAAAGCGTCCGGCTATGGACTAAAAACCCTGCTCACGGAGGTGGTCGCAAGTGAGGTGTTTCGCTCGAAGTGAGGGGCCAAACAAGTGGACGGCAAGACGGTGAATAATGCCTTGCCGCACGTCGACATGGCATGAGAGGAACCAGGGCCGTGAAAAACTGCTAGCCAGCAAGGGGTGAGATGAAACCGCATTTTTATATTGACGCCCAGCGATCAATTCCTCGCCGAACGCTGTTGCGGGGTGTGGGGATCAGCATGGCGATGCCGTGGCTCTCAGCCATGCGACCAGCCTTCGCAAGGGGCCCAACACAGCCGCCGCGCCGGTTTGTGGCGATGACGCTGGGGCTGGGCCTGGTGGCGGACAACCTCAACCCTCAGGAGTCAGGCCGTGGCTATACGCCTTCGCCATACCTGGATGGTATCAACGATCTGCGAGACATGTTCACGGTGGTGTCTGGGACATCGCATCCAGCGGTGAGCGGTGGCCATCAGGCCGAGGCAAGTTTGCTGACAGCGGCACCGATGGCTGCTGGCGCACCCTCCCGAAACACGATTTCGATTGACCAGTTGCTGGCAAAACATCTGGGGCACGAGACCCGCTTTCCATCGCTTGTTCTTGCCCTGGCTGGAAGCAACAGCCCCGCCTACACCGAAAACGGTTCGATGATTCCCGCCGAGTCGTCTCCGTCCCGGTTGTTCACGCGGCTGTTTGTTTCCGACTCGCCACAGCAGCAGCAGATGCAGGCGGCGCGAGCAAGGGAAGGCCGCAGCATCATGGATGCCGTGGCGGATGACACCAAGTCACTCACGCGGCGGCTCGGTCGGGGAGACCGTGATCGGCTCGATGCCTATTTCACCAGTGTGCGTGACCTGGAAAAACGACTGGTGGAAGACGAGGCCTGGGCCCAGCGGCCAAAGCCCCGCGTTGTTCAGCTCAAGCC
>JBDQOY010000023.1:0-7018 GCA_040260935.1 Pirellulales bacterium
GAGTACAAGTGTCCACCGGGGCTATCCTCTGACAAGTCAGGTATGCCTTTTCTGCGGGAAGAACAGATAATGAAACAGCGAAGATTGACGGCAGAAGTTCGGGGAAGCCTGGTTCCGGCCTGCATCGCTTTGGCTGCGGCGCTGGTTGGCGGCTTGCCCAGCGGACAGCGGTCGCTGGCGGCGGCGGACACGACGGCTGCAACGCACGGGCCTGTCTCGGAAGTCGCTATGCCGTCCCGAGAGGCGGTTCGGCTTCAGGTGCGGCCGCTGACAGCAGAGGACTTAGCCGGGGAGGCCACGACCTGGCGTGATCGTCTCAAGGCCAAAGTGGCCGAGATTAGCGGTATTCGCCTCCGGCAAGGGGGCCGGGCTGAGTCAGGGGCGGTTGGGGCTGAATTGGCCCGCCTGCAAGAAGATCGCGAGACGCTGATTGACCGTCTCGGGGTGGTGCTCGACGACTGGGAGCGGAAGGGAGGAGACGTCAAGGAGTTTCGCCTCTACGCTTCGGCAGTCAGTGGAATGGAGGTCGATCTGGGCAACGCCCGCACCGTCATTGCGTTTGCCAAGGATTGGCTGCTGTCAGCCCAGGGAGGGTTGCGGTGGCTGGCGAATGTCGTCAGTTTCCTGGTGATTTTGTTCGCTGCCTTCCTGCTCTCCAAGGTGCTCAGTCGACTCACCGGGCAGGCACTGAGTCGCATCAAGGGAGCATCGTCGTTGCTGCGGACCTTCATGGTCAATTTTGTGCGGCAGGGAACGCTGCTGCTGGGGCTGGTCGTGTCGCTGTCGGCCCTCGGGATCAATACCAGCCCGGTGCTTGCGCTGATCGGTGGTGCCGCCTTTGTGATTGGTCTGGCGTTGCAGGGCACCCTTTCCAATTTTGCGCAAGGGCTCCTTATATTGGCCTACCGCCCATTCGATGTTGGTGACGTGATTGATGCCGGGGGTGTCAGCGGCATCGTCGACTCGATGAACATGCTGTCGACGACGATTCGTACATTCGACAACAAACTGATGATCGTGCCTAACGGCAAGATTGGCGGAGACACCATCACCAATGCCACGGCCAGTGACACCCGCCGGATCGATATGACGTTTGGGATCAGTTATGGCGACAACGTCGAGGCCGCCCAGGCAATTCTGGAGCGGATTGTGGCGGGGCATCCGTTGGTGCTGAAGGATCCGGCCCCGCTGATTCGCATGAATGAGTTGGCCGACTCTGCGGTGAACTTTATTGTGCGGCCCTGGTCGAAGACCGGCGACTATTGGACGATTTACTGGGAAGTCATGGCGGCTGTGAAGAAGGAGTTTGACGAGGCTGGCATCTCAATTCCGTACCCGCAGCAAGATGTGCACGTCTATCAGGCCAAGTAGGCGCAGGCGGTTGGTGCCACGTGCCTGGAAGGGTGATGCTGCCGGATGACGGCCTTTGATCTGACGTTTGTTCTTGTTGGCTCCTTTCTTGGTGGCTTCGTCAATGCGATCGCTGGGGGTGGCGGTCTGGTCACGCTCCCCGTGATGCTGGGTGTATTTCCGAACACGCCGCTGCCGACCATTTTCGGCACCACCAAGGGCGGCATGGTCTGGGGCACCGCGTGGGCGGCTCGTTCGTATGCGAAACGGGTGTCCCTGCCGTGGGGGCGGCTGCTGCCTGCAGTTGGTCTGGCGGCGGTCGGGGGCCTCGCTGGCGCGTGGGTACTGACGCAGGTGCCCTCTGAATGGCTCCGGAAGGTGCTGCCAATCGTGCTGTCGGGGGTCTTTGCCTACACCCTGATCAATCGGCATTTCGGCCGTGATCACGCACCCCTGCAGACGCCGCGTCACGAAATGCTCTGGGCCGGGTTGATCGCGCTCGGGCTCGGGTTTTATGACGGCTTCTTCGGGCCCGGCACCGGGAGCTTTTTCGTGTTCCTGTTCGTCCGGGTGCTGGGCTATGACTTCTTGCACGCGTCGGCCGCAGCCAAACTGCTCAACGCCACCACCAACCTCGCGGCCATCACGATGTTTTCCCTTGGCGGCCTGATCTGGTGGGGCCTCGTCGGTCCGCTGGCCGTGGTGAATGTTGCCGGCGCGAGCCTGGGCACCTGGCTGGCCCTGCACCGGGGCAGCGGGTTTGTTCGGCGGGTGTTTCTCGCGATTGTCGCGGGGTTGATCCTCAAGACGGGCTACGACGCCTATCTCAAACCCACCCCAAGAGAGCCAGCGGTCGACCGAGTTGCAGTCGTAGTAGAGGCAAGCCACTGAGCCTTGCAGGCGGCAATCCGCCCGCGCGGCGGTCAGGGGTGTTGGCTGGTTGACCGCTCAATGGCTTCGGCGACGGAGAGGGTGCCAAGGTTCGGGAGCCCTCGTTCGCCACCAACGCCACCGGCGGGCCAGTCGGCGGGATCGGCGTATTGGCCAGTGTCTCCGTAGACCTGCTGGAGTCTGCCGATTTCAGCCCGAAGTTCCGCGAAGCGTTGTTGAACCGCGGCAGGGGCCTCTTCTGGGGACGGAAAGAGCAGGTTGTGCTGTTCGGTGGGGTCGGTGGTCAGGTCGAAGAGTTCCCAGGCGTCTTTTTTCCAGTAGTGGATCAGTTTGTGAGTGGCCGTCCGAACCCCATAGTGGGCCCGCGTGTTGTGGTGGCCTGGGGCGTGGTAGTAGCGATAGTAGACCGTTTGTCGCCAGTCGGCGGGCGTTTTCCCTGACAGCAGCGGTTTCAGGCTGCGGCCCTGCATCGAGTCGGGAATGGCGACGCCGGCAAGGTCAAGAAAGGTCGGGGCGAGGTCGATGTT
The DNA here is from genome assembly GCA_040260935.1 of Pirellulales bacterium. GTDB lineage: Bacteria > Planctomycetota > Planctomycetia > Pirellulales > UBA1268 > UBA1268. The sequence goes on from JBDQOY010000023.1 coordinate 2,769, forward strand.
GGCGACAAAGGCATCGGGCCGCAGGCCTGATCGGATGCCGGGGCCACGGGCCAGCAGGGGCACCCGCAGACCAGGTTCATACATGAACCGCTTGTCGTAGAGTCCGAGGTCGCCCAGATACCAGCCGTTGTCAGAGGAATAGATGACGATCGTGTTGTCGGCCAGGCCGCTGGTGTCGAGGTAGTCGAGAACCTCACCAACACTGTCATCGACACCCTGGACGCAAGCGAGATAGTCCTGCATGTACCGCTGGAACTTCCACTTTACGAGCGCGGCGCCGGTGAGTTCACGTCCATCCACGGTGAGGCTGGTTGGGTTCTTGTTCAGCCAGGTGTTCCGTTCGCGGTCGCTGAGGCCTTCGGGCGGGACGAGTTTGAGATCCCGCCGGCTGAGGTCATTCGCAATGGTCTGCCTGTTCTCCGGAAGCGCGGCTGGCCGCGTGGCGTAGTCGTCCCACAGGGTGGCTGGCTCGGGGAACGTCTTTCCGGCAAACCGTTGCTTGTTGATGGTGTCAGGATCCCAATTCCGATGGGGCGCCTTGTGGTGCAGCATCAGGAAGAAGGGCTGGGCGGTGGGCCGGGTCTTCATGAACTCGATGCCGAGTTGACCGGTCAGTGGGCTCGTGTGACCGGTGAGACTGAGCGTTCCGGCGGGTGTCTGAAACTGGGGGTCCCAGTAGGCACCCTGACCTGGTAGCACGATCCAGCGGTCGAAGCCGGTCGGGGTGCTGCCCAGATGCCACTTGCCGATCATGCCGGTGTGATAGCCGGCGGCCTGCAGACGCTTGGCAACGGTGTCGCGGCTGCCATCAAATCGATTGAAAACAGGCACGCCGTTGCGATGTGAATATTGGCCCGTCAGCAGCGTCGCCCGGCTGGGCGTGCAGATGGAGTTCGTGACGAACGAGTTTGGGAAGATGGCCCCCGCCGCGCCGAGACGGTCGAGGTGGGGCGTGTCGTTGACGGTCGAGCCGTAGGCCGAGATTGCATGCTGCGCATGGTCATCGCTGAAGATGAACAAGATGTTGGGCCGGCTGGCTGTGGCGGCAGAGGCCTGCATAGGGGCCATCATTCCCAGGCAGAGCAGGGCGGTGGCCGAAGCGACGAGGCTGGTGCGAGAAATGCGTGATTTCATGAAGCCGTGTTCCTGAAGATGGCGAGTTGGCGGGAAATGCTTTAGGCCAAGCCTGCGCAGACGATACGATACGTGGCGAGAAACCCCGTTGCCCAGTGGTGAGCCGGCATGAAGTCTATCGCTCGGCCTGGCCCGGTCTTACAGGAAAGTTGGATGCTCCATGCGTTGGCTGATTGACACGATGTTTTGGGGGCTGATCAGGCTCATTGTGCGGTTGCGGTACCGCGTGACGGTCGCAGGGCTTGAGGCTGTTGGTGACCTCACCGGGCCGGTGCTCGTGCTGCCAAACCATCCCTGCTACATCGATCCTCCGACGGTGATGTCACATCTGGCCCGTGGGCTGAAGCCGCAGCTGCGACCGCTTGTTTATTCCGGCACCTATCGGGTGCCGTTTCTCCTGCCGCTCATGAAACTCGTGCAGGCGCATGAGGTGCCAGATCTGGCGGCGCAAAGTCGATCGGCCGCCAGCCGGACGCAGGAGTTGATCGACAGCATTGTCGAGCGGGTTCAGGCGGGTGACAGTTTCATCATCTATCCGTCAGGAAGACTCCAGCGAACGAACCGGGAAATCATCGGTTCAGCCCGATTTGTTCACGAGTTGGTCAGTCGCTGTCCAGAGCTGCAGGTGGTGCTGGTCCGAACCAGTGGGTTGTGGGGCAGCCTCTGGGGATGTGCCCGTGGCGGTCAGCCTCCTGACTTGACGAAGACCGTGCTCCAGGCAACGGGGTGGCTGCTGGCGAGTCTGGTGGTCTTCCTGCCTCGTCGGCGAGTCCATCTGCACGTCGAACCGATCGCCCGGGAACGGCTGCCGCTTGAGTCGCGGGAGTCGTTCAATCGGTTTCTGGAAGATTGGTACAACGTCGATGCTCCCCATGATCCGATTTTCGTTCGGTACAACTGGTTGTTCGGGCCGACGACGGGTTCCTACTCACCACCGCAGGCGGAGACGGTTGATGCAGCGGCCATCGCCAGCAAGACCATTGGGCAGGTCAACGAACTGCTGGCCTCCTTTCTGAAGCGTGATCTCGATGAGGCCGAGTGCCAGGCGGCGACCCGCCTGGAGGATCTTGGTCTCGACAGCCTCGACCGGATGGAACTTGCCCTGCGGATCGAACAGCAGTTCGGCTTCCAGAGCGACACGGTGGTTGACACGCTGGGAGGGCTCTGGGCCTTGGCCGATGGAAAACTAGCCGGCCCGGAGGCAGCGAAACCACTTGCTGTGCCTAAGGCGTGGTTTGTGCCGATGGCGGGGGGCACCTCGGGGAGTGGTGCGGAGTGGCTGCTGGATGAGACGGTGGCGGCCGCGTTCGTGCGGCGGATGCTGGAGGCGCCTGAGGCTGCGGCCACCGGCGATCCGCTGTCGGGCCTCTTGTCCCGCCAGCGTTTGCTGGTCGGGGCGACGCTGATGGCCCGCCGGTTTGCGGCCATTTCAGAACCGCATGTTGGCGTGATGTTGCCGGCCAGTGTCGCGGCGGACTTGGTCTTTTTTGGTCTCCATCTCGCCGGCAAGACACCAGTGATGATGAACTGGACAACGGGCCCGGCGAATCTTGCCCACGGGATCGAGGTGACCGGCGTCAAGCAGGTGATTTCATCGAGTCGCCTCGTCGATCGGCTCGGGGTTGAGGTGTCTGGGGCGGATTACCTGTTTCTCGAGGAGGTTAAGCAGACGATCGGGAAGGCTGAGGCGATCAGCACAATGCTCACCGCCCGCTTACGTCCCGGTCGCCTGCTGCGAAACCTGCCGACGCAGCACGAAACGGACCCGGCCGTCTTTTTGTTTACGTCGGGCTCGGAGTCTGCACCCAAGACCGTGCCGCTGACGCATCGCAACCTGCTGACCAACATCATCGACAGCCTCGATGTGCTCCGACCGAACGCCAATGACCGACTGCTCGGCTTCCTGCCGCCGTTTCACTCGTTTGGGTTGACCGGCAATGTGCTGCTGCCGCAGTTGGCAGGGATCCGCAGCGTCCGGTACGCCGACCCGACAGATGCGGCCGGACTGGTCCGCCTCATCGGGGCCTATCACCCGACGCTCCTATTCACGACACCGACTTTCCTGAGTTACATCCTGAATCATTGCAGCGGGAATGAGCTGGCGAGCCTGCACAAGATCATCACTGGCGCCGAGGCCTGTCCGGAGTCGACCTATACGCTGTGTCGAGAGAAGGCGCCGGAGGCCACGATTCTGGAGGGGTATGGCATCACGGAATGCTCGCCGGTGGTGGCTGCCAATCGGCTCGACAAGATCAAGCATGGCAGCATCGGCCGGCCGGTCGGGCATGTCGAGTCAAAGATTGTGCATCACGAGACCCATGAGCCCGTTGCTGAGGGCGAAACCGGCATGCTCCTGGTTCGCGGGGCATCGATCTTTGAGGGCTACCATGCCTACGAAGGGCCGAGCCCGTTTCTCGAGGTGCAAGGTGAGCGGTGGTACCGAACAGGTGATCTGGTCTCGGTGGATGACGATGGGTACCTCCGGTTCCGCGGGCGATTGAAGCGGTTTCTCAAGGCTGGCGGAGAGATGATTTCGTTGCCGGCGATTGAAGGCCCGCTGCAAAAGAAGTTCCCAGCTGACGAGAACGGGCCCAAGGTGGCCGTCGAGGGAATTGAGACGCCCACTGGCCGGCAGATTGTGTTGTTCACGACAGAGGAGCTCAGCCTGCGGGAAGCGTCGGACATACTCCTGGAGGCAGGGCTGCGGGGTGTGATGCGTCTCGATGAGGTTCGGGTTGTTGACGCCATCCCCGTGCTCGGGACAGGGAAGACCGATTACAAGACGCTTCGAGCCTGGATCGAAGCCGAAGCGACCACGTAGGGGTCTAGGGCACAGCGTTGCTGTGCCGTATCCGTCGCGAAGTCCCTCAGCGTGCGGTCCGGGCTTTTGTGGGGTGGCACCGACGCATGATGTTGCGTTTCACCCAAGCCCGAGGCGCGAGCCGAGGGAGTGTGCGTTGCTCCACAATACGCGGCGGGCATTCCCTCAGCTTGCGCTTCGGGCTTTTGTGGGGTGGCACCGACGCATGATGTTGCGTTTCACCCAAGCCCGAGGCGCGAGCCGAGGGAGTGTGCGTTGCTCTACGACAGGCGGCGCGAATTCCCTCAGCTTGCGC
>JBDQOY010000273.1:0-2642 GCA_040260935.1 Pirellulales bacterium
CTACCCGCGGATTCTGGCCGACATCTTCCAGACCTGCGGCTACGACCTCCGCGAAGAGGTCGAGATGGTCAAACTCGACCCGCAGTACCGGCTGGCCTTCGGAGCTGGCGGAGAACTGCTGGCCACGCCCGACATCGCCGGCATGGAGGAGGCGGTTGCCAAACTCTCGCCGAATGACCGCGGAGCCTTCACGAGGTTCATGGAGGAGACCCGCGAGAAGTTTGTCCGCTTCGCCCCGTTCCTGGAGCAGCCGTTCGAGCGGTGGTCGGATCTGGCCAAACCCGACCTGCTCAAGTTGGTCCCCCTCCTGAAGCCGTGGAAGAGCCTCGACGCCGAACTGGGCCGGTTTTTCAGTGACGAACGGATTCGCCTGGCCTTCACCTTTCAATCAAAATATCTCGGCATGTCGCCGTTCCGGTGCCCCAGCCTGTTTTCGATCCTTTCGTTCCTCGAATACGAGCACGGGGTCTTCCATCCGATCGGTGGCTGCGGTGCAGTGTCGGCAACCATGGCCCGGCTCGCCGAAGAGATGGGTGTTGAAATTCACTACAACGAGCCGGTCGAATCGATGACCTTCTCGGGCCGCCGCATCACCGCAGTGACCACTCCGCAGGCAACCTATGAAGCAGACGCCACCGTGGTGAACGCCGACTTTGCCCGGGCGATGACGCGACTGGTGCCTGACGATCTCCGCCGTCGCTGGAATGACAAGCACATCGCCTCGCGGCGATACTCCTGCTCGACCTTCATGCTCTACCTTGGCATCGAGGGCCGCTACGACAACGTTCCCCACCACACAATCTACCTGGCCGAGAATTACCGCGACAACCTGGCAGACATTGAACGCCGCAATCGGCTTAGCCGCGACCCGTCAATGTACGTGCAAAATGCCTCGGTCACCGACCCGACCCTCGCCCCCAGCGGCATGAGCACACTCTACGTGCTCAGCCCAGTCAGCCACCGGCACCCCAACATCGACTGGCGGCGGGAGGCAAGTGGCTTTCGCGAAGTGATTCTCGACCAACTCGAAAAGATTGGCATCCACGATGTGAGGTCGAGAATCCGCTACGAGAAGATGGTCACCCCAGACGACTGGCAGGAAGATTACGCCATCTACCGTGGCGCAACCTTCAACCTGTCGCATGACCTCAATCAGATGCTGCACATGCGGCCGCATAACCGCTTTGAGGACATCGATGGAATGTACCTGGTCGGGGGCGGGACGCATCCCGGCAGCGGCCTGCCGGTAATTTATTCGTCAGCGAAAATCACCTCGAACCTGCTGCTGCAAGACCTCGGACTGCCCCCCACAACCGAGCAACTCGGCACCGGCATCAACGATCCCTGGGCAACTGCGGCAACAAACGACGCCGAATCGGTCGGCAGCAGCCACTAATCGGACACGACGAGCCCACGCCTCTCGAGTACACCTCACCACCAACGAGCACGCGAAGATGGACAGGATGACAGCAGACTCCGAGTTTGAGCCCACTGCGACGACGGGTGAGCGGCCGGCTAGGCGTTCGGCAGTGCTGACCGATGACGAAGTCAGCAACCGCGTGATCGTTATTGGCAGCGGACTGGGCGGACTGGCGGCGGCCTGCACGCTGGCAGCGCGGGGATACGCAGTGGTGCTCTGCGAGAAAAACGAATGGCTCGGGGGGAAGGCCGCCGTGTGGCGAGACCAGGGCTACCGGTTCGACATGGGCCCCACCATCCTGACCATCCCCGAGGTTCTGCGGCGGATTTTCGCTGAAGCGGGCCAACCGCTGGAATCGGCGCTCGACCTGATTCCCCTCGACCCGCAGTGGCGAAGTTTCTTCGATGATGGCAGCACGCTCGACCTCAAGGCCGATATCGATTCGATGCGGGCCACGCTCGATGCCTTCGCGCCGGGAAAGGGGGCAGGCGAGGGCTATGCCCGGTTCATGGAACTGGCCAAACAACTCCACAAACTCTCGGATGAATTTTTCTTCTGGAGATCAGTCGGCGGCCTCAAAGACATGTTCGATCCCCGCCGCAGTTTCAATCTGTCGATCCTCAAAGAGGTGATGCGGATGCGGCCGGGACACAGTGTGGCTGGCACCATCCGGTCCTTCCTGCCCGACAGCCGGGCAGCCCAGATGCTCGACCACTACACGCAGTATGTTGGCAGTTGCCCTGAGTCCTCTCCGGCCGTGCTCTGCGGTATTGCCAGCATGCAATCTCGCGACGGCGTCTGGTATCCACGGGGCGGCACCCGCGCGGAGCCGAAGGCCCTCGCCAAACTTGCCCAGGACCTCGGTGTTGAGGTCCGCACGAACACTGCCATTCGGCGGATCGTCGTCGAAAACGGCAAGGCCACCGGCGTGGTGACGGCCGACGGAGAGACGATCCGCGGCGGTGCCGTGGTCAGCAACTCTGACAGCGTCCGCACCCATCGGGAACTGCTGGATGGCCCTCCGCAGCGCCGCTTCCTTGGCCGCCGCACCTACGAACCGGCCTGTTCCGGTGTCGTTCTCTACCTCGGCCTCGACCGCCGCTACAACCAGCTGCTGCATCACAATTTCGTCTTCTCGGCCGATCCCCACGAAGAGTTCGAGGCAATCTACCAGCATGGCGAGCCGGCCCCAGACCCCACCTGCTACGTCTGCGCCCCCGCC
>JBDQOY010000274.1:0-7810 GCA_040260935.1 Pirellulales bacterium
GCCCTGCCTCTGCGGCCTTGCTCGATCTGTTTCCCCCGAGCACTGCCACCCGCCCGCCGCCGCATCAAGGAACAACAACCCTTTCGACCGCGTATCAGCCCAGCGGCTCCGTCTGGGACAAGCATCTCGACGAACAGACGGTGTTCCTGGCTGAACTGACGCATCGGCAGACGACCGCCACGGATTTCTCCCTCCGCATTGGGCAGGGTGGGCAGCTCTACTCGTTGCGGGCGGCGTTCGGCGAAAGCGTGCCGCCGCAGTCGGCATCCAACCCGTGGAACGATGAAGTCTGGCAGTTTGTCGCGGTCTGCCCGCCTTACAACAACACCCCAAAAGCCGTTGCCGATCAGGCAAAACAGGCGGGCTACGCCGCCACGTTCTTCGTTCACAAATCGGGTGCTTACCGTACGGCGTTCCTCGATTCCGGCACGATTACGATTGCCTTCGATGTCATGCTTGATCGGGAGCATCCCGGTGACACCTCGCTGCTGCTGCGGGCGCCACACCGAGCCAACACGCCTTGGCAGACGCTCGGCAGCCTGCGGCTTCGCGAAACAGGGGTGACGTTCGAAGGCCAGCCAATCGGAGGCCTCACGCCAGGAATCTGGCATCATGTTGAGCTGGGATTCGAGCCGACCAGCACCACTCCAACGCTGGTGCAGGTGCGTGTACAACCGAGGGACGGCATCGTTCAGGCTGCAACCGTCAGCATTCCCCCGGCGGCTGGGCTTGGCTGGATGGCGTTTATGGCATTGGCGGACGAGGACTGCACCACCTATCTCGACAATCTGCGAGTGACCCGCAGCACACCGGCAGGGACCGAGACGCCACTCGACGTCGATTGTGAGACGTATCCCCGCCTGACGGTCATTGGAGAGGCCCCAGACAAGCAGGCCACCATCTCCGTGACCGACGCAGTCGCTGCCGGCGGCCGGCGCTGCCTTGCCATTCGTGATGCAAAAGGGCTGTCGTCCACGAACATGCCGCGTTTGCTCTTTTCCGCCATCACATCGGTCGCCGGTGACGCCTTTTACTGCCCGTTGCTTGCCGCTGACATGCCGGCCAATGGGCGGACCGTCCGGACCCTCAATTGGGGCGTTGTCCCCCAGCTCAAAACAGTGCACCGCTCGCCGCTGCTCTATTTTGTGCAGACCCGCGACCTCGGGGATGGCATCATTGAGCTGACCTATGTCGTGCACAACTTCAGCACCCGCGAGGATGTTGTCTTCGACTGGCTCAATGCTCCCTGGGGCGGCACCCGAATTTCCAGCCTGCCCGTTCATGCGGTCCGAGCGGCCGACGGCGGCTTCCTCGATCGTAAATGGTTCCAGACGCACGGCGGGGCCGTCGGTGTTCGCAAGACAGGTGGCTGGAACATCAGCAGCGTGACGGCCGCCCCAGACAGCCCAGCGCTGGTGTTGGTGTTTGGTCGCGACAGACACCTCGATGCTGCCGTGCCGCCTTCAGCGAAGCCTGGACAGGCGTTTCAGCGCGGCGAAACCATCTATCGCCACATGCTGCCTCAGTTGCCGGCTGACTGGCAGACGCGGCCGGCCAACTCCTGGCGAAATTACGAGGTGGCAGTCGCCATTCCACAACTCAACCTCGCCCCTGGCTCCACGATCTGGTACCGCAGTTTTCTCGTGGTGAATCGCCGTGACCGGGCGATGGAACTGGCCGACGGGCTGGTCGAGCATGTGGACTATGGCCAACTCACCTTTGACCCCGCCACAACGCGTCGCCTGTCGGTCTGCATCGAGCAGGATAGGGTTGCTGACACCGGTGATCGGGCAACGATGTGGCTTGCCGCGAAGCCGATTCCTGGCAGCCTGCCGCTGTTCCTATTGGAAGACCGCCGCACCGGCAGGGAACTGATCACAACGGACCCCGCCGCGCTGGTGCCACAGGAGCCCCTCCGGCTGGCGATCGACCCGGACAGCCCCAAAGCCGACTACTATCGCGATGCGGTCGGATACTCCCTGGGTGAGGGCGACTGCGAGTGGAAGCGACTACTCGGCTACGGACTGCGGGAAAAACCTGAGGAGGGCACCGCCGCCAAACTCTCGGACGTCGTTCCCCCTGCCATGCTGCCGACGCCAAGTGCGTTTCACCACGATCTCTGGGTCTATCGTCAGGCGGCACCGTAAGACGCCGTGCGGGGGTCACGGCCGGAAGACCTCGAGAGGCTGTCCAGACCCTATCCCGGCTGCCGCCGCCCACTTGGAGAGAGTTGCCAGTGCCTGCCGGCCACCCTCTCCAAGGTCGACTGTCCAGTCGTTGACGTAGAGCTCGACATGCTGCATCAGCACATCGTCACCAAGTTCTTGGGCATACCGACGCATCGTTGGCAACGCCGCCGCCGGCTGACGTCGTGCGTACTGCAGGGAATCATGGATCACCTCCTGGACGGTTGCGGTCACTTCGGGCCCCAGGCCGCGGCTCGCCACGAGTCCGCCGAGGGGCAGGGGGGATCCGGTTTCGTTCTCCCAACGACTCCCGAGATCATCAATAAGCGTCAGGCCATGCTGCTGCCAGGTGAACCGCCCCTCGTGAATGCAGACGCCAAAGTCTGCCTCACCACGAGCAAGTCGCGGCATGATGTCAGAAAAAACCACCTGTTCCACCCGAGTGGTCTCGCCGTAGAACAAGCGAAAGAGCAGGGTGGCGGTCGTATCGGCTCCAGGGCAAAGGGTGCACTGATCTGCCAAGGCTGGCCTGCCAGCATCCGTTGCAGCAAGTAAAAGCGGGCCGACACCAAATCCAACCGCTGAACCACTGGGCAGCACCAGATAGTCGGCAGTGAGTCGCAAGGCAGCATGGAAACTAGTTTTTGCAACATCAAAGCGGTGATCGAACAGCCCCGCGTTGAGCTGCTGGATGTCGAGCAGTTCAACCTCGAACACCAAGCCGCGCCAGTCGACGGCCCGGGTCAGCAGCCCGTGAAAGGCAAAGGTATCGTTGGGGCAGGTCGAGATACCCAGGCGTATTGGCTGCGTCATGCCCCTGTCTCCAGCGATGCGATCACCAGGTCGGCTGCCGCCTGAGCCGCCGCTGCCATCTGCCAGTTTGATTTGTCGCGGTCACCGACGCGGTTGGAAATGCCCCGGACAATCGTGCACGGCACCTGCCTCAGTCGGCAGGCAAGGGCAACGCCAAACCCCTCCATGTCTTCTGCCACAGCGGTAGGCCAACGGGCTTGGCGGGCCGCCGCCTCGTTGCTGTCGGCCGAGGCCGAACAGACTGTCAGCAGCAACCGATCACTGGATGCAGAATCGCTGGCCGCGACTGCAAGCGGAACGGTATCGCTTGACCGCTGGTGTCGCTCTTCCGAGAACTCGTCAACAACCTGTGGCCAGCCGAGTTCCGCAGCCGACGTAAACGTGAGCCCCGTGCCCACGCCCACCCCATGGCAGGCCACCTGTCCGAACCGATAGGCCCGTCCGACTTCAAGCGTTTCCCCAAAACACCCTGCAATGCCCACCAGCCAGACTGCAGCCGGCGACGTGCGGGCCAGCAGGTCAGCGGTTCGCGCGGCGGCAGTAATGGGCCCAAATCCACAGTGGTCAATCACCAGATCCGTCCGGCCTACGTGAGCAAAAGCCTCTGCGATCAACTCGCTCTCGCCAGCGGTTGGCACCAGAATCAGCGGATGGGGTAAGGCCATGGCAGATACCAACGACGAAAGCGGAGAAAAAGCACAGGCGGCACGCCGAAACGTGTGGCCCGCTGCTGGGCATGACAGCCAACAGCCTTCCGTATTCTATCCCCTACCAGGAAAGAGGCAGGTTGCGAGCCTCCGTGACAATCGCCTACATTTCTGCCATGAACCACCTCGCCTGCGAACCGGCCAGCCTCAGCTGGACAGAATCGAATGACCCCATCGATGGCCTGCGGGCGATCGGGCGGGAGTTTCATGCCCGGGGCTGGTCCCTCGGTACCAGCAGCAATTACTCGGTGGTCGCGGACCGCGATCCGTTGGAATTGCTGATTACCGCGAGCGGCAAGGATAAGTCGGCCCTCAGCCGCGACGACATTTTGCGGGTTGATGCGGCTGGGCACCTGCTCGATCCGGCTGCTGCGGCCGGACGGAAATCATCGGCCGAGACGCTGCTGCACTGTTTGATTGCTGAACTGGTTCCGAACGTTGGAGCCATTCTTCATACCCACTCGGTCTGGGGCACCATTCTTTCCCGAGGCAGTCTCGCCGCTGGGAAGGATGTGGCGATGCTTGAGATCGAGGGCTATGAAATGCTCAAGGGGCTCGAGGGCATCTCCACTCACCAGACCACGGCGCGGGTGCCAGTCTTTGCCAACAGTCAGGACATGGTCGAACTCTCCGACCGCATTCGCGACGTCTTTGCGGCTGCCGACTGGGCGGGTGGCAGTCGTCCGCCTCTGCACGGGTTCCTGCTGTCGGGCCACGGCCTCTATACCTGGGGCCGAACCCTTGCAGAGGCTCGCCGTCACATTGAGATCCATGAGTTCCTCTTCGAGGTGACGGCCCGGCAGCGAATGTTGCCTTCTGCCTGATTTGCCCATCGCCCACGCTGAGCCCTTCCCTGTCTCTGGAGCACCAACGCCATGGCCATCGTCAGTGTCCCGGCTGAATCACGCCGGATTTCAGACCCTCTTGCAATCAAGGCCTTTCTTGCCGACCACGGCATTGACTACGACGTCTGGCCCCTCGAAGACCGGGTTGATCCTGCTGCTCCGTCCGAGGCCATTCTCGCGTCGTACAAGCCAGAAATCGACGTCCTGAAAGAGCGGGGCGGTTTTGTCACCGCCGATGTCATTGACGTCTATCCCGACACGCCAAACTTGGATGCGATGCTCGAAAAGTTCAACCAGGAACACACCCATACCGAGGATGAGGTGCGATTCATCCTGCAGGGGAGTGGTGTCTTTCACATTAATCCGATGGATCGACCGGTGTTTGGTATTGAGGTCTGGGCCGGTGACATGATCAGTGTGCCGCTGGGCACGCGGCACTGGTTTGACCTCTGCCGAGAGCGACGCATCCGGGCGATTCGCTTGTTTCAGGATCAGTCTGGCTGGACGCCGCATTATCTCGACGATGGTGTCCATGCCGCGTACGAGCCGCTCTGCCTTGGTCCAGCGTTTCTGGGCGGTGACAGCGGAGCCGCCTCGTGATCGTTTTCGGCGGCCAGGGGCTGCTGCTGGATGTCGAGGGAACAACATCGTCAATCGCCTTTGTGTATGACGTCCTGTTCGCGTACGCAAAAGCCCACCTTGCGACATTCCTCGACAACCATTTCGAAGAGGCTGCCGTTCAGTCAGCCGTTGCCGACCTGGTGACCGAAACCGGCTGCGAGGGATCGCCGGCGACACCAGAAGGCCGCAGTCAACTCGTTTTTGCCGCGATCAACCTGATCAACCGAGATGTGAAATCGACACCCCTGAAAGCCTTGCAGGGCATGATCTGGCGGAGTGGGTTTCAATCGGGAGAACTCCTCGCCCACGTCTTTGACGATGTCCCGCCCGCGCTCGAACACTGGGCGGGCTCTGGCCTTGATGTGCGGATCTACTCATCTGGCTCGATTGAGGCCCAGAAACTGTTCTTCGGCCACACCGCCGCGGGTGACCTCACCCGCTTCCTGCGGGCCCACTACGACACCACCACGGGGCCGAAACGCGAGCAGTCCAGTTACACGGCGATCGCCGCCGATATGGGCTTGCCACCACGGCAGATTCTTTTCCTGAGCGACGTCGGCGCAGAACTTGATGCCGCGCGTGCGGCAGGCATGGCGACGGGGGCGGTGATTCGTCCTGGCAACCGACCACTCGAGAGCCTTTACGACCACGAGTGCATCGAGTCATTTACCGAAATCACTGCATAGCCCCACTGATTCTCGAAAGCAATCATGCCGTCATCTACAGCACGCGGGGCATCGCCGGCCATCCGCTGTGGCGCCGCCATGGCGACCCAGGCAGACCTTGCCGACGCAGTCAAGCAAGCCGTTGATGAGGCCCACCAGCCGCTTGGTGGCGAGCCGGCTGATCTCACCTTCATCTTCGCAACCGGCTCGTATGGCAATGCCCTCCGGCCTGCCTTTGAAATGCTGGGTGACCTCGCCCCCAGTCGCTGCCTGATCGGAACCACGGCTGAAGGTGTCTTGGCAGGGGACCGCGAACGTGAACGCGAACCGGCGGTCGCGGTCTGGACGGCCCGACTGCCGGGCACGACAGTCACTCCTTTTGCAATCGATTACACCCAGACGCCCGACGGCGGCTCCTTTCAGGGCTGGCCCGCCGATCTCCACTGGCCCGAGCAGGGAACGCTCTTGCTGGTCGCTGACCCTTTTTCTTTTCCTGTGGACAGACTGATCCAACGGCTCGACGAGGACCACCCGGGTCTTCCTGTGATCGGAGGGATGGCCAGTGGTGGTGGTCGCCCAGGAGCGAACACGCTGCTGCTCAACCGGCAGACGTTCACTGCTGGAGCGGTTGGTGTCTTGATCAGTGGGGCAACCAGGGTGCGGCCCCTCGTGTCGCAGGGCTGTCGGCCAATCGGGCAGCCCCTTGTGGTGACGAAAGCAACTGACAACATGCTGGTCGAGTTGGGAGGTCGCCCTGCGTTTACCCAGTTGCAGGACCTCTACGGCGGCCTGGACGATCGTGACCGGCGGCTAATGCGGACGTCGCTGCACCTAGGGCGGGTTGCTAGCGAGTATCAGGATCGGTTCGGTCGCGGTGATTTTCTGGTCCGCAACGTCCTCGGTGCTGACCCAGAGACGGGAGTCGTTGCCATCGGCGACCAGATCCGGGTCGGCCAGACCGTGCAGTTCCATGTGCGGGATGCGGATACCGCCCACGAAGACCTCAGCGAACTGCTCCGCCACGAAGTCGAGCGTCCGCCGGCAGGCTGCCTTGTATTCACCTGCAACGGCCGTGGCACCCGGCTGTTTCCTGCGCCGAGCCACGACGCCTTGTGTCTCCAAGAGGCCTTGGGGCCGGTCCCGGCGGCGGGCTTTTTTGCCCAAGGCGAACTGGGCCCAATCGGCCGCAAAAACTGCGTGCATGGTTTCACGGCAAGCATCGCCCTGTTTGCGGCGGCAGACTGAGCAAGCGGCCGCCAACAAGCCGCAAAAGCGGCCTTGCTTCACCAGCCTGCCAGCTTTACTGTCCCGTTCTCAGGCGGGCTCTTGCAGGAATGAAACCGATGAAGCGTCCCATGTTTCGCGTTAATCCGGCGGTTCTTTGCGGCTTGTTGCCGTGTCTTTTTGTTGGCTGTGCCCACCATCGGCAGCCCTATGCCTATGCGCCGCCGTATGCGCCGCCTGTCTACCCGCAACCGGGAATGCCTCAACAGCAGTTGCCGGCTCAGCCTGTTGCCTATCCTGCCGCCAGTGCAGTGCAGACACCGCTCCCGCCGGGTGCTGTCGTTCCCCCCACCATGCCTATGGCCGCGCCCGGCGGCTATTCGCAGACCGTTTCCCCGGGGGCCATTGTGCCGACCGGTGCAACCATGCCGTGTCCTCCGGCGTACGATCCGTGCGGCAGTCCTGGAATGGTGACACCAGTCGCCTATGAGGCGGGCGTTCAGACCCAGCCCTGCCCACCGGGCATGTAACACCCGAGCCGACCGGTCGTCCTCGCGCAGATGCAGGGCGTGCCGGACGCCGTTGCGATCCGAATCATGAAGAATCCGCGGCATCATGGCTGCGAATGCAGCGGTTTTCGTGTTTTTCGTGTCACCCTCCCCGCTGAGTGACATAGGGTTCGTGGTCGCCGCCCCGTCAACAATGCCCGACAGGCATCCGGCGCGAGCGTTGGTAGACTACGGGCAGGC
>JBDQOY010000024.1:0-9935 GCA_040260935.1 Pirellulales bacterium
AGCTCGGGCCGCTGCCACAAATCGCGCGACGCGGTCGGGATCTTTCCGGCCGGGCGCGGTTTCGACACCGCTGGCCGTATCGACGGCGGCCTCACCCCAGAGAACGTGGCAGCGGCAGTCCGCACCAGCCGCATGGCCGCCGTCGATACGGCCAGCGGTGTCGAAACCGCGCCCGGCCGGAAAGATCCCGACCGCGTCGCGCGATTTGTGGCAGCGGCCCGAGCTGCGTTTGCTGCCAGTGCTAGCATGCCCGGCACACCCTGACGCCCGGCCTTCGCTCCCGCGGGGTCAGGCCCTGCCCGGTGGACAGGTCCGGGCCTGACCAAAAAGGCCAGCCAGCTGCCAAGTTTGCAACCTGTGCGCCGCGGCCCAAACCGCTACAATCGGAACGATCGAGCGTACGAAGCGTTCGGCGGCAGGCTGCCGCCATTTAGAGACTCCAACTCTCGCACCAGGAGGATTCCGTGGCCCACGTTGATACCCGTCTCCCATATAAAGTTGCCGACATGTCCCTGGCCGACTGGGGCCGGAAGGAAATCATGCTGGCCGAGAATGAAATGCCGGGCCTGATGGCCCTCCGGGAGAAGTTTGGCAAAACCAAGCCGCTCACCGGGGCTCGCATTGCCGGCTGCCTGCACATGACCATTCAGACGGCCGTCCTGATCGAGACGCTCGTCGAACTCGGCGCAGAGGTCACCTGGAGCAGTTGCAACATCTTCTCAACGCAAGACCACGCTGCAGCGGCGATCGCCAAGGCTGGCATTCCCGTCTATGCCTGGAAGGGCATGACTGACGAAGAGTTCGACTGGTGCATTGAGCAGACGGTGTTCTTCCCTGATGGGGAACCGCTCAACCTGATTCTGGATGACGGTGGCGATCTCACCGCCATGGTGCACGACAAGTTCCCCGAACTGCTTGGGGGCATCAAGGGCCTCTCCGAAGAGACCACCACCGGCGTGCACCGGCTCTATCAGATGCAGGAAAACGGCGAACTGAAACTGCCGTCGATCAACGTCAATGACTCCTGCACCAAGAGCAAGTTCGACAACCTCTACGGCTGTCGCGAGAGCCTCGCCGACGGCATCAAACGGGCCACCGACGTCATGGTGGCCGGCAAGGTCGTGGTGGTCTGCGGCTATGGCGACGTCGGCAAGGGCTGCGCCGATGCGATGAAGTCGCTCGGGGCCCGGGTGATTGTCACCGAAATCGACCCGATCAACGCCCTCCAGGCAGACATGGAGGGTTTTGTGGTGACCACCATGGAAGAAGCTGCCAGCAAGGGGCAGATCTTTGTCACCGCCACCGGCTGCCGGGACGTGGTCCTTGGCCGCCACATCGAGCAGATGCCCAATGACGCGATCATCTGTAACATTGGCCACTTCGACCTTGAAATCGATGTCGCCTGGCTAGAGAACACGGCTGGCATCAACAAGGTTGAGGTGAAGCCACAGGTTGACCGCTACACCCTGCCTTCCGGCCGTTCGGTCATCGTGCTGGCAGAAGGCCGGCTTGTGAACCTCGGCTGTGCCACAGGTCATCCGTCATTCGTGATGAGCACCAGCTTCACCAATCAGGTGCTGGCCCAACTCGAACTCTGGGAGAATCCTGAGAAGTATGATGTCAACGTCTACCGGCTGCCCAAGCATCTTGACGAAGAGGTGGCTCGCTTGCACCTCGACAAGTTGGGCGTCAAGCTGACGTCTTTGACGCCCGAGCAGGCGGCCTACATCCACGTGCCAGTGGAAGGGCCGTTCAAGCCTGAGTACTACCGGTACTAGTCGGCGGCTCATGGGAATCTCCGGACGCACTGTTCGGACCCGTCGAAGGCTGCAGGACCACCCCCCGGTCCTGCAGCCTTCTTCTTTTGATGGTGGCCGTTTCGGGAGGAATGTCCCGGGGGGAGACGTGCGGAGGCCTGCTGCCGGCGGCGCCTCGGGCCCTCGGTCGTCTGGTGGCGGCCCAGCCTTCTCAGCTCTGTTTCATGTGAAACATGTCCCGGCTACGGCCGTCTGAGGCCCGGGCCCCGCATCGCCGGCCCCAGCCGGCAGCAATGGCAGGTGGAAGGGGAAGAGACGAGACGCCAGACAGGCTCCCAGTGAATTGCAACAGCCATGAGGCGGACAGGGGGTTTCACGTGAAACAGGCAAGCCAGCAAGGCTGCGCAAACCTGGGCGGTTTCACGTGAAACGCCGCTGCGGCATCGCCCGGTGTGACGGCCATGCCAATTCGTGCCGATACACCGAAAGCATGCGTTGTGCATGACAAAATCATTGGCAGGGATATGCGGATGGGTCGGATTGTGTGTGTGGCAAATCAGAAGGGCGGCGTCGGCAAGACGACCACCGCCTCAAACGTGGCGGCGGGGCTAGCGAAGGCTGGCCTTCGTACCCTTTTGGTTGACCTCGACCCGCAGTGCAACGCCACCACGGGATTCGGCGGCACGCCCGCCGAGACCCATCCGCTGGTCTCCGAGGCCACCCTGTCTGATAACGTGGTCGCCACGGCCGTCACCAACCTGTCGCTGCTGCCCGGCAGCCGGAGCGTTCGCGACGTTGAGCGAATTGCCGAGACCGCTCGGGACGGCTCGATGGTGCTGGCCAATCATCTTGCCTGTGGCCTCAACGCCTGGGACTACTGCCTGATCGACTGCCCGCCGTCCATTGGGGAACTGACCCGCACGGCCTTGGCTGGCTCTACCGAAGTCTTGATGCCTATTCAGTGTGAATACTTCGCCCTCGAGGGGCTGACCCAAATGATTGAAGTCATCCGTGACGTGATGGCAGCCAGGCCTGGGCGACTCTCGTTTAGTGGCATCGTGCTCACCATGCACGATGCCAGCCTGGAACTGACGGCGGAGGTCGAGCGGGAGGTTCGTGACTTTTTTGGAGAAATCGTCTTCGACACGGTGATCCCGCGGGATGTCACCGTGTCCGAGGCACCGAGTCACGCGATGAGTGTGCTCGATTACGCGCCCCGGTCAGCTGGTGCCCGGGCGTATACAGAACTGTGCATGGAGGTACGCGACTGTGAGTAGAGAGCGACGTTTGGGGCGAGGGCTTGAGGCCCTGTTGGGGCGGGCCGGCATGGATCAAGCTGCTCCGGCAACGGACGGTACCGGCGCACTGGCCAGCCAGCCGGCGGCAGCCTCGACGCGTTCAGCAGCGGCCCAGCTGATCCTGCACAAGGCCGAAGACCTCGAGCAGGCCGCCGCCGAACTACCGTCAAGCGAGATTGTTGCCGCCGTGATCGACCCCAACCCCTGGCAGCCCCGCTCGGTAATGTCTGCGGAGGATCTGACCGAACTGGCCAACAGTCTCAACGAGCACGGCCTTGTCCAGCCGATCGTGGTGCGGTCGCAGGGCGACCGGTACCAGTTGATCGCAGGCCAGCGGCGGCTGGCAGCGGCCAAGCAACTGGGCTGGGAAACGGTTCCAGTCCGAGTTCTCGATGTTGACGACCGGCAGATGTCTGAGATCGCCATCGTCGAAAACCTCCAACGGCGTGACCTCGATCCGCTCGAGAAGGCGACCAGTTTCAAACAGTATCTGGCGACCTGGGGAGGCACGCAGGACGAACTGGCGAAGCGGCTATCGGTCGACCGGTCGACCGTGGCCAATCTGATCCGCCTGCTGGAATTGCCGGAGGCCGTCCAGGAGAAACTTCGCGGCGGAGCGATTTCGATGGGCCATGCCCGGGCCCTCCTGCCGCTAGGCGACGAGCACGACCAAGTGACGCTGGTCAATCGGGTGGTGGCAGAAGGGCTGTCGGTGCGAGCCGTCGAGAGTGATGTGAAGGAGATTCTGCGGGCCGATGAGGTGGCTGAACTTGGTGGAACGGAACCCGCGTTCGGCGACGAGCCGTTGGGCAGCGGCGTTGCCTCGCCCCCCAAGCGAAAACCGGGCCGGCCAGCGAGCCGCAGGTCGAGCCAGATTGTGGCACTCGAAAGTGAACTTCGCCGTGCCCTCGGCACGAAGGTGGTGATTCACGCCAACAGCAAGGGGGCAGGACGAATCGTGATCCCGTTTGGCAATCCTGACGAATTCGAGCGGCTGCTGGAGTTCATGACCGAGTAGAAAACAGGGCTGATTTCCGCTGTTTTCGGCTCCTCCTCCTGTGGCGGCCGGACTCGGCTATACTCTGTTCCTTCTTCGCTTCGGCGGAGAAGCCGATCTCAACTGCCGTTGATTTCGGGGCGTAGCTCAGCCTGGCTAGAGCGCCTGGTTTGGGACCAGGAGGTCGCACGTTCGAATCGTGTCGCCCCGACTGAAGAAAGCTCCTTGGAAACAAGGGGCTTTCGGCGTTTTTGGTGGGCTCTTCAGAACATGAGCCGGGGGATTTTCCCACTGAAACACAGCTTCTCCCCTTTTTTTGCTACCACGCCGAGCCGCGGGACGAGGCTCTAGCAGAACTTTCCTGGAAAAAAACCCCCCGGAATATTTTGACTTTCATTTGGGGTGTGCCATTCTTGAGCGAAGCCGCGGTCGCCTCCGCCGCTTCACCTTCCGAATAAAGGATTCGGTGGTTTTTTCCTGTCGCGTGTCAAGGAGGCTCACCCCATGAGTCGTGCATTCTACCTCAGCGGTCTTTCAGCCGCTCTTCTGTTGTGTTTCGGCACCTTCGCCGAAGCTGGTCTTTTTGGTAACCATCACCGGGCTCAAGGAAATTGCTGCGAGCCTGCCTGTGGTTGCGAACCCACCTGTGGCTGCGAGCCGACCTGCGGTTGCGAGCCTGTCTGTGCTGCTGAGCCCACCTGCGGTTGTGAGCCGGCTTGTGGCTGCGAGCCTGCCGGCTGTGACAGCTGCTGCGGTCAGCGGAAGAACCGCTGCGGCAACCTGATGGAGCGGATCCGCTGCCATCACCAGGCCAAGAAGGCCCGTCGTGCCGAGCGTCGCTGCTGCAACGACTGCTGCGAGCCAGCTTGTGGCTGCGAGCCAGCTTGCGGTTGTGAGCCCACCTGCGGCTGCGAGCCGTCCTGCGGCGTCTGAATGAAAACGCTTGAGGGTTGACACCCCCCTTGAACGTCAACCTTCATGCCACATCGACCCGGCCGGATCCCCATCCGGCCGGGTTTTTTTGTGGACAGAGCCCGACGACCACACCACACCGCACAGGTGTACGGACTCACTGCCCAGCGCCAGAGGGCATTCTTCGCAAGGGGCTCATTCTCCCACGGTGGCGATCAGATTGTCGAGGAACACCGTTGAGCCGACCTCACCCAGCGAAATGACCTGAAGTTCCGTAGGCCGCTCAAACAGGTAGCTGCTGTATGGCACCTGTGCCTTCCACGCTTGTCCGTCCGCCGTTCGCACCGTCACCGTGAGCATCCGATCACCAGTGGCCGCCAGCGAACAGGCTAGCTCAACGTGCTGCCACACCCCGGGCTGCAGCGGTGCCACAAGTTGGTCGTTCGCCATCACGCCATCGCCGCTGAGTGCCAGCATGCCGGCGGCCTGTGCCGTACCCTTTTTTCCGACACCTACCAGCGTCACCTGAATCGCACCCGGGGCTTCCGCCGCAGGCTGAACATCAAAGGACACCCGAAAAATCTCATGTGCAGACTGCTCCGGGGCCTTCACCGGCAGGCTAACCAGCGGCATCCAGGGACGCTCCAAGCCTGGTTCCTCATGGAGCTTCAGGCTCTGCCTGCCCGCTGATGCATCTGCCTGGGTTACAGCAACGCCCTTCCCACTCTGGTTCAGGCCCTCCAAGCCCTCCTGCTCAAAGTCATGGGCTGCCAGCACCATGCCAGCAGCCAGCCGCTGCTCGGCAAGCTGCTCAAGGGGCACTGCCGCTGCCTGTCGCAGCGCTGGGTAGCCCGCGAAGATCGCCACATCCTGAAAGTCTTGCTTGCTCTTGGCGAGCGCTGGCCGATCGATCGGTGGATGGATCACCAGAAAGTTGTTCTCGTCGATCAGGTTCACGAAATAATGGCTCGTTCCCTCAGGAAGCGTCAGGATCGCCTGATCATCCCCAACCAGTCGGCCTGGTGCCCGCTGCCATTCCCGACCCCCGTTCTGGGAATAGATGAGGTCGGCATAGACCACCTGCGCCCCACGGTCACGATAGGTCACCACCACTCTGCGGCCTTCCTGCCGATGGCCAACAACTTCCGGTACTCGGTCCACATCAGGCAGCCCCCGATTGTCCGGGTTGCGATAGTGCAACCGCCCGCCCATTTCCCGGATGGCCGCCGTCAGCCGAGCATCAAGTTCCGCCGCTTTCTCGGGCATCTCCGCCGCAAGATCCTGCTGCTCCTCGATGTCCCCCCGCACGGCCTGCCTGTCACCGGTGTAGAGCCGATACAACGATCGCTCGGGCTCAACCGAGGCATGTTTCCGGAACAGTTTGTATTCGCCCACCCGGATGGATGAACTATTTTCCATTTGGGGAAAATGCCAGACCATGCTGTCCCGGACATCACCCGCGGCATCCTGCACCAGCGTCGGGTCGGTCGGGTCCGTGGTCAACAGCCGAGAAAGATCACAGCCATCAAACCGCTTGCCCGCAGGCCGCTTCGCTCCAACAAGCGACAACACCGTAGGGTAGATATCGAGCCCGTTGACCAGCACATCACTCTGTACGCCGGCAGGAATCCCCGGGCCAACCACCATGAAAGGCACTCGCGTTCCCCCTTCCTTCAATGAGATCTTGCCCCGATCCAACGGCTCGTTGTCGGTGTAGACCTCGTGCCGACTGCCCTCCATGCCGCCGTTGTCAGACGTGAAAAACACGTAGGTGTTCTCCGCCAGCGTGTGCCCCGGCCAACGGGGGTCTTCGGTATCGGCAAGGAGTTGCATGACCTGCCCAACGTAGTAGTCAAACTGCTCGACCATCGCGCAGTAGAAGGGATTCGTCTGGCCAGGTGTCTTCCAGGTGTCCTTGTGCTCCTCAGTAATCGTCACCCCCAGTTTTCGTTCATACTTCCGCAACAAGGCCTCGCTGCGCATGACAATCGGTGCATGCACCAGCCAGGTCGCGTAGTACAGGAAGAAGGGCTCGTTCTTGTTGCTCCGGATGAACTCGAGAGCCGCATGCTGTGGCACATCGAACGGAAAGCCGTTTTCATCCAGCCGATACGGATCGTTGGGGTCACGGGTCGCAAAGCCCGTCAGCCGATCGGGCTTCATGGTTGACTGCACGCCCCGCTCGTGCGTGGAAACATCAAACCCATGCCGATACGGCTTTGGATAGTCGTAGTGATTCTTGGAAATGTGCCACTTGCCACTGTGGCCGGTTCGATAGCCATCAGCCTTCAGCGCCTCGGCAATCGTGTAGCGATCGACCGGCATCCGCGCCGTGTAGAACGGCGAAATCAATTCCGCCCGGGGGTGTGAGGCATGGGGCGGAAAGCCGCCGGCCACTGAGGTCATCTCCCCCCGTGCCGGATGCAGGCCGCTGAGAATGGCTGCTCGGCTCGGAGCACAGACCGGTGCCGGGGAATAGGCCTGCCAGAACATCACCCCCTGGGTTGCCAAGCGATCGAGGTGTGGCGTCTCCATCGGGGACGGCTCATCGATGTCGTAGCACTTCACATCCTGCCAGCCGAGATCGTCGGCAAGGATAATGATGACGTTCGGCTTGGCCGGCCGGTGATCGGTGGCCGCCTCGAGCAGACCAGCCTGACCGAGCAGGAAAACGCCGAGGGCCAACACAACAACCTGTCTCATGGAACTTCCTTCGGGGATTGGGCCTCGCAGCCCGGCGGTGACATGACGCACCGGCAGGGCCTGCTTTCACACGCAGTCTGAGGGCTTGCCACGCCCTCATCGTGGGTCAAATGGCATCTCGACGCAACCGCGGTGACGCTGGGCGGCAGGGCGGCGGGTCATTCCACCGCCGCTGCAAACCCCAACCGGGCCGCAGCAGGCAGCCCATTGTTGCACCGCTCGCGATTGCCCCGGAGCCAGCCGAGTGGATGGCCCCGCCAGGTCGCGACCGTCCAGCCACATGGCCCTGTCGGCAGCGTGAGCCCCTGTAAAAACTGCTGAGCAGCAGCAGCATCAAGATTGAGTGTGGCCTGCGGCCGCCAGTCGGTATCCCGTCGCAGGGCGAGTCCATGCGCAGGCATCCAATGCTTACCCGGGCGATAGGCCAGTTCACAGCCCTGTCCCGCATCAGCAGACACCAGCCGCGCCAGATCAGTCGGCCAGCCTTCCTGCCGCTGGTCACGTCGCACCACCTGGCCATGCCGCGTCGCTCCAATCAATTCATCACCAACAATGAGTGGCTCAAAGGAGCCATCTGTGTTGACAAGCCCTGCTGCCGCCGGCAGTTCACCCCGCCGCCGCAGCCGAATGGCATAGGCTCCGCTGCAGCGGTCACGGTGAGGATAGAGCCGATAGCCACCCGGTGCGCGGGGTGACTGCCAGGCGGCAAGTTCAGGCAGTGGCTCAACCTGCCAGTCGTCCTCTTGCTGCAGAAACGCCTCAATGACCGCCTCGTTTTCCTCCACCGCGAAGGTGCAGGTTGAGTAGACGAGCCGACCACCGGGCATCACCAACCGGGCTGCCGCAGCCAGAATCCGCCGCTGCCGGGCCGCCGCGTGAGCGATCTTCGTATCGGCAAACGCTGCCGCTGACTGCCGCCCCCGCCCCAGCAACGTCTGTCCCGTGCAGGGCGCATCGACGAGCACGGCATGAAACCGCTCATCCCAGCGAACGACCAGTTGCTCTGGATCGGCGACTGACACCACGTATCGGGGAAAGCCCACCCGGGCCAGGTTGTAGCCGAGGGCCGGCACTCGGCTGTGAATCGGCTCGTTGGCCAACAGAAATCCGCCCCCGGGCCCAACCTGCTCAAGGATGGCCGAGGCCTTGGCGCCAGGGGCGGCACAGACATCAGCCACCCACTCCGCAGGCTGGAGATCGAGCAGCCTCAGCGCCAGCATCGAGCCTGCATCCTGCACAAAATACTCACCAGCAGCATGGGCGAGGTACCGTCCCGGCTGATGGGTCTCCAGACAGAAGCAACCAGCCGGATACCAGGGCACTGGCTCCGTCGGGAACGGAAGCATGCCAGGCTGAGCCGCGCCGCCGGCCGCCGGTGGCCGAAGTCGCACCGCCTTCGGCGGCCGGGCGGCCAGCGCCTCGGCAAGTGCCGCTTGTTCATCCACCGGCAAGAGCCCGGCCAAATTCCCAAGCACTGGCTTCATGGCCGACCCTTTTGCTTGCCGGCGTCCTGCCCGCCTGGTCGCCATTCCAGTTCCTCCGTTGCTCCGTCCCCTCGATGCCGTCCTGCCAGATCAACGAGCGGGCACCCGAACAAAGTCGACCATCGTGAAAGGCTTGATACCGGGGATCACCGCCTCAAGTGTCCCGTCAGCAACCACCCGCACGCTGGTTTCAAACACGCGCTGCTCGCGGTCGGCTCCTGTGCGACCATCTATGTTTTTCGTGACAACTTGCGCCTGGTAGCGTTCGCCATCGGCAAACCCTTCCCCACAGAAGTCGTGACGAAGCCTGCCGGTGTTGGAGTGGCGTCCGGTCTGGATCGTGCTAGGGATCTTTACAGTGGCCGTTTCACGTCCGCTGGCACCCGAAGCGTAGATCAAGACCCGAAATGATTCCTGACTACGGTTGTAACCAGCAATTCGATACCGCTCATTGCCCGTAAAACCTCGACCGGTCACCACGATGTCGTTCCCAATCTCTCCAGCAACCGCATGCCGGATCATCTCATCAGTGCCACCGGCAATCTGGGCGAACCATCGCCAGACGTAATAGTGCAGGTGATTTGGATCGGCCGGATTGATGTAGTTGTCAATCGTGAAGATGTTGCCTTCCGGGCCACCCACTGTGAAGGTGTCGTCACCGCCTTGAATCTGCACCTTCTGCGTGAGGATACCGGGGCCACCATCGTTCGCCGGAATCACAATGGCTGGGGCAATCTTTGCGACCCGACCGTTGTAGTCCCGTCGCTTGGTCAGCCCCATGGCC